>NZ_JBEXDX010000026.1:0-121615 GCF_040605995.1 Streptomyces sp. NPDC005492
AAACCGATCACCGCGGGGGACGTGGTGCTGGCGTCGTCCACCTCGGCACTGGCCGAGCATCTGCGGACGCGCTACAGGAGTAGGTACCGCAGCCGGTGTCAGCCCTTCCCGGACTTCTTCTCGTCGGCGTCCTGGATGACCGCCTCGGCGACCTGCTGCATCGACATCCGACGGTCCATGGACGTCTTCTGGATCCACCGGAACGCGGCGGGCTCGCTCAGGCCGTACTCCGTCTGCAGAATCGACTTCGCCCGGTCGACCAGCTTGCGGGTCTCCAGCCGCAGCGTGAGGTCGGCGACCTCCTGCTCCAACTGCTTCAACTCCGTGAAGCGCGAGACGGCCATCTCGATCGCGGGCACGACGTCACTCTTGCTGAACGGCTTCACCAGGTACGCCATCGCACCGGCGTCCCTGGCCCGCTCGACGAGGTCGCGCTGCGAGAAGGCGGTGAGCATCAGCACGGGCGCGATGGACTCCTCGGCGATCTTCTCGGCCGCGGAGATGCCGTCCAGCTTGGGCATCTTCACGTCGAGGATCACGAGGTCGGGCTTGTGCTCACGGGCCAGCTCGACGGCCTCCTCACCGTCACCGGCCTCGCCGACGACGGTGTACCCCTCCTCCTCCAGCATCTCTTTGAGATCGAGCCGGATCAGGGCCTCGTCCTCGGCGATGACGACACGGGTCGTCAGCGGAGGCACGTGCGACTTGTCGTCGTCGGGCGCGTCCACGGGCTGGGGCGACTCGGGGGCGGTCACGGGGGCTCCTTGTTCAGGGCACGGGGGTAGTGCTGAGCAAGAGCCTACCTAGCTGCGGTAAGGTGGGTGCGCGGAGGGTCAGGGGAAACCTTTGATTCCACGAGCCCCGGTAGCCCAATTGGCAGCAGGCAACGGATTCAAAACCCGTACAGTGTCGGTTCGAGTCCGACCCGGGGCACTTTTCCTTCAATTCGAAGGTTGCCCAACCGAAGCGGATGTCCACGTTCTCGTGAACATCCGCTTTTCGTTGGGCGCTGTCGGGATCACTCTCACAGAGTGTCCACATGTACGACATCAGCACACGCAAGCGAGCGCTGGCTCTGGTCGAACAGGGCCGCAGCCTCAACTCGGTGAGCCGCGAGACCGGCATCTCCCGTGCCGCGATCCGCTCTTGGCAGGACCGGCTTGAACCGCTGCCCGGCATCGCGACTCCGGATCCCGGGCCGCCTGCGGACGATCGCGCCTATGCCTACCTGCTGGGGCTGTATCTCGGCGACGGCTGCATCAGCGCACACCCTCGCGGTACCGGCTACTACCTCAGGATCGCGTGCGCTGACGCGTGGCCAGGGCTGCTCCGACTGTGCCGCGAGGCCGTCGTCAAAGTGCGCCCGGGAATCGGCGTCTACGCCCTCCAAAAGGAGGGCTACTCAATGGTGACCAGCTACTCCCGGCACTGGCCACACCTCTTTCCTCAGCACGGCTCCGGTAAGAAACACGAGCGACGCCTCGCCCTCGAGCCCTGGCAGCAGGACATCGTGGATGCCCACCCCTGGGAATTCATCCGCGGCCTCGTCCACTCCGACGGCTGCCGTATCACCAACTGGACGACCCGCATCATCGCCGGTGAGAGCAGGCGCTACGAATATCCGCGGTACTTCTTCACCAACCTGTCCGTGGACATCCGGCATCTTTATACGGACACCCTCGACAAGGTCGGAGTCAGTTGGAAGCAGGCGAACGCCCACAACGTATCCGTCGCCCGCCGCACCTCAGTCGCCCTCATGGACACCCACATAGGCCCCAAACACTGAGCCCTACTTGGGACTGTCGTCCTCGCCGATGTGGTGGACGCGGACGAGGTTCGTCGAGCCGGCCACTCCGGGTGGGGAACCTGCCGTGATGACGACGATGTCGCCCTTTTCGCAGCGGCCGTATTTGAGGAGGAGTTCGTCCACCTGGTCGACCATCGCGTCGGTGGAGTCGACATGGGGGCCGAGGAAGGTCTCCACGCCCCAGGTGAGGGTGAGTTGGGAGCGGGTGGCCGGTTCGGGGGTGAAGGCGAGCAGGGGGATCGGGGAGCGGTAGCGGGAGAGGCGGCGGACTGTGTCGCCGGACTGGGTGAAGGCGACCAGGAACTTCGCGCCGAGGAAGTCGCCCATCTCCGCCGCCGCGCGGGCGACCGCGCCGCCCTGAGTGCGGGGCTTGTTGCGTTCGGTCAGGGGCGGGAGGCCCTTGGCGAGGATGTCCTCCTCGGCCGCTTCGACGATCTTCGCCATCGTGCGGACCGTCTCGATGGGGTACTTGCCGACGCTGGTCTCGCCGGAGAGCATCACCGCGTCCGTGCCGTCGATCACGGCGTTGGCCACGTCCGAGGCCTCCGCGCGCGTGGGCCGAGAGTTCTCGATCATCGAGTCGAGCATCTGGGTCGCGACGATGACCGGCTTGGCGTTGCGCTTGGCGAGTTTGATCGCGCGCTTCTGGACGATCGGGACCTGTTCCAGGGGCATTTCGACGCCGAGGTCGCCGCGGGCCACCATGATGCCGTCGAACGCGGCGACGATGTCGTCGATGGCGTCGACCGCCTGGGGCTTCTCCACCTTGGCGATGACGGGGAGGCGGCGGCCCTCCTCGTCCATGATGCGGTGGACGTCGTCGATGTCCTTGCCGCTGCGGACGAAGGAGAGGGCGATGACGTCGAAGCCGGAGCGCAGCGCCCAGCGGAGGTCGTCCTCGTCCTTGTCGGAGAGGGCGGGGACCGAGACGGCGACTCCGGGGAGGTTGAGGCCCTTGTGGTCGGAGATCATCCCGCCTTCGACGACCTTGGTGTGGACGCGGGGGCCGTCGACGGAGGTGACTTCGAGGCACACCTTTCCGTCGTCGACGAGGACGCGCTCGCCGGGGGTGACGTCGGCGGCGAGGCCGGTGTAGGTCGTTCCGCAGGACTGGCGGTCGCCTTCGGCGCCTTCTTCGACGGTGATGGTGAAGGTGTCTCCGCGTTCAAGGAGTACGGGGCCTTCGGTGAAGCGGCCGAGTCGAATCTTCGGACCTTGAAGGTCGGCGAGCATTCCGACGCTGCGGCCGGTCTCGTCGGAGGCCTTTCGCACGCGTTGGTAGCGCTCCTCGTGTTCGGCGTGGGTGCCGTGGCTGAGGTTGAAGCGGGCTACGTCCATTCCGGCGTCGACCAGGGCTTTGATCTGGTCGTACGAGTCGGTGGCGGGCCCCAGCGTACAGACGATTTTTGCTCGGCGCATGAGGCGAGCCTAGGGCTTACCGACGGGTAGGGAATTCGCCGCGCATGACTACTCAACAACCTTTGGGTGAAGGGTTATTGACAAGGCTTGAATGTGCGGCCGGGTGCTCCAATGAGCGTTCGAACGGTCGAATTACGGACTCCGTTCACAGTCTCGGCGGTGCCATCGTGAAGCGTGCGTTGACCTGGGCGTACACATGTTGCCGTTGGGGTTCGAGGTCGAGGGGCGCGGCGGCGGTGTCCTCGGCGGCCGCTCCGGCGTGGGACATGGAGCGCATGCGGGTGGGGGGTGTGCCGTAAGGCGGGGCGTTCTCGGCGCCGATGTCGGCGAGTTCGACGAGCGCGGCGAGGGTGGTGTCGAGTGCTTCGGCGTATTCGCGGGCGCGTTGGACGGCTTCGCGTACGGCTTGCTGGCGGGCTTGGCGGTGGACGGGTGAGTCGGGGCGCAGGGCCCACCAGGGGCCGTCGACACGGGTGAGTTCGAGGTCGGCGAGGCGGGTGGTGAGTTCGCCGAGGGCGGTGAAGTCGGTGAGTTCGGCGGTGATGTTGACTCTGCCGTGATAGCGGCGGATGCGTTCGCCCCGGCCGTGTTCGGCGAGTTCGGGGGTGATGGAGAAGCCGCCGGTCTCCAGGCGTTCGACTGCTTCGCCATAGCTCTTGACCAGGTCGAGGACGGTGGTGTTGCGGCGGGTGAGGTCGTCGAGGGCGGCGCGGCGGTCGCGGCCGCGGGCGGCGACGGTGATGCCGATGCGGGCGATCTCGGGGTCGACTTCGAGGCGGGCTTCGCCGCGGACGGCGATGCGCGGGGCGTCGGGTGTGCCGTAGGGGACGGCGGGTTGGGGTTCGTCCGGGGTGGGGGTGGTCATACGTCCCACTCTGTCAGGTGTGCCGTCTGCCGGTCATCGGATCGAAACCTGCGGGGCCTGTCGCCTGCGGTAAGAAGCGAGTAAGAATCTACGCGCGTCGTTGACCGTTCCTCGAGGAGAACAAGACATGCCCTTGAACCGCCGGAAGTTCCTGAAGAAGTCCGCCGTGACGGGCGCGGGGGTCGCGCTGGCCGGGGCGGCGGCTCCGGCGGCGCAGGCCGTGGAGAAGAAGAAGCCGGGCAGGCACGTGAAGCGGTACTCCCTCACCGTCATGGGCACGACCGACCTGCACGGTCATGTCTTCAACTGGGACTACTTCAAGGACGCCGAGTACACGGACACCAAGGGCAACGCCATGGGTCTGGCGCGGGTCTCGACCCTGGTGAACCAGATCCGCGCGGAGAAGGGCCGGCGGAACACGCTGCTGCTGGACGCGGGCGACACGATCCAGGGCACCCCGCTGACGTACTACTTCGCGAAGGTGGATCCGATCACCGCGAAGGGCGGGCCGGTGCATCCGATGGCGCAGGCGATGAACGCGATCGGGTACGACGCTGCGGCGCTGGGCAACCACGAGTTCAACTACGGCATCGAGACGCTGCGGAAGTTCGAGGACCAGTGCCGTTTCCCGCTGCTCGGGGCGAACGCGCTGGACGCGAAGACGCTGAAGCCGGCCTTCCCGCCGTACTTCATCAAGAAGTTCCAGGTGCCGGGCGCTCCGCCGGTGAAGGTGGCGGTGCTGGGGCTGACCAACCCGGGGATCGCGATCTGGGACAAGGCGTATGTGCAGGGGAAGTTGACGTTCCCGGGTCTTGAGGAGCAGGCCGCGAAGTGGGTGCCGAAGCTCCGGTCGATGGGGGCGGACGTCGTCGTGGTGTCGGCGCACTCGGGGTCGTCGGGGACGTCGTCGTACGGTGACCAGCTCCCGTATGTGGAGAACTCGGCGGCGCTGGTCGCGCAGCAGGTGCCGGGGATCGACGCGATCCTCGTCGGGCACGCGCATGTGGAGATCCCGGAGTTGAAGGTCGTGAACGCGGCGACGGGGAAGACGGTCGTGCTGTCCGAACCGCTGTGCTACGCCGAGCGGTTGAGCGTGTTCGACTTCGAGTTGGTCTTCGAGAAGGGGCGTTGGACGGTCGAGTCGGTGGCGGCCTCGCTGCGCGACGCGAAGACGGTCGCGGACGACCCGAAGATCACCAGGCTGCTGAAGGACGAGCACGCGCTGGTCGTGGAGTACGTCAACCAGGTTGTCGGTACGGCGACTTCGACGCTGACGACGGTGGAGGCGCGGTACAAGGACGCCCCGATCATCGACCTGATCACCAAGGTTCAGGAGGACGTGGTGAAGGCGGCGTTGGCGGGGACGGCGTACGCCTCGCTGCCGGTGATCGCGCAGGCGTCGCCGTTCTCGCGGACCTCGGAGATCCCGGCGGGCGAGGTGACGATCCGGGATCTGTCGGGTCTGTACGTGTACGACAACACTCTGGTGGCCAAGGTGCTGACGGGTGCTCAGGTGCGGGCGTACCTGGAGTATTCGGCGGAGTACTTCGTGCGGACGGCGGCGGACGCGGCCGTCGACACGGAGAAGCTGACGAACGCGAACGGCCGTCCGGACTACAACTACGACTATGTGTCGGGGTTCTCGTACGAGATCGACATCGCGCAGGCGGCCGGTTCGCGGATCAAGAACCTCACCTACGGCGGTGCGGCACTGGACGACGCCCAGCGGTTCGTGCTGGCGGTGAACAACTACCGGGCGAACGGCGGCGGCGCGTTCCCGCATGTGGCGTCGGCGACCGAGGTGTGGTCGGAGTCGACGGAGATCCGGACCCGGATCGCGGAGTGGGTGACCGCGAAGGGTGTGCTGGATCCGGCGGACTTCGCCTCGGTGGACTGGAAGTTGACGCGGAACGGGACGCCGGTGTTCTAGGGCTGCCCCTTCCTGTTCTCAGCGTCCCTCGACGAGTGGGGTGAGGGCGCGCGTCTGGCGGGCCGGGGGGATCTGGGCCTGCGGGTCGAGTCCGAAGGTCGTGAAGGCCGTTCGGCCCGGCAGTGGGTAAGGGTCCTTGCCGGTCACGGAGTTGAGGATGGTGGCGCTGCGCCAGGCGGCGAGGCCGAGGTCCGGGGCGCCGACTCCATGGGTGTGGAGTTCGGCGTTCTGGACGTAGACCTGGCAGCCGGCGCCGGTGACGGAGGGGTCGAGGACGAGCCTGAACTCCTCGTCGACGCAAGGGCGTTGGGCGCTGTCGCGGCGGAGGTAGGGGTCGAGTCCGGCGAGGATGCGGTCGAGGGGGCGTTCGCGGTAGCCGGTGGCGAGGACGACGGCGTCGGTGGTGAGGCGGGAGCGGGTGTTCTGCTGGACGTGTTCCAGGTGGAGTTCGACCTTGGTGGTCGCGATGCGGCCGGCGGTGCGGACGCGGACGCCGGGGGTGAGGACGGCGTCGGGCCAACCGCCGTGCAGGGTACGGCGGTAGAGCTCGTCGTGGATGGCGGCGATGGTGTCGGCGTCGATGCCCTTGTGGAGTTGCCACTGCGCGGTGACGAGGCGGTCGCGGACGGGTTCGGCGAGGGCGTGGAAGTAGCGGGTGTAGTCGGGGGTGAAGTGCTCCAGGCCGAGCTTGGAGTACTCCATGGGGGCGAAGGCCTCACTGCGGCCGATCCAGTGGAGCTTCTCGTGTCCTGCGGGCCGGTTGCGGAGCAGGTCGAGGAAGACCTCGGCGCCGGTCTGTCCGGAGCCGATGACGGTGATGTGCTCGGCGGCGAGGAAGTCCTCGCGGTGGGCGAGGTAGTCGGCGGCGTGGACGACGGGGACGCCGGGGGCCTCGACGAGGGGCTTGAGCGGGTCGGGGACGTAGGGGGCGGTGCCGATGCCGAGGACGATGTTCTTGGTGTAGGTCCGGCCGAGGGCTTCGGCTTCGCCGTCGCTGTCGAGCTGGGTGAAGTCGACCTCGAAGACGTCGCGTTCGGGGTTGAAGCGGACGGCGTCGACCTGGTGGCCGAAGTGGAGTCCGGGGAGGCTGTCCGCGACCCAGCGGCAGTAGGCGTCGTACTCGGCGCGCTGGATGTGGAAGCGCTCGGCGAAGTAGAAGGGGAAGAGGCGGTCGCGGGCCCTCAGATAGTTGAGGAAGGACCAGGGGCTGGCGGGATCGGCGAGGGTCACCAGGTCGGCCAGGAAGGGGACTTGGACGGTGGTGCCGTCGATGAGCAGGCCGGGGTGCCAGCCGAAGCCGGGGCGCTGTTCGTAGAAGGCGGTGTCGAGGTGGGTGAGGGGGTGGGCGAGGGCGGCGAGGGAGAGGTTGAACGGTCCGATACCGATGCCGACCAGGTCGCGGGGTGGATCGGGTTCGTGGCGTGAGGGGTGGTTCATCGGGGGGTGTGTCCTTCCACCAGTTTCAGGAGGGCGGCCAGGTCGTCGGGCCGGGTGTGGGGGTTGAGGAGGGTGGCCTTGAGCCAGAGTCGGCCGTCGAGCGCGGCTCGGCCGAGGACGGCCCGTCCGTCGGTGAGGAGTTGTCGGCGTACGGCGGCCACGGTCTCGTCGGTGGCATCGGCGGGCCGGAACAGGACGGTGCTGATGACGGGGCGGCCGTAGAGCTCGAAACCGGGGTGGTCGTGGACGAGGGCGGCGAACTCCCGTGCGCGGGCGCAGACTTGGTCGACGAGGGTGCCGAGCCCGGTGCGGCCGAGGGTTTTCAGGGTGACGGCGATCTTGAGGATGTCGGGGCGTCTGGTGGTGCGCGTCGAGCGGCCGAGGAGGTCGGGGAGGCCGGCTTCGGTGTCGTCGTCGGCGTTGAGGTAGTCGGCGCGCTGGGTGAGGGCGGCGAGGTCGCGGGGGTGCCGTACGGCGAGGAGACCTGCGGCGGCGGGCTGCCAGCCGAGTTTGTGCAGGTCGAGGGTGACGGTGTGGGCGCGGTCGAGGCCGGCGAGTTGGTCGCGGTGCCGGTCGCTGAAGGCGAGGCCTCCGCCGTAGGCGGCGTCGATGTGGAGGCGGGCGCCGTGGGCGGCGCAGAGGCCGGCGATCTCGGGGAGCGGGTCGATGAGGCCGGCGTCGGTGGTGCCGGCGGTGGCGGCGACCAGGACGGAGCCGCGGGCGCGGGGCAGTGCGGTGAGGGCCTTGTCGAGGGCGGCGGGGTCGAGGGTGCCGGCCGGGGCAGGGACGACGACGGGGTCGGGCAGGCCGAGGAGCCACGCGGCGCGGGGCAGGGAGTGGTGGGCGTTGCCTCCGCACACCAACTGGACGGCGGAGCCGTGGGCTTCGCGGGCGAGCAGCAGGGCGAGTTGGTTGGCTTCGGTGCCGCCGGTGGTGACGAGGGCGTCGGCGAGGCCGATCTCGTGGGCGAGGGTGCGGGTGACGAGGGCTTCGAGGGCGGAGGCGGCGGGGGCCTGGTCCCAGGAGTCCAGCGACGGGTTGAGGACGCTGACGGCGAGATCGGCGGCGGCGCTGACGGCGAGCGGCGGGCAGTGCAGGTGGGCTGCGCAGAGCGGGTCGGCGGGGTCGGCGGCGCCTTCCGCGAGGGCGTGCACGAGGGTGCGCAGGGCGTCCGGGTCGCCCTCGTCGGGGAGTACGTCTCCCACGGCGTCCGCGATGTGTGCGGCGACGGCGTCCGGGCCGCCGGCGGGGAGGGGTCCACCGCGTGCCCGCCGTCCGCTGTCGAGGGCGTCGAGGACGGTGTCGAGCAACGGCCGCAGGGCGTCGGGGCCTTCGGGTCCTGAGGCGAGGGGCACGTGGCTCATGGGCTGTCCTCCGGGGCGCGGGGCGGGGAGGGTTCCAGCTTGGACCTGGTTGGGTCGACGCGCCCGGGAGAACAACGATCAGAACCCGAAAGTGGGTACGGGGGCCTGCGGCGCTTTGGCGGTTGCGCGGTGCGGGGTGTCGGTGTGGGCGTCTTCTGGGGGCTGCCGCCCCCAGGCCCCCGCCCTGGTCCGCGGTCTCCCGCCCCTGCGTTCTCGTCGCAGCCGCCGACACCGGAAACCGGCAAGCTACACGGAGACCGGTGCTCAGGGCATGGAGTCGTCCCGACGCCTGGGCCGGCATCGCCGGGTCGTGGAAACACTTCCTCGCCTTCACCGCCCTCGTCGCGACCCTCATATGCCACCGCAGGCTCACCGACTGAAATGGTGTCCAAGTCGACTTGGCTGGCGATGGCCGTCAGCCTGTGGGTGTGCCGACCTGGTCGCGTTCGAGCACGAAGCGCATTTCAGAGATGGCCAGTTGGGCGGTCAGCCCCGAGGAACCGTCGAGAGTGCCTCCGACGAGCTCGGCCAGCGCGTCGGTCACGGTCGCCTCCGCCGCGTCGGCGAGTTGCGCGCCGTCGTCGGTCAGGGCCAGCAGTGAGGACCGGCGATCGGATGGATTCGGCTGCCGGACGGCCCACCCCCGCCTTTCCAGGCGGTCGACGCTCTTGCTGGTCGCGCCGATACCGATGGCGAATTCGGCGGCAAGGTCCGCCACGCGGGATCCGGGGTGGTCGCGCAGGTAGCGCAGGGCCTCGAACTGTGAGGTGACGATCCCGTGCCGTTCACGGAGACGGTCATTGAGGGCGTTGTACAGACGCGTCTCGCATCGGACCAGATCGGCGAAGAAGCCCAGGAGGTCGACTGCGTCACCCGTCGATTTAGATGCCATGGCATATAGTGTAGCGGAATCTACTTACGGCAGGAGCACACCCGTGAGCAAGGAACAGCGCGCCCAGGTCGACGCGATGATGCGACAGCCGCGGCCCGACGGCCCCCGATCGGTCGAGGCGATACGAGCCGGATTCAAGGCGCTGATGGCCCAGATGATCGTGCCCGGCAACATCCGCGTCACGCGGACGACGCTCGGCAACCGACCCGCACTGGAAGTCGAGCCGGACAACGGACGCCGCGCGGGGACGATCCTGTACTTCCACGGCGGCGGCTGGGTGTTCGGCTCTCCTGAGACCGCCCTGTCCCTGACGGGAAGCTTGGTGGCCAGGACTGGTTTCGGGGCGTACTCGGTGGACTACCGGCTTGCCCCCGAGCATCCTTTCCCGGCCGCGATCGAAGACACCCTGGGCGCCTACCGTGCCCTCCTCGACAGCGGCAAGGATCCCTCGACCATCGCGTTCGTCGGCGACTCTGCCGGCGGCGGGCTCACCATCACCACCTGCCTCGCCGCCCGCGACGCAGGTCTTCCGCTGCCTGCCGTCATCGTGGCGTTCTCCCCGGGCGTCGACGCCACCCGAACGGGCGAGAGCATGGTCACCAAGGAAGGCGTCGACCCGATCTTCACCCGCGAGGCCGTTGAACACACCGGTGCGATGTACCTCGCCGGAGCCGACCCGCAGCAGCCCCTGCTCAGCCCGGCCGTCCACGCCGACCTGACCGGCTTCCCCCCGCTGCTGCTCCAGGTGGGCACCAATGAGATCCTGCTGGACGACTCCACGCGCCTGGCCGCGCGCGCCAGGGGGGCCGGAGTGGATGTCATCCTGGACATCACCGCCGATGTGCCGCACGTGTTCCAGTCGTTCGTCGGCGTTCTGGACGAGGCGGACGAGGCACTGGACCGTGCGGCTCTCTTCCTCAGTCAGCGCATTCGCGGTGCCAGCACGGCGCACACGTCAGCGGAGTAGACGTCGAGATCGGCGCACGCGATCCGCAGGACATGGGGTTCATGCCCCAGCCGAAGCGGAGGAGAGGCGAGTCTCCGCCGAAGTCCCCCTACAGCGGCGGCAGTTCGAACGGCGTCGAGATGGCGACCACTCCATCGACGGTCCACATCCGCGACCCCAAGAACCCCACCGGTCCAGAAGGGGTGTCCCTTGCCTTTCCAGCCCCCGCCGCGTCGCCGCGCGGGGCTCGGAGGACGAGGAGCTGATCTGTTTCAGCGGCGAAGCATCCGGGAGCCGGAGATGGCGACGATGGTCGCGGTGAGGGTGACAAGGCCGACGAGCACGGTGACTGTGGGCCAGACGTCGAGTGCGACGGCGGTGAGCAGCGGCGGGACGGTCATGCCGGCGTAGGCGATG
This sequence comes from Streptomyces sp. NPDC005492, assembly GCF_040605995.1. Classification (NCBI taxonomy): domain Bacteria; kingdom Bacillati; phylum Actinomycetota; class Actinomycetes; order Kitasatosporales; family Streptomycetaceae; genus Streptomyces; species Streptomyces sp. NPDC005492. Next base: position 11,078 of record NZ_JBEXDX010000026.1, read on the forward strand.
AGGAAGGCTCCGGCGAGCGCCTCGCCTCGACGCTCCGCATCCGCGACCGCGGTGACGGTGGCGAGGGCGGCTCGGAACAGGATGCCGATCCCCGCGCCCGCGATCCCGCCGCCGATGAGGAAGAGCGGAAGCGAGGCGACGACGGCGGCAACGCCTATGTTCGCGAGTCCGAGCACGGCGAGCGTGAGGGCGAGCTTGATCTGAGCGCGCGTCGCCAGCCGCACGGTGAAGATCTGCGCGAGGGCCGCCGCCATGAAGACGACGAAGGGCGCCAGACCGGCGAGCAGGTGCGAATGCAGCCCGAGGAGACCGACGAGGAAGGTCGAGGACAGTCCCATGAAGGTGCCGAACACTGCGAACGCCCCGAACGCCGCCGCTCCGGCCGCCCAGAACGCGCCCCTTCCTGCCGTCGGCACCGCGACGCGCTGCGGCCGGTAGGCAGGGCGCTCCTCACGGCGCTCGACCGTCTCGGGAACGAAGGCGAGCAGGATCCCTTCGACGACCAGGAGGATGGCGAAGGCCACGAAAGGCACGGTGAGCGGTCGCGTGGACCATGTCGCGATGAGCCCGCCGATCAGAGGGCCGAGGCCGATGCCGCCGAGGTTCGCGAAGGTCGACACGAGGGCGACGCGACCTTGGGCGTGGTGGGCGGCCGCGCCGAGTTCGGAGAGGTGTGCGGTCGCCGTGGCGGTGAGGATGCCGATGCCGAGTCCGCTGATGAAACGGGCGGTGATGAGGCCGGCGACGTCGTTGCGGACGAGGAAGAGGACCGCGGCCAGCAGGTTGACGAGCAGGGAGCCGAGGATCACGCGGCGGCGTCCGAGCCAGTCGGAGACATGGCCCGCGAGATACAGGCTCAGCATCACTCCGACCGCGTATGCGGCGAAGATGACGGTGAGGACGATCGTCGCGAAGCCGTCGCGCTGCTGGTAGATCGCGTAGAGGGGCGTCGGGACGGCGCAGAACGCGAGTTCGGTGCTGAAGGCGAGCGCGATGATCCAGAAGCCCACCCCATGCGGGAGCCGTCCGTTGGCCGGGGTCTGGGCCGGAGTCAGCGGGCGGGCCGAGGTTGTCGTCATTCCTCCATGCTCGACTCCTCATGCCATCGCGTCCAACGCATACTCTTGGTGACAGTTATCGATGTGAACGATGGAGCCGGGAGGCGGAGAGATGGAGACCCGACTGGTCGAGTACGTGATCGCGGTCGCCGACGAGCTGAGTTTCACCCGTGCCGCGCAACGGGTCCACGCAGGGCAGTCGACCGTCTCCGCCGGCGTTCGGGCGCTGGAACGGGAGCTCGGCACCGCGCTCTTCGAGCGAGACCAGCGAGGGGTGCGGATCACCCCGGCCGGAGAGGCGGTGCTGCCCGCGCTTCGCGCGCTCGCCGACGCCGAGGCGCGCGCCCGTACCGCGGCCGACCCGCGAGGCGAACTACGGGGCGAGCTGCGCATCGGGGTGTTCTCCAGCGTGAGCTACCTCGCGATCCCGCGCGTCATCGGCGCCTTCCACCGCGAACACCCGCTCGTCGACCTCCGACTGCGCGCGTCCGCGTCCGGCTCTGCGGAGCTCGCCGACGCCGTGCGGAGGGGGCGGCTCGATCTCAGCATGTACGGGCTCCCAGCGGCCACCGCGGGCCCGGGCCTCACCGTGCACCGGCTCGCCACAACGCCCTACGCGGTCATCGTCCCGGCCGACCATGAACTCGCGTCGCGCGCGGGACTGGCACTGAAGGACCTCGCGAATGAGCGCTTCGTGGACGCGCCTGCCGGTTTCGGCAACAGGGACGTCCTCGATGCCGAACTCAGCACACGCGGGGTCGTGCGCGACGTCAAAGCCGAGGCGACCGAGACCAGTTCGATCCCGGTCTTCGTCGCCAACGGCCTCGGCATCGCACTGCTTCCCGAACTGCTGATCCCGCCAAGCGAAGGCATCGCAGTCGTCCCTCTGAAGGAGCGCATCACCTGGGAGCTCAACGTCGTGACACGGACCTCGACCGGCGAAGCCACCGCGGCTCTGCTCGAGCAGTTGCTCGCGGCCTATTGACCTTCTTCAGGGACACGGAGCTCTTTCCGACCTGCCGGGTTGGACGGGAAGTTGACCAGGTGATGTGCGGAGACCCTGGACCCGCGGAGTACTCCGTGCCGGTCACGGGGCGGCACGGTCCGTACCCCGCGCCGGGGGCGGCGGGAGACCGAGTTGTACGACCGCGCTCGTCCCAGCGCGTCTGATTTCGCCGGCATGCGCCGAGAGGGCAGGGCCCCCACCGGGCTCAGGCGCTCATCTCCCGTACCCGCAACGCCCGTGCCAGGTCGTCGAGTTGGTCGACGAGTTTGCGGCGCAGGGCCGGGGTGAGGTCGGCGTCGCGGAGGCATTCCTCGCCCAGGCGGAGGGTCTCGCTGTCGACCGCGTGGGTGGGGAAGGCCCAGCGGCCGGCGGCCTCGGCGATGGCGGGGCCGCGGCGGGCGGCGAGGGCGACCACGTCGGCGTAGAAGCGCGGTACGTACTCCCGCACGAGGTCGGCCTGTTCGGGTTGCCAGAAGCCCTGGGCGGTGGCGGTGAAGAGGTAGCTGGAGAGGCCGTCGTCGGTGAACATCGCCTGCCAGGCCGTGCGTTTGGCCTCGGGGTCGGGGAGGGCCGCGCGGCAGCGGGCGGCGCCTTCCTGGCCGGTGGCGGAGGGGTCGCGCTCCAACTCGGCGGCGATGGCGGTGTCGTCGGTGGCTCCGAGGACGGCCAGGCGGCCCAGGACGCGCCAGCGCAGTTCGGGGTCCAGCTCCGGGCCGCCGGGGACGGTGCCTTCGGTGAGCCAGGCGGCGATGGTCTCGGGGTAGGCGGCGACGTCGATGAAGTGGCGTACGGCGATGAGGCGCAGGCCGGGGTTGGAGCCGTCCTCGGTGCGGCGGATGAGGTCGCGGCACAGGGCGGTGAGGGTGGCGAGGGCTACCGGGCGGGCCTCGGGGGTGAGGTAGCGGTCGGTGACCTGGGCGGAGGCGAAGGCGAGGACGCCCTGGACGAGGGCGAGGTCCGTCTCGTGCGGGAGGTGGGCGCGGGCGGCGTCCAGATAGGCGGAGGCGGGGAGTTCGCCGTCGCGGACCGCGTCGCGCAGGGCGTTCCAGACGACCGCGCGGGTGAGGGGGTCGGGCAGGCCGGAGAGGCTGGTGCGGACCGTTTCGAGGGACTCGGCGTCGAAGCGGATCTTGGCGTAGGTGAAGTCGCCGTCGTTGAGGAGGACGAGGGCTGGGCGTGGGCCCCCGATGCTCATGAGGTTGCCGCCGTGGCGGGCGAGGTCCACCTCGAAGCGGTCGCGCGGGATCAGGCGGCTCGCGTCGTGGAGGTCGTGGTCGTAGAGGCCGATGGTGATGCGGTGCGGGCGGATGGTGGGGGGTGATTCGAGGGTGGTGAGGTGGGTGAGCCCGGCGTGGTCCTGGGTGGGGTCGGGCGTGGACCAGACTCCGCGGCTTCCCTCGTGCTGGATGGTGAAGTGCCAGTGGCCGTCGTCGGCGCCGACCTCGGGCGTGAGCTTGTCGACCCCCGTTGTGCGCAGCCACGCGTCCGCCCAGGCGTGGACGTCGCGGTCCGTGCCCGAGGCGAGGGAGTCGATGAAGTCGGCGAGGGTGGCGTTGGCGAACTTGTGGCGGGCGAAGTGGGTGTTGATGCCGGCGAGGAAGTCCTTCTCGCCGAGCCAGGCCACCAACTGCCGTAGCGCGGAGGCGCCCTTGGCGTAGGAGATGCCGTCGAAGTTGAGGAGGGCGGAGGCGGTGTCGTCGACGTTCTCGGGGGCCACGGGGTGGGTGGAGGGACGCTGGTCGGCGTCGTAGCCCCAGGCCTTGCGGACGACGCCGAAGTCGGTCCAGGTGTCGGTGAAGCGGGTGGCTTCGGTGAGGGTCTGGTAGCCCATGTACTCGGCGAAGGACTCGTTCAACCAGATGTCGTCCCACCACTGGAGGGTGACGAGGTCGCCGAACCACATGTGGGCCATCTCGTGGGCGATGACCACGCCGCGGGTCTGGCGCTCGGTGTCGGTGACGGCGGAGCGGTAGATGAACTCGTCGCGGAAGGTGACGAGTCCGGGGTTCTCCATGGCGCCCGCGTTGAACTCCGGGACGAAGGCCTGGTCGTAGGAGTCGAAGGGGTAGGGCTCCTCGAACTTCTCGTGGTAGCGGTCGTAGCACTGGCGGGTGATGTCGAGGATCTCCTCGGCGTCCGCGTCGAGGTGGGGGGCCAGGGAGCGGCGGCAGTGGATGCCGAAGGGCAGGCCGCGGTGTTCGGTGCGGACCGAGTGCCAGGGGCCGGCGGCGACGGCGACGAGGTAGGTCGAGATGAGGGGGGTGGGGGCGGCCTGCCAGCGGCCTTCACCGAGGTGTTCGGTGATGCCGTTGGCGAGGACGGTCCAGCCTTCGGGGGCCTTCACGGAGAGGTCGAAGACGGCCTTGAGGTCGGGCTGGTCGAAGGCGGCGAAGACGCGCTGGACGTCCTCCATGAAGAGCTGGGTGTAGAGGTAGGTCTCGCCGTCGGTGGGGTCGGTGAAGCGGTGCATGCCCTCGCCGGTGCGGGAGTAGCGCATGCTCGCGTCGACGCGCAGTTCGTGCTCGCCGGCGGTGAGGCCGGGCAGCGGCAGCCGGTTCTCGACGAGTTGTTCGGGGTCGAGGGGGTGGCCGTCCAGGGTGACGGAGCGCAGCTCGGCCGGCTTCAGTTCGACGAAGGTGTCCGCGTCGGCACGAGCGGTGAACCTGATGACGGTGCGGGAGTCGAAGGTGTCTTCGCCCGTCGTCAGATCGAGTTCGATCGTGTAGCGGTGGACGTCGAGGAGCCTGGCACGGGTCTGCGCTTCGTCGCGCGTCAGTACGGACATGCAGGACATGCTGCCTGATGGCACCGACAGCACACAGGGGAGGTCCCTTACACCGCTTATGTCCGCTCGGGGGCGGGGGCGGGGTTCTGCGCGTCGCGCTGGTAGGGCACGCGCGCGTCCGGGTGGGGCAGGGCCCGGCGGGCCTCGGGCGGGTCCTTGAGGAGGGCGCGCAGTTCGCGGACCTCCTGTTCGAGGGCCTGGTGGCGCAGGTGGGCGTCGTAGAGGTAGCGGACCTTGGTGCGCAGGATCCAGGGGTCGACGGGTTTGGTGACGAGGTCGGCGACGCCGAGGGCGAAGGCGGCGGCGGTCAGTTCGGGGTCGGCGCCGAAGCCGGTGAGCAGGAGGACGGGGATGTGCTGGGTCTGTTCGAGGCGGCGCAGGTAGCGGACCACGTCCAGGCCGCTGACGCCGGGCATGCGGACGTCGAGCAGGAGGAGCCCGACCTGGCCGCGGAGCACCTGCTTGAGCGCCTCGTCGCCGCTGGTGGCGCGGGCGAGCGGACAGCTCAGCGGGGCCAGGGCACTCTCCAGCGCGTACAGCGTGTCCTCATGGTCGTCGACGATGAGGATCTTGGCATCCGACGGCATGGCCCGAGGTCCCTCCCGCGTGGGACAACCAGCTTATGACGCAGGCGCTGACGGGGTGTGCCCGTCGGCTGACGACGAGTGCACAAGCAAGTGCACAGCGCAGCATCACCCCGAACCCACCCCGTTGTCACGCCAATTGCCGGAGCGGCGGGGTCAGTTCGCCGTGGGTGAACCGCCGTTCACGGTGTCCTCCGCGATGCGCTCGTGGTGCCTGATCACCTCGGCGATGATGAAGTTGAGGAACTTCTCCGCGAACGCCGGGTCGAGCTTGGCGTTTTCGGCCAGCGCCCGCAGCCGCTCGATCTGACGGGCCTCACGGGCCGGGTCGGCCGGCGGCAGTTGGTGGGCGGCCTTGAGGAAACCGACCTGCTGGGTGGCCTTGAAGCGTTCGGCGAGCATGTGGACGACGGCGGCGTCGATGTTGTCGATGCTGTCGCGCAAACGGGCGAGTTCCTCGCGCACGGCGGGGTCGACGTCACCGGTTCCATTGGTGCTGGTGGTCATGGGCGACCACCCTACGCGGCGCGCGACCACGCGATCAGCGGGCCTATGTGGTGAGCGGCCACACGATCACCGGCGGCGCGCAATGCGGCGGGGGCATGAGGGGGTTGCCGCGGTGCGCGGCGCGGCGGCCCCGTTCTCGAACTGCCGGACGGGACGCCGTCACCGGGACACGGGGGCGGACCCGATCTCGACCACCCGCGCCCAGTCCGGCGGTGTGTCCGGCACATAGTCGGGGTTGCTCTCGTCGTAGTACCCGCCCCCGTACCCGCGCGGAAACAGGCCCACCACGGTCCGGCACGGTGGGCGGGACTCCGGCCAGGGGGTCTGGCCGTCGGTGAGGACGACGACGGCGTCGGGGCGGGGCTGGGTGCGCAAGGCCCTGGTGAAGCCGGTGCGCAGGTCCGTGCCGCCGCCGCCCAGCAGCTCGATGCCCTCGGCGCGGCACAGTGGTTGTGCGATCCGGGCCGCCGCGTCGCACGACACCACGGTGACCAGGTCGCGGCGGCCACCGACCGCCCGGGAGATCGCGGCGACTTCGAGCAGCGCGCTGCCCAACTCGGCGTCGCTGACCGACCCGGAGGTGTCGATGACCACGCAGACCCGGGGCGGTCGGCGGCGCAGGCTGGGCAGCACCACGCCGGGCAGTCCGGCCGAGCGGCGCGCGGGCCTGCCGTAGCTGTAGTCCTCGCCCGCGCCGGGACCGGAGACCGCCGAACGGATCGCCGCGCCCAGCAACTCCCGCCAGGGCTGCGGCGGATGGAACGCCTCCTCCGCCCACCGCCGCCATCCGCTCGGGGCGCTGCCCGGGTGGCCGGTGATGCCCTGGGCCACCCGGAAGCGGACCGCGTCGCGCTGCTGCTCGCTGAGCCCGTGCGCGCCGTCCGGTCCCAGGTCCCAGCCCCGGTCGAGGCCGTCGGCGCCGCTGCCGCAGTCCAGCCAGGCCAGGTCCTGGGTACGCGAGCCCAGTCGGAACCAACGCAGATAGTCCTCCATCAGGTTCCCCTCCGGCAGTCCCAACAGCCCCGGCTGGACGGCTCCTTCGGGGGTGACCAGGCCCTCGCCGTACACGTCGTCGTTGATCTCGAAGTCGGCGGCGATGTTCATCCGCAACCGCTCCCCCGCGCCGGTCAGTTCGCGCTCCCGGGCGACCCGGTCGCTGCGCCCGTGGTGGTCGCGCAGCAGGTGCGAGACCTCGTGGACCCACACCCCGGCCAGGTCCTCGACCGACATGCGGTCCACGAAGCCCGGCGAGACGTAGCAGCGCCAGTGCCGGTCGACGGCCATCGTCGGTACCTGCCGCGACTCGACCGGGTGCAGGGCGAACAGGGCGGTGGCGAGGTAGGGGCGGACCCGGGCGGCGTAGAGGCGGGCGGCGAAGAGCTTGTCGAAGTCGAGGGCGGGGGCGGGGGCGGTCGCCGGGTCCGCGGTCATCGGCGGCCGCCCTTCGCGGCTACGGCGGCGCGGTCCGCGCGCTGCGACAGGGTGACCACTCCGGCGAGCCGCTCGATGGACTCGGGGACGGCCCAGTCCTCCCGGCGCAGCGAGGCGAGGGTGGTCGCGGGGACCACGACCAGGTCGGGGGCCCCGGTCTCCAGCGCCCGGACCAGGAGCGCCCAGGCCGCGTCCCAGCGGGCCCGGTCGGGACGGTTGCGGACCGCGGCCACCACCGCGTCGAGCACGGCCTGGCGCAGATCCCCGCGCTCGGGCAGCTCGCCGGCGGTCGGATCGGCGAGGAAGATCTCGGGGTCGGGAAGGTCCATCCGGTCCACATGGGCCAGCAGTTCCAGCCCGGGGCCGTCCCCCACCGCTCCTCTGACCAGCAGGGACAGCACTTCCCGGGAGGAACCGGCCGCGGTCGCGAACGCGATCAGGCCCAGGGCCATCTCCCAGCTCCGGGGCGACGGCCAGGCACCGCCCCGCCGGGTCTCGCTGCCGGGCAGTTGGTGGACCAGCTTGGGCCGGCCGGTGAGCAGGCCGCACACCGCGCGGCGGGCGAAGTCCACGGCCCCCGGCAGCGCCTCCGGGTCGAGGCGCGGCAGGGTCGCCCGGGGCCAGGTGCCGCCGAGGCCCCGTACGACGACCTCGTGGTCGTGGGTCCACTGGAGGTGCACGAACCGGTTGGCCAGTGGCGGGCTCAGCTCCCAGCCGTCGGCCGCCGAGGACCGCGGGTTGGCGGCGGCCACGATCCGCACCCCCGGCGGCAGCCGCAGCGCACCGATCCGCCGCTCCAGCACCAGCCGCAGCAGCGCGGCCTGCACGGCGGGCGGCGCGGTCGACAGCTCGTCCAGGAACAGCAGCCCCCGGCCCGCCCGCACCAGCCGTACGGCCCAGTCCGGCGGGGCCATCGGGACGCCCTGCTCGGCGGGATCGTCGCCCACGACGGGCAGCCCGGAGAAGTCGGACGGCTCGTGGACGCTGGCGATCACCGTGGTCAGCGGCAGGTCCAGGGCCGCGGCGAGCTGGGTCAGGGCCGCCGTCTTGCCGATGCCCGGCTCGCCCCACAGCAGCACGGGGAGGTCGGCGGCGACGGCCAGGGTCAGGGCCTCCAGTTGGATGTCGGGGCGGGGTTCGGTGGTGGTGTCGCGCAGGAGGGTCAACAGGTCTCCCGCGATGTCGAGTTGGGGCGTCTCGGAGGGGGCGTCGGCAGCGGCGTACAGGGTGCGTGTGGGCATATGTGGTCACCTTTGGGGTTGGGGTGGAGTGGAGTGGTACGGCGTTGCGTGGGTGAGCGGTCAGCGACCGTTGCGGCGGAGGCGGTGGCTCCTGGGGTGCTCAAGTCCCGGGTAGGAGCGGCCGGTTCGGGGTGCGGGGTCGGCCAGGCCCGCCCGGAACAGTCCGTACGCGAGCCGTCGCTCCGCCGCCGCTTCGAGTTCGTCCCGCAACGCGCCGCCGCGCAGCACCGCGTCGGGACCGAGCAGTCCCTCTACGACGGCCAGCGCGCCGGCGGTGTCACCATGGATGAGGCGTTCACGGACGCCGGTGAGGCAGTCCGGGCGGCGGTGGGCCTCGTCGATGGCCTGGAGGCAGGGCAGCGGAGTGCCGGTCAGCGCGACGAGCAGTTCCTCGCGCCGGAGTTCGGCCGGATCGTGGTCCAGGGGTGCGAGGACTCCGTCGACCAGTCCGATCCGGTGCCGGGCGCCCTGACAGTCGACCAGGTGTGGTTGGCCTGGCGCCCGGTCCGGGGCCCGTGCGGAACCGTCCGGCCGGGGTCGATCGGGGGCCAGTGCGGCGGCGACCAGGGGATGCAGTCGGCCGGCCTCGATCGCGCCGGTGCGGAGCAGTTCGAGGTCGGGCGGTATCCAGGTCGCCGCGTCGGGCAGGACCGGCAGGGCGGCGGCGCTGCCGTCCGTCGGTTCCGGTGCGATCCGGAGGGTGTCCGCGTCCGGGTCCAGGATCAGCGCGAACCGGTGCCGGGCCCCGAACCGCATGGTGACGGTGCCGGCCGTCCGCCCCTCGGCGCGGAGCAGGATCGCCACCTCGTCCGCCCACCGGTCGACGGCGCAGTGGTGTGCCTCAGGCACCGTCTCCAACAGATCCGGAACCCTGTGCGGACCGTCGGTGGCCGACCGGTCGGCCCCGGACCGGGCCCGCAGCTCACCGCTCCGGTCGGCGTCCCACAGATGCCGATGCAGGTCGAGACGGAACCGTCGGCTCGGCCGGGGATGCGGATGGCGGCGGTCGGCGGGCTCGCGGCGAGTGCCGTCCCACAATGCGAGGCTGATCCGCTGACCGCCGTCCGCCCAGGCCGGTGGCGTCCGGGCCACCAGGTGCGGCGGACCGGTGCCGTCGCCGCCGTAGCGGGCCAGGGTCAGGGTCAGTCCCGGGCGCAGCAGTCCGTCGGGGGCGATCCTCGGCAGATGCCAGCGCAGCAGGTCGGGGGCTAGTCGGCGGAGGTCGGCGCGCAGCCGAGCCGCCAGTTCCCGGCCGTGGGTGCGCGTCACGGACCGTAGATCGAGATCGAGGTCGACCCCCGCGGCGGCGCAGGCGCCCGCCCAGTCACCGGCGTGGCGGCGGGCCGTGGCGGTCTCGATCAGGGAGGGCGGCACGGCGAACTCGCGCACGCGCGGCCAGAAGGAAGGTCGGGAACTCCCGCTCGCGGGGTGAGGGTGCATCAGCACTCACCTTGCGCGGACGGGACCCCCATTCTGTCAACGGAGTGAGTCGTCATCGTCGTCATCGCGGGGAGCATAGCCCTCGCGGCCGTGATCTGTCAGGGAAATATCGGGGGCCTGCATCCGCTCCCCTCGGCATAGAGTGGTTGTGGGTTCAGGGCGTCTTTGGGGGTTGCGGACGTGGCGGACGGCGGACCGGTCGAGCACGGCTTCCCGCATCTGGACACGGTGCGGGACGCCATCACCGCGCTCTACAAGCGGTTGTCCTACGACACCGTCCAGACGTTCGCGACCAGTGTGGCCCCCGTCGACGTGGCCTTCTGCGACACGGACGACCTGCATCTGGGGGCACAGCGGGTGGCCCGGGAGATGGTCCGGCACTACCGGCTCCCCGAGGCCCGGCTGATCGTCAGCTTCCGTGAGATGACGCATGCGGCGAACGTCGAACTCACCGCGGGGCCCGAGTACTTCGTCGAGTTGAACGACCGGTTCCGCACCCATCGCCGGGACATCGGCGCGGCGCTCGCGCACGAGGTCATGCATGTCTATCTGCACCGCCTCGACCTGTCCTTCCCCGGCACCCGGGAGAACGAGATCCTCACGGACACGGCGGCGACGTATCTGGGCGCGGGGTGGCTGCTGCTGGACGCGTACCGGGAGGACTCGGCGTCCTCGCAGAAGCTCGGCTATCTCACGCCGGAGGAGTTCGGGTACGTCCTCGCCAAGCGGGCCCTGGTCTTCGGTGAGGATCCCTCGGTGTGGTTCACCAGTCCGCAGGCCTACACGGCGTACGTCAAGGGCATGGCCCGGGCCCGGCGCGACGAGCAGCAGCCTCCACTGACGGCGGCGGGGTGGGCGGGACGGCGCCGGTACGCCCACGACCGGCGGCACGCGCCCGGCGTCCAGACAGGCGTGCCGTACGCCTTCAGCGGGGACGAGCGGGGCAGCCTACGGGTGTCCTTCCCCTGCCCCACCTGTCATCAGCGGATCAGGGTGCCGGTGCGGGGGAGGGTACGGGCACGGTGTTCGCTGTGCCGGACCGTGCTGGAGTGCGACACGTAGGTCTGGGCGCGGGGTGCCTTCAGGTTGCCCGGTGTCCGCGGAGTGGACGTACAAACCCCTCCGCACACCCCTCCCGCCTACGCCCCGTACACCGCCCCCGGCACCCCCGCCTCCGCCAACAGCTTCAACGCCGCCTCCCCCGCCTCCCCCGCACTCCACCGCGCCCCCTTGTCCGCACTCGGCCCCGCACGCCACCCCTCCATCACGGTGATCCGCCCGCCCTCCGCCTCGAAGACCCGGCCGGTGACGCCCGTGCTCGCGGCGGACCCGAGCCACACGACCAGCGGGGAGACGTTCTCCGGGGCCATCGCGTCGAACCCGGAGTCGGGGGCCGTCATGGTCTCCGCGAAGGTGTGCTCCGTCATGCGGGTGCGCGCGGCGGGGGCGATGGCGTTGACCTGGACGCCGTAGCGGGCCAATTCGGCGGAGGCGACCAGGGTGAGGCCGATGATGCCGGCCTTGGCGGCGCTGTAGTTGCCCTGTCCGACCGAGCCCAACAGGCCTGCTCCGCTGCTGGTGTTGATGATGCGGGCGGTCGGTGTGCGGCCCGCCTTGGTCTCGGCGCGCCAGTGCGCGGCGGCGTGCTTCAGGGGCAGGAAGTGGCCCTTGAGGTGGACGCGCAGCACCGCGTCCCAGTCGTCCTCGTCGAGGTTGACGAGCATGCGGTCGCGCAGGTAACCCGCGTTGTTGACAAGGGTGTCGAGCCGGCCGTAGGTCTCCAGGGCGGTCGTCACCAGGGACGCGGCGCCCTCGGTCGTGGCGATGTCGCCGCCGTGGGCCACCGCCTCGCCGCCCGTCGCGCGGATCTCGGCGACGACCCGAGCGGCCGGGCTGTCCGGGTCCGGGGTGCCGTCGAGGCCGACGCCGAGGTCGTTGACGACGACCCGGGCACCCTCGGCGGCGAAGGCGAGGGCGTGGGCGCGGCCCAGGCCACGGCCCGCGCCGGTGACGACGACGACCCGGCCGTCGCAGATTCGGCTCATCTCACGTCTCCTTGTTGGCGGTTGCGGCGTCCAGGAAGGCGGGCCGCTCCCCGCCCCCGTGGACCAGGAGGCTCGCCCCGCTGATGTAGGCGGCCGCGGGGGAGGCCAGGAAGACGGCGGCGGCGCCGATGTCGGTGGGGGCGGCGAGGCGGCCGAGCGGGACGGTGCGGGAGACGGCCGCGATGGCGTCCTCGCCGCCGTAGTGCAGGTGGGACAGCTCTGTGCGGACCATGCCGACGACGAGTGTGTTGACGCGGATGTCCGGCGCCCACTCGACCGCCATCGAGCGGGCCAGATTCTCCAGTCCGGCCTTGGCCGCGCCGTACGCCGCCGAGCCGGGCGAGGGCCGGCCTCCGCTGACGCTGCCGATCATCACGACCGAGCCCCCGGCCCGCTTGAGGTGTTCGTGGGCGGCGAGGGAGGCGGAGAGCGGTGCGAGGAGGTTCAACTCGATGATCCGCGCGTGGCGTTCGGCCTCCGCGTCGACGAGTGGGCGGTACGGCGCGCCGCCCGCGTTGTTGACGAGCACGTCGAGCCGGGGCAGGGCAGCGAAGAACTCCCTTACGGCATCCGGGTCCCGGAGGTCGAGGGGCCTGAACTCCGTTCCCTCGACGGGCTTTTCGGGTGGTCTGCGCGCGCAGGTCAGCACCTCGGCACCGGCGTCGACGAAGGCCCGCGCGATACCGGCGCCGACGCCTCGGGTGCCGCCGGTGACGAGGACGGTCCGGCCGTTCATCGGTCGGGCGCGCGAGTTATCCACAGGGCCTCCCGCTCTGAATCCCCGGCTGCTAGCTTCGATCCATCGCACCTAACAAATGTTTGGTGGAAAGGTAGCTGATGCGGCCATGGGTGTCTCCACCTCCGTCCCGAAATCGTCCTCGAACTCGTCCTCGGACTCCTTCTCGGACTCCTCCTCGGACTCCTCCTCAAAGAAGGGGATCTCCGTCGTCACGGTCGACTTCCCGCCGGTGAACGCGCTGCCGGTGGACGGCTGGTTCGCGCTGGCCGACGCCGTGCGCGCGGCGGGCCGCGACCCCGGGGTGCGCTGTGTGGTGCTGGCGGCCGAGGGCCGGGGGTTCAACGCGGGTGTGGACATCAAGGAGATACAGGCGCGCGGACAGTCGGCGCTGGTCGGGGTGAACCGGGGCTGTTTCGAGGCGTTCGCGGCGGTGTACGAGTGCGAGGTGCCCGTGGTGGCGGCCGTGCAGGGCTTCTGTCTGGGCGGAGGCATCGGGCTGGTGGGGAACGCGGACGTGATCGTGGCGAGCGAGGACGCCACCTTCGGGCTGCCCGAGCTGGACCGGGGCGCGCTGGGCGCCGCCACACATCTGGCCCGGCTGGTCCCCCAGCATCTGATGCGCGCCTTGTACTACACCTCGCGCACGGCGACGGCGGCCGAGCTGCACGCGCACGGCTCGGTGTGGCGGGTCGTACCGCGCGCCGAACTGCTGCCCGCCGCCCTGGAGTTGGCGGCCGAGATAGCCGCCAAGGACGGCGAGCTGATCCGGCTCGCCAAGTCCGCGATCAACGGCATCGACCCCGTCGACGTCCGCCGCAGCTACCGCTTCGAGCAGGGCTTCACGTACGAGGCGAGCGTCAGCGGGGTGGCCGACCGGGTCCGTGACACCTTCGGGAAGGAGGGCACCGAGCGTGGCTGACAAGACGATGACCGCCGAGGAGGTCGTCTCCCGGCTGGCGAGCGGCATGACCCTGGGCATCGGTGGCTGGGGTTCCCGGCGCAAGCCGATGTCGCTGGTCAGAGCGCTGCTGCGGAGCGACATCGGCGATCTCACGCTGGTGTCGTACGGCGGCCCGGACGTCGGGATGCTGGTGGCGGCCGGCCGGGTCCGCAAGCTGGTGGCGCCCTTCGTCACCCTCGATTCCATCCCGCTCGAACCGCACTACCGGGCGGCGCGCGAGCGCGGGGCGTTCGAGCTGACGGAGGTCGACGAGGGCATGTTCATGTGGGGCCTGCGCGCGGCTGCGAACCGGCTGCCGTTCCTGCCGGTGCGCGCGGGCATCGGCTCGGACGTCATGCGGGTCAACCCCGGCCTGCGAACGGTCACTTCGCCGTACGACGACGGGGAGACCTTCGTGGCGATGCCGGCCCTGCGCCTCGACGCGGCCCTGGTGCACGTCAACCGCGCCGATCGGCTGGGCAACGGGCAGTATCTGGGCCCGGACCCGTACTTCGACGACCTGTTCTGCGAGGCGGCGGACACGGCCTACGTCTCCTGCGAACGGATCGTGGACACCGCCGAGTTGACGAAGGAGGCGGCGCCGCAGTCCCTGCTCGTCAAGCGGCTGAGCGTGACCGGGGTCGTCGAGGCTCCCGGCGGCGCCCACTTCACGTCGTGCGCTCCCGACCACGGCAGGGACGAGGAGTTCCAGCGGCTGTACGCGACGACGCCGTGGGCGGAGTTCGCCGAGCGCTTCCTCGCCGGTGACGAGGCGGCCTACCGGTCGGCGGTGCGCAACTGGCAGGAGGAGCAAGGGTGATGGAGCAGGAGATGGACCAGGAGATGAACGCGGAGATGGGCACGGACGTCCGGCGCTCCGAGTACTGCGTGATCGCCTGTGCCGAGGCCTGGCGTGACGCGGGCGAGATCCTGGCCAGCCCGATGGGGCTGATCCCGTCCGTCGGCGCCCGGCTCGCCCGGCTCACCTTCGCCCCGGATCTGCTGCTGACCGACGGCGAGGCCCTGTTGGTGCGTCCGGACGGCACACCCGAGGGCTGGCTGCCGTACCGGCACCATCTGTCCTTGGTCTCCGGCGGACGGCGGCACGTGATGATGGGCGCGAGCCAGATCGACCGGTACGGCAACCAGAACATCTCGTGCGTCGGCGACTGGGCGCGCCCGAAGCGGCAGTTGCTCGGGGTGCGCGGGGCGCCGATCAACACCCTGAACAATCCGACGAGTTACTGGATACCCCGGCACTCTCCGCGGGTGTTCGTGGAGAAGGTCGACATGGTGTGCGGGGTGGGGTACGACCGGGTCGCCGAGCACCCGGGGACGGCCCGCTTCCACCGGATCCCGCGGGTCGTCTCGGACCTCGGTGTGTTCGACTTCGCGACCCCGGACCGCTCGATGCGGCTGGCCTCGCTGCATCCGGGGGTCACGGTGGAGCAGGTCCGGGGGGCGACCGGCTTCGAGCTGACCGTCCCTGACGAGGTGCCGTCGACCCGCGAACCCACCCCGGAGGAGCTGCGGTTGATCCGTGAGGTCATCGACCCCGCGGACACCCGCCGCAGAGAGGTCGGCATCTGATGGAGACCGCGCTGACCCGGCTGGTCGGGGTCCGGCATCCGATCGTGCAGACGGGCATGGGCTGGGTGGCGGGACCGCGCCTGGTGTCGGCCGCGGCGAACGCGGGCGCGCTGGGCATCCTGGCCTCCGCGACCATGGGCACCGACCGGCTCCGGGAGGCGGTCCGGGAGGTCAAGTCCCGGACGCAGGCGCCGTTCGGGGTGAATCTGCGGGCGGACGCGGCGGACGCCGGGGACCGGGTGCGGATCATGATCGAGGAGGGCGTGCGGGTCGCGTCCTTCGCACTCGCGCCGTCCGCAGAGCTGATCGCCGAGTTGAAGGAGGCGGGGGTGGTCGTGATCCCGTCGATCGGGGCGCGGCGGCACGCGGAGAAGGTCGCGGCCTGGGGCGCGGACGCGGTGATCGTGCAGGGCGGGGAGGGCGGCGGGCACACCGGGGAGGTGGCGACGACGGTGTTGCTGCCGCAGGTCGTGGACGCGGTGGACATACCGGTCGTGGCGGCGGGCGGTTTCTTCGACGGCCGGGGACTGGTCGCGGCGTTGGCGTACGGGGCGGCGGGCATCGCCATGGGGACCCGTTTCCTCCTCACCTCCGACTCGACGGTCCCGGACGCGGTGAAGGCGGCCTATCTCGCGGCGACGGTCAAGGACGTCACGGTCACGCGAGCGGTGGACGGCCTGCCGCACCGCATGCTCCGTACGGAGTTGGTGGAGACGCTGGAGCGCTCCGGCCGCACGAGGGGTCTGTTCCAGGCGGTACGGCGGGCGGCGGGCTTCCGTCGGCTGTCCGGGCTGACCTGGCGTCGGATGATCCGTGACGGCCTGGCCATGAAACACGGCAAGGAGCTGTCCTGGAGCCAGGTGCTGCTGGCGGCGAACACACCGATGCTGCTCAAGGCGTCGATGGTGGACGGGCGGACGGATCTCGGCGTGATGGCCTCCGGACAGGTCGCCGGGGTGATCGACGACCTGCCGTCGTGCGCGGAGTTGGTACAACGGGTGATGAAGGAGGCCGACGAGGTGCTGTGGACGCTGGTCCGGGCCGACACCTGAACCGGTCCGGCCCGTCAGAGCCGTTCGATGATCGTCACGTTGGCCTGGCCGCCGCCCTCGCACATCGTCTGGAGGCCGAACCTGCCGCCGGTGCGCTCAAGTTCGTGCAGGAGGGTGGTCATGAGTTTGACGCCAGTGGCGCCGAGCGGGTGGCCCAGCGCGATCGCGCCGCCGTTGACGTTGACCTTGGCGGGGTCCGCGCCCGTCTCCTTCAGCCAGGCGAGGACGACGGGCGCGAAAGCCTCGTTGATCTCGACCAGGTCGATGGCGTCGATGGTCAGGCCGGTCTTCTTCAGGGCGTGGGCGGTGGCCGGGATGGGGGCCGAGAGCATGCGGATCGGGTCCTCGCCCCGGACGGAGAGGTGGTGCACGCGGGCCCGGGGCGTCAACCCGTGCTCCCGCACCGCCCGTTCGGAGGCGAGCAGCATCGCCGCCGCGCCGTCGGAGACCTGGGAGGAGCAGGCGGCGGTGATGGTGCCACCGTCGACGACCGGCTTCAGACCGGCCATCTTCTCCAGCGAGGTGTCCCGCCGCGGCCCCTCGTCCACGGCGACCGGGCCGTAGGCCACCGTCTCCCGCTCGAAGCGGCCCTCGTCGATGGCGCGCAGGGCCCGCCGGTGCGAGCGGAGGGCGAACTCCTCCTGGTCCTGCCTGCTGATCCCCCACTTCGCGGCGATCATCTCGGCCCCGGCGAACTGGTTGACCGGCTGTGTGCCGTATCGCGCGCGCCAGCCCTCGCTGCCGGCGAAGGGGCCGTCCGTGAGGCCGAGCGGTTCCGCGGCCTGGCGGGAGGCGAAGGCGATGGGGATCAGCGACATGTTCTGGACGCCACCGGCGACGACCAGGTCCTGGGTACCGGACAGGACGCCCTGGGCGGCGAAGTGCACGGCCTGCTGCGAGGAGCCGCACTGCCGGTCCACCGTCACCCCCGGCACCTCCTCGGGCAGCCCGGCCGCCAGCCAGGCGGTCCGCGCGATGTCCCCGGCCTGCGGCCCCACCGCGTCCAGGCACCCGAAGACGACGTCCTCGACGGCGGCGGGATCGATCCCCGAGCGCGCGACCAGCGCCTGGAGCACATGCGCCCCGAGGTCGGCCGGATGCACCCCGCTCAGCCCTCCCCCGCGCCGCCCGACGGGCGTCCGGACCGCTTCGACGATATAGGCCTCGGCCATGTCAACTCCCCATCTCCCCATCCGTGCCCGTGAGTTACGTACGTACGGCGATCCCGTCCAGCACCATCGACAGGTACTGCCGGGCGATCTCCTCCGCGCTGTGCTGTCCGCCCGGCCGGTACCAGGACGCGGCGACCCACACGGTGTCCCGCACGAAGCGGTAGGTGAGCCGGACGTCGAGGTCGGCCCGGAAGACCCGGGCGGCGACCCCGCGCTCCAGCGTGGACAGCCATGCCTTCTCGAACTTGCGCTGCGACTCGGCGAGGAACGCGAACCGCTCCTGCGCGACCAGGTGCTTGCTCTCCTTCTGGTAGATCGCGACGGCGGCGCGGTGCCGGTCGATCTCCCGGAACGACTCGGTGACCAGGGCCTCAAGCGTCTCGCGCGGACTCAACTCGGCGTCCAGGACGGTGTCGTAGCCGCCCCAGAGCTCGTCGAGGAAGGTCCGCAGGATCTCCTCCAGCATCGATTCCTTGGAGTCGAAGTGGTAGTAGAGGCTGCCCGCGAGCATGCCCGCGTGGTCCGCGATCTTCCGTACGGTGGTGGCGTTGTACCCCTGTTCGGCGAAGACCTCGGCCGCCGTGTCGAGGAGTTCACGACGGCGGGCCGGAGCGGCGGTCACCTGGGGCTTCTTCTTGGTCGGCACGGGACCATTGTCGCGCCACCGTCCCGCCCTCCAGTGCCGCTGCCGCTACCGCTACGCATGCTGGCTGCTCACGGAGACGACCTCGCCCGTCATGTACGAGGAGTAGTCCGAGGCCAGGAACACGATCACGTTGGCCACCTCCCAGGGCTCGGCGTACCGGCCGAAGGCCTCGCGCGCGGTGAGGTCCGCCAGCAGCTCGGGGGTCGTGACCTTCACGAGGTGCGGGTGCATGGCGAGGCTCGGCGAGACCGCGTTGACCCGCACGCCGTACTCGGCGGCCTCGATCGCCGCGCACCGGGTCAGGGCCATCACGCCGGCCTTGGCCGCCGCGTAGTGCGCCTGTCCGGCCTGGGCGCGCCAGCCGACGACGGAGGCGTTGTTGACGATCACGCCGCCGCCGGTCGTACGCATGGCGCGCAGGGCGGCGCGGGTGCAGCGGAAGGTGCCGTTCAACGTCACGTCCAGCACCTTCGACCACTGCTCGTCGGTCATGTCGACGAGGTCCGAAGTGCCGCCCAGGCCCGCGTTGTTGACGACCACGTCCAGGCGTCCGTGGGCCGCGACGGCCGCGTCGAACAGGGCCCGCACCTGCGCCTCGTCGGTGACGTCGCACGCCAGCGCGGCCACCGCCCCGGCTCCGAACTCCCCGGCCAGCTCGGCCTCGTACTCCTTCAGCCGCCGCGCGTGCGCGTCGCTGATCAGCACGCGCGCGCCCTCCTGGAGGAAGCGGCGCGCGGTGGCCCCGCCGATGCCCGCGCCTGCGGCGGCGGTGACGACGGCGGTGCGCCCCTTCAGCAGCCCGTGCCCGGGGACGTATGCCGGACTCTCGACGCCTGTCATACCGCCACGCTAACCTACCAAACACTTGTTAGGGAAGAATGAGGGAAGGAGGGTCGGTCCATGGATCTCGACTTCACGCCCGGCCAGGAGGCGTTCCGCGCCGAGGCCCGCGCCTGGCTGCGGACGCATGTGCCGACCACACCGCTCCCCTCCCTCGAAACCAAGGAGGGTTTCGCCGCCCACCGCGTCTGGGAGGCCCAACTCGCCGCGGACCGCTGGTCGGTGGTGTCCTGGCCCGAGGAGTACGGCGGCCGGGGTGCGGACATCGTGCGGTGGCTGGTCTTCGAGGAGGAGTACTACGCGGCGGGCGCGCCGGGCCGGGTCGGTCAGAACGGCATCAATCTGCTCGCCCCGACCCTCTTCGACCACGGCACGCCGGAGCAGCAAGCGCGTGTGCTGCCCCCGATGGCGACCGGTGACGTGGTGTGGGCGCAGGCGTGGTCGGAGCCGGAGGCGGGTTCGGACCTGGCGTCGCTCACCTCGCGGGCGGTGCGCACGGACAGGGGCTGGCTGCTGAGCGGGCAGAAGACCTGGTCGTCGCGCGCGGCCTTCGCGGATCGCGCGTTCGGCCTGTTCCGCAGCGAGCCGGACACCCCGAAGCCCCATCAGGGCCTCACCTACCTGATGTTCGACCTGCGTGCCCCCGGCGTCACGGTCCGCCCGATCGGCCGCCTCGACAACAGGCCGGCCTTCGCCGAACTCTTCCTGGACGAGGTGTTCGTGCCCGACGAGGACGTGATCGGCGAGCCGGGCCAGGGCTGGCGGGTCGCCATGTCGACAGCGGGCAACGAACGCGGGCTCACCCTCCGCTCCCCCGGCCGTTTCCTGGCGTCCGCCGAACGCCTCCTCAACCTCTGGCGCGCGCAGGGCGGTTCACAGTCGACGAGCGACCGGGTGGCGGACGCGGTGATCGGCGCCCGCGCCTACCAGCTCTTCACCTACGCCAACGCCTCCCGTTTCCTCGACGGCGAGTCCATCGGCCCGGAGTCCAGCCTGAACAAGGTCTTCTGGTCCGAGTACGACATAGCCCTGCACGAAACGGCCCTCGATCTCCTGGGCGCGGAAGGCGAGTTGACGACAACCGACTGGTCGGACGGCTACGTCTTCGCTCTCGCGGGCCCCATCTACGCCGGTACGAACGAGATCCAGCGCGACATCATCGCCGAGCGCCTGCTCGGCCTGCCGAAGGGCCGCCGCTGATGCGCTTCCTCCTCGACACCGAACAGCGCGCGTTCGCCGACTCGTTGAAGGCGATGCTCACGGCCGCGGACACTCCGTCGGTCGTACGGTCCTGGAGCCGCGGCGACCACGCGAGCGGGCGCGCGCTGTGGCGCCGTATCGCCGGGGCGGGGGTGTTCGCACTCGCGGTACCCGAGGCGTACGAGGGGCTGGGTCCCCGACCGGTCGAACTCACCGTGGCGTTCGTGGAGTTGGGGCGGCACGCGGTACCGGGGCCGGTGGTGGAGACGGTCATGGCAGCCGCGCTGCTGTCCGAACCGGGGCTCGCCAAACGCCTGTTGCCTTCGCTGGCGTCCGGCGAGGCCATGGCCACGGCGGCGCCGGAGGGGTCGTACGCGCTGGACGGTGATGTGGCGACGATGCGCCTGACCTGGGACTCGGACGGTCTGCGGATGGCCCCCGGGCACGGACCGGTGCGGGCCTCCCTGGACCCCGCGCGCCGCCTCACCCGTCTGCTCCGGGGCGGCGAACTCCTCACCCCGGAACCGCCCACCGCCCACGCCCTCACCTGGGCCCGCCTCGCCACCGCCGCCCAAGCGCTCGGGGTCGGGCTCGCCCTGCTCGACAGGACCGTCGAATACGTCAAGCGGCGGAGCCAATTCGGGGTGCCCGTCGGCTCGTTCCAGGCCGTGAAGCATCAACTGGCCGATGCGAAGATCGCGTTGGAGTTCGCGCGGCCCCTGCTCTTCGGTGCCGCGCTCAGCATGACGGAGTCGGACGTGGCGGCCGCGAAGGTCGCGGCGTGCGAGGCGGCGTACGCGACGGCCCGTACGGCGCTTCAACTGCACGGTGCGATCGGCTACACCGCCGAGTACGACCTGTCGCTGTGGCTGACCAAGGCCCGTGCTCTGCGCGGTGCTTGGGGTGACCCGAGCACCTGTAGAGCGGCCGTGCTCAGTGGTGGTGATCGCCGCTGGTGAGTTCCTTGTACTCCTCCACCGTCGGCTTCGCGATGCGTGTCTCGGGTCCGAACATCGCCTTGGCGAGCCGGGCCCGTACCCGCTGCCCGCCCTTGACCTGCCGCCGCACGCCGTTCGCGTCGACCAGCGGTCCGATGGCGTACGGCGGCTCCTGCTCGTGCTGGGTGAGCCTGAACCGCTCGTCCTGCGTGAGGGGTTCGTGGACCTCGATGTACTCACCGTGCGGCAGCATTTTGATGAGGCCGGACTCGCGGCCGTGCAGGACCTTGTCGCGGTCCCGGCGCTGGAGTCCCATGCAGATCCGCTTGGTGGCGATGAAGGCGACCACCGGCATCACGAAGAACGAGATCCGTACGAACCAGGTGATCGCGTTGATCGACAGATTCAGGTGGGTGGCGACCACGTCGTTGCCGCCGCCGATCAGCAGCACGCCGTACAGGCTGAGCCAGGCCACCCCGAGCCCGGTGCGCACGGGCATGTTGCGCGGCCGGTCCAGGATGTGGTGTTCGCGTTTGTCGCCGGTGATCCAGGACTCGATGAACGGGTAGGCGCCGATGGCGGCCAGGATCAGCGGGAAGAGCGTGAAGGGGATGAAGACGCCCAACTCCAGTGTGTGGCCCCAGGCGTTGAGCTCCCATCCCGGCATCACCCGGATCAGCCCCTCGGAGAAGCCGAGATACCAGTCGGGCTGGGCGCCGGTCGTCACCAGGTCGGGGCGGTACGGTCCGAAGGCCCACACGGGGTTGATGCTGGCGATCCCGCCCATGACGGCGAGCACCCCGAAGACGAGGAAGAAGAAGCCGCCCGCCTTGGCCATGTAGACGGGCAGGAAGGGCATGCCGACCACGCTCTTCTGGTCGCGTCCGGGCCCGGGGTACTGCGTGTGCTTGTGGTAGAAGACCAGGATCAGATGCGCGACCACCAGACCCAGCATGATCCCCGGAAGCAGCAGGACATGGATCGGGAAGAGCCGCGAGATGATGTCGTGCCCCGGGAACTCCCCGCCGAACAGGAACATCGACATATACGTGCCGACGATCGGTACGGACAGGATCGCGCCGTCCGCGAAGCGGATGCCGGTGCCGGAGAGCAGGTCGTCGGGGAGCGAGTAGCCGGTCAGGCCGGTGATGATGCCGAGGAACAACAGGGTCCAGCCGAACACCCAGTTGATCTCGCGCGGCTTGCGGTACGCGCCGGTGAAGAACACCCGCATCATGTGGATGAGCATGCCGGCGATGAAGACGACGGCCGCCCAGTGGTGGATCTGCCGGATCAGCAGCCCGCCGCGCACGTCGAAGCTGATGTCGAGCGTGGACTCGAACGCGCGGGTCATCGGGATGCCGTTCAACGGCGTGTACGAGCCGTGGTAGATGACCTCGACGCCGCTCGGCTCGAAGAACAGGGTGAGATAGACGCCGGTGAGGATCAGGATGATGAAGCTGTAGAGGCAGATCTCGCCCAGCATGAAGGACCAGTGGTCCGGGAAGACCTTGCGCATATTGGCCTTGGCCAGCGCGTACAGCCCGAGCCGTCCGTCCGCCCAGTCGGCGAGCTTCTCCCCCTTGCCGGCCTCGCCCGGCCGCGCGGTGCCCACCGCTCCGTTCACCGATCGTGCGCCGTCCATACGTTTGGCCGCCCCTCCCCGTCGGATCACCCCACAGAGTGTCACGGGGGCGTGACTATGCCAACGGTGCGTCAGCGGGCGGTATCGGCAAGCCGATCACGGCGGTGCGGCCCCGCGCGTGCAGCACCGCTTCCTCGCCCAACTGCACGGCGTCGTACGGCCCGAGAGTCAGTCCGGCCACCTCCGCGCTCCCGTCGAGCGCCACGATCAGGGTGTCCGCGCGCAGCCGCAGCCGCCCTCGGACGACGGCCACCGTGGGGGCCGTGGCGGCCGCGCCCCTGCGCCACATGACGTTGAGGTTGACGACCGGGCCGTCCAGCAGCCGGCAGTCGGTCGATACGTCGCCTCTGAAGTCCCTTGGCGTGTAACGGGCGTTGACGAGGTGCCGGGTGCCGTCGACGGTGAGGTCCATGCCGGCACCCTCGACGAGGGCCAGGGTCCGGTCGACGTCGGGGAAGGCGGAGAACGGGCCGTCCGCGCCCACCTCGGCCAGGCTCACCCGCCAGCCGAAGTCGTCCATGCCCGAGCCTTCGGGCCAGGCGGCGATCTCGCGGGTGACACCGCCACCGTTCTTCCAGGGCACGGCGGTTCGCGCCGAGGCGGGCAGGAACCGGGTCATCGGACGATCCCCTGTTTCCGGGCCGCCACAAGCCACTGCGGGAACTCGCCCATCATCCTGTCGTACAGATCCTCGTCGGACATCCTCCGCGGGTTCGAACCGGCCGGGAAGAAGCCGGCGTTGTCGATCACCCGCTTCTGCGGCACCGCCAACTCGTCCAGCCTGCGCAGAAATTCGAAGTTCTTGCTTCGCGCGTTGCCGAATCCGATGAACTGCCAGAACAGCGGAAGTCCCGCCGCCTTGCACAAGTACCGTTCCGCGGCGGCCTTGTTGCTCGGGCCGCCGTCGGTCTGGAAGACGACGAAGGCCGGATCCTTCGCGCCGCTGTCGAGGTAATGGTCGATGACGGCGTCCATGGCCACGTGATAGCTGGTCCGCCCCATGTGCCCGAGCCCGGACACGATCCGCTCGATCCGCCCCTGATGGCTGTCGAGGGCGATGTCCGTGACGGTGTCGATGTCCGTCGAGAAGAAGACGACCGGCACCGTCCCGTCGTCGTCCAGATGCGCCGACAGCCCGAGCACCCGGTCCGCGAGCGCCTGGACACTTCCGTCCTTGTAGTACGGCTTCATGGAACCCGAATAGTCGACCACGAGGTAGACGGCCGCGCGCTGTCCGTCCAGCCCGTGCTTACGGAGGGAGACCCCGGCGCTCTTGTACAGGCTGACCAGCGCGGGCGCGGTCTCCTCGACCTTGCTGAGCGAGATCGCGGCCACAGGGCTCCCTTCGGATCGCGGCGAAAGGATCGAGATTACGCCATGGAGGTTTGGCGGGATCAAAGTCCTCCCAACCCCCGGCATATGGGACGTAACCGCCCCTAGGGTGGGGCCATGAAACGCGTCGGCGTCCTGATGCCCGCCGCCGTGGCCGTCGCCCTCGCCGCGACGGCCTGCGGCTTCTCACCCACCGTCCACGACGATCCGCGGCCCGCGCACCCGTCCGGCGCGGCGCAGCGGAGAGAGCCGGAGGATCTGGACGCGCCGGCCATGAAGAACCTCGCGCAGGAACTGGTGGCCAGCGCCGAGAACTCGACGCTCGACTGGCGCAGCGCGTACGCCTACGTCCAGGACATCGGCGACGGCCAGGGCTACACCGCGGGCATCATCGGCTTCTGCACCGGCACCCACGACCTGCTCGTCCTCGTCGAGCGCTACACCGCCGCCCACCCCGGCAACGGCCTCGCCCGCTATCTCCCCGCGCTGCGCGCGGTCGACGGCACGGACTCGCACCAGGGCCTGGACCCCGGCTTCCCGGCCGCCTGGCGCGCCGAGGCGGAGGTCCCGGCGTTCCAGGCGACGCAGGACGCGGAGCGCGACCGCATCTACTTCGACCCCGCGGTCGCCGCCGCGAAACGTGACGGCCTGGGCGCGCTCGGGCAGTTCATCTACTACGACGCGATGGTCTTCCACGGGCCGGGCACGGACGGTTTCTACGGCATCCGGGAGCGCGCGACGGAGCGGGTGAAGCCTCCTGCCGAAGGAGGTTCCGAGAAGGCCTACTTGAGCGCCTTCCTCGACGTCCGTCGCGCCACCATGCGGGCCAAGCATCCCGGGATCGACACCTCGCGCATCGACACGGCCCAGCGGAAGTTCCTGGAGGAGGGGAACCTGGAGCTGCGGACGCCGCTGGTGTGGAAGGTGTACGGGGAGACGTACCAGGTGCCGTGAAAATGCCGCGGCGCCCGCCCAGGTCCGGTCGGGGACAGGGCAAGCGCCGCGGAGTGTTCCGTACGCCGTTGTACGGGACGTCTGTTGAGGGGATTCCCCCTCTGAGGGGGTTCCCTCTCTTTTTCTCGGGCCGTCAGACCATCAGCGAGCGGTCCGTCGGGCGGATCGGGGCCGGCAGTTCGCTGGCGCCGGTGAGGAAGCGGTCGACGCCGCGGGCGGCCGAGCGGCCCTCCGCGATCGCCCACACGATGAGGGACTGGCCGCGGCCCGCGTCACCGGCGACGAACACACCGGGGACGTTGGTCTGGAAGTCGGTGTCGCGGGCGATGTTGCCGCGCTCGTCCAGGCCCAGGCCGAACTGCTCGACGAGGCCGTTCTCGCGGTCGGTGCCGGTGAACCCCATGGCCAGCGTGACCAGTTGGGCCGGGATCTTGCGCTCGGTGCCCGGCTTCGGGGTCAGCTTGCCCTCGATGAACTCGACCTCGACGAGGTGCAGCCACTGGACGTTGCCGTCCTCGTCGCCCTCGAAGTGAGTGGTGTTGACGGAGTAGACCCGCTCACCGCCCTCCTCGTGCGCGGAGGTGACCTTGTAGAGCATCGGGAAGGTCGGCCAGGGCTGCGAGACGGCGTCCCGCTCGTCGCCCGGGCGCGGCATGATCTCCAACTGCGTGACGGAGGCGGCCCCTTGGCGGTGCGCCGTACCGACGCAGTCCGCGCCGGTGTCACCGCCGCCGATCACGACGACGTGCTTGCCCGCGGCCGAGACCGGGGTGGTGACGTAGTCACCCTCCTGGACCTTGTTCGACAGGGGCAGGTACTCCATCGCCTGGTAGACACCGGTCAACTCCCGCCCGGGGACAGGGAGATCACGCGCGGTGGTGGCACCGGCGGCGACCACGACCGCGTCGTAGCGCTTGCGCAGGTCGGTCGCCTTGAGGTCGCGACCGATCTCGATGCCGGTGCGGAAGCGGGTGCCCTCCGCGCGCATCTGCTCGATACGGCGGTTGATGTGCCGCTTCTCCATCTTGAACTCGGGGATGCCGTACCGGAGAAGGCCTCCGATGCGGTCCGCGCGCTCGTAGACGGCGACGGTGTGACCGGCCCGGGTGAGCTGCTGGGCGGCGGCGAGGCCCGCCGGGCCCGAGCCGATGACCGCGACGGTCTTGCCGGAGAGGCGCTCGGGGGCCTGCGGGGCTACGTCCCCGGTCTCCCACGCCTTGTCGATGATGGAGACCTCGACGTTCTTGATGGTGACCGGCGGCTGGTTGATGCCCAGCACACAGGCCGACTCGCACGGCGCGGGGCACAACCGCCCGGTGAACTCGGGGAAGTTGTTCGTCGCGTGCAGCCGCTCGGAGGCGGCCGTCCAGTCGCCGCGGTAGGCGTAGTCGTTCCACTCGGGGATCAGGTTCCCCAGCGGACAGCCGTTGTGGCAGAACGGGATGCCGCAGTCCATGCACCGGCCGGCCTGCTTGCCGATGATCGGCAGCAGCGAACCGGGGACGTAGACCTCGTTCCAGTCCTTGAGACGTACGTCGACGGGGCGGGACTTGGCGACCTCGCGCCCGTGGTTCAGAAAGCCCTTCGGGTCAGCCATTGGTCGCCGCCTCCATCATCTTCTCGGTGATCTCGGTCTCGGAGAGACCCGCTCGCTCGGCGGCGTCCTTGGCGGCGAGCACTGCCTTGTAGGCACTGGGGATGATCTTGCTGAAGCGGTCCACGGACACGGGCCACTCGGCGAGCAGCTTCTCGGCGACCGTGGAAGCGGTCTCCTCGGCGTGGCGGCGCACCACGTCGTGCAGCCACTGCTTGTCGGTGTCGTCCAACTCCTCGACGGCGCCCGCGTTCCCGACGTTCACGTTGTCCGGGTTCAGGTCGATGACGTAGGCGATGCCGCCGGACATGCCCGCCGCGAAGTTGCGGCCGGTCTCGCCCAGGACGACCGCCCGGCCGCCGGTCATGTACTCGCAGCCGTGGTCGCCCACGCCCTCGGAGACCACGGTGGCACCGGAGTTGCGGACACAGAACCGCTCGCCGGTACGACCGCGCAGGAACAGCTCGCCGCCGGTCGCGCCGTAGGCGATGGTGTTGCCCGCGATGGTGGAGAACTCGGCGAGGTGGTCGGCGCCCCGGTCGGGGCGGACGATGACCCGGCCGCCCGAAAGGCCCTTGCCGACATAGTCGTTGGCGTCGCCCTCCAGGCGCAGCGTGACACCGCGCGGGAGGAAGGCACCGAAGGACTGGCCGGCGCTGCCGGTGAAGGTGATGTCGATGGTGTCGTCGGGCAGACCGGCACCGCCGAACTTCTTCGTCACCTCGTGGCCGAGCATGGTGCCGACCGTGCGGTTGATGTTGCGGATCGCGACCTGGGCGCGGACCGGCTGGGCGTCGGTGGCGCTGGACGCGGCGAGGGCGTCGGCGGCGAGCTTGATCAGCTCGTTGTCGAGCGCCTTCTCCAGGCCGTGGTCCTGCTGGATGACCTGGTGCAGGGCAGCGCCCTCGGGGAGTTCGGGGACGTAGAACAGCGGGGCCAGGTCCAGGCCCTGCGCCTTCCAGTGGTCGACGGCGCGCTCGACGTCGAGCGTGCCGGCCTGGCCGACGGCCTCCTCGATGGTGCGGAAGCCCAGCTCGGCGAGGATCTCGCGGACCTCCTCGGCGATGAACCGGAAGAAGTTCACGACGTATTCGGCCTTGCCGGCGAACCGGTCGCGCAGCACCGGGTTCTGGGTGGCGATGCCGACCGGGCAGGTGTCCAGGTGGCAGACGCGCATCATGACGCAGCCGGAGACAACGAGCGGCGCGGTCGCGAAACCGAACTCCTCGGCGCCGAGCAGCGCGGCGATGACGACGTCACGGCCGGTCTTGAGCTGGCCGTCGGTCTGGACGACGATCCGGTCCCGCAGTCCGTTGAGCAGCAGGGTCTGCTGGGTCTCGGCGAGGCCCAACTCCCAAGGTCCACCGGCGTGCTTGAGGGAGGTCAGCGGCGAGGCGCCGGTACCGCCGTCGTGGCCGGAGATCAGGACGACGTCCGCGTGCGCCTTCGACACACCGGCCGCGACCGTGCCGACACCGACCTCGGAGACCAGCTTCACGTGGATCCGCGCCTGCGGGTTCGCGTTCTTCAGGTCGTGGATGAGCTGGGCGAGGTCCTCGATGGAGTAGATGTCGTGGTGCGGCGGCGGGGAGATCAGACCGACACCGGGGGTGCTGTGCCGGGTCTTGGCGACCCACGGGTAGACCTTGTGGCCGGGGAGCTGGCCGCCCTCGCCGGGCTTGGCGCCCTGGGCCATCTTGATCTGGATGTCGTCCGCGTTGACCAGGTACTCGGAGGTGACGCCGAAGCGGCCGGAGGCGACCTGCTTGATGGCGGACCGACGCGCCGGGTCGTACAGGCGGTCCGGGTCCTCGCCGCCCTCACCGGTGTTGGACTTGCCGCCCAACTGGTTCATGGCGATGGCGAGCGTCTCGTGCGCCTCCAGGGAGATGGAGCCGTACGACATGGCGCCGGTGGAGAAGCGCTTGACGATCTCGGAGACGGGCTCGACCTCGTCGATGGGGATCGACGGGCGGTCCGACTTGAAGCCGAAGAGGCCGCGCAGCGTCATGAGCCGCTCGGACTGCTCGTTCACCCGGTCCGTGTACTTCTTGAAGATGTCGTAGCGGGCCGTGCGCGTGGAGTGCTGGAGGCGGAAGACCGTCTCCGGGTCGAACAGGTGCGGCTCGCCCTCGCGGCGCCACTGGTACTCGCCGCCTATGTCGAGGGCGCGGTGCGCGGGCGCGATGCCGCTCGCGGGGTACGCCTTCGCGTGCCGGGCGGCGACCTCCTGGGCGACGACGTCGATGCCGACCCCGCCGATCTTGGTGGCCGTACCGCTGAAGTAGGCGTTGACGAACTGCTCGTCGAGGCCGACCGCTTCGAAGACCTGGGCGCCCCGGTAGGAGGCGACGGTCGAGATGCCCATCTTGGACATGACCTTGAGGACGCCCTTGCCGAGCGCGTAGATCAGGTTGCGGATGGCCTGCTCGGCCTCGATGTCGGTGAGGAAGGTGCCGGCGCGGACGAGGTCCTCGACGGACTCCATCGCCAGGTACGGGTTGACGGCGGCGGCGCCGAAGCCGATGAGCAGCGCGACGTGGTGGACCTCGCGCACGTCACCGGCCTCGACCAGCAGGCCCACCTGGGTGCGCTGCTTGGTGCGGATGAGGTGGTGGTGGACGGCCGCGGTGAGCAGCAGCGAGGGGATCGGCGCGTGCTCGGCGTCGGAGTGGCGGTCCGAGAGGACGATCAGCCGGGCGCCGTTCTCGATGGCCGCGTCGGCCTCGGTGCAGATCTCCGTGAGGCGGGCGGCGAGGGCGTCGCCGCCGCCGGAGACCCGGTACAGGCCGGAGAGGGTCGCGGCCTTCATGCCGGGCATGTCGCCGTCGGCGTTGATGTGGATGAGCTTGGCCAGCTCGTCGTTGTCGATCACCGGGAAGGGCAGGGTGACGCTACGACAGGAAGCGGCCGTCGGCTCGAGCAGGTTGCTCGCGGGGCCGAGGGACGAGCGCAGGGAGGTCACGAGCTCTTCCCTGATGGCGTCCAGCGGCGGGTTGGTGACCTGCGCGAACAACTGGGTGAAGTAGTCGAAGAGCAGGCGCGGGCGGCTGGAGAGCGCGGCGATCGGGGAGTCGGTGCCCATCGAACCGATCGGCTCGGCACCGGCCTTGGCCATCGGCGCGAGGATGACGCGCAGCTCCTCCTCGGTGTAGCCGAAGGTCTGCTGGCGGCGGGTGACCGAGGCGTGGGTGTGCACGATGTGCTCACGCTCGGGCAGGTCGGACAGCTCGATCTCGCCGGCTTCCAGCCAGTCGCCGTACGGCTTCTCGGCGGCGAGGCCGGCCTTGATCTCGTCGTCCTCGATGATGCGGTGCTCGGCGGTGTCCACGAGGAACATCCGGCCGGGCTGGAGGCGGCCCTTGCGGACGACCTTCGCGGGGTCGATGTCGAGGACGCCGACCTCGGAGCCGAGGACGACGAGGCCGTCGTCGGTGACCCAGTAGCGGCCGGGGCGCAGGCCGTTGCGGTCGAGGACCGCGCCGACCTGGGTGCCGTCGGTGAAGGTGACACAGGCCGGGCCGTCCCAGGGTTCCATCATCGTGGCGTGGAACTGGTAGAAGGCGCGGCGGGCCGGGTCCATGGAGTCGTGGTTCTCCCACGCCTCCGGGATCATCATCAGCACGGAGTGGGGCAGCGAACGCCCGCCCAGGTGCAGGAGTTCGAGCACCTCGTCGAAGGACGCGGAGTCGGAGGCGTCGGGCGTGCAGATCGGGAAGATCCGGTCGATCTTCTCCTGGTCGCCGAACAGGTCGGAGGCGATCTGCGATTCGCGGGCGGCCATCCAGTTGCGGTTGCCCTTGACCGTGTTGATCTCGCCGTTATGCGCGACGAAGCGGTACGGGTGGGCGAGCGGCCACGACGGGAAGGTGTTGGTGGAGAACCGGGAGTGCACGAGCGAGATCGCGGAGGCGAAGCGGCGGTCGGACAGGTCCGGGAAGAAGGGCTCCAACTGGCCCGTGGTGAGCATGCCCTTGTAGACGATGGTCCGCGCGGACAGCGAGGGGAAGTAGACGCCGGCCTCGCGCTCGGCGCGCTTGCGCAGCGCGAAGGCCTTGCGGTCGAGGTCGATGCCCTGGCTCCGGCCGTCGCCCACGAAGAGCTGCCGGAAGACCGGCATGGTGGAGCGCGCGGTGGCGCCGAGGAGTTCGGGGGCGGTCGGGACCTCGCGCCAGCCGAGGACGGTGAGGCCCTCCTCCGCGGCGATCGTCTCGACCTGTGAGACGGTCGCGTCGGCGCCGTCCGGGGGCAGGAAGGCGATACCAACCGCGTAACCACCGGCGGCGGGGAGGTCGAATCCGGCCACCTCGCGGAAGAAGGAGTCCGGTACCTGGGACAGGATGCCCGCGCCGTCGCCCGAGTCGGGCTCGGCACCGGTCGCACCGCGGTGCTCCAGGTTGCGCAGCACCGTGAGCGCCTGCTCGACCAGCGCATGGCTCGCCTCGCCGGTGAGGGTGGCCACGAAGCCGACGCCACAGGCGTCGTGCTCGTTGCGGGGGTCGTACATACCCTGCGCGGCAGGGCGAGCATCCATGAAGGACCAGTTCTGGCCGTTCGTGGTCTGCTGGGACGGCTGGCGCGGCGTACGCATCGGCTCTCCCGTCGTCGTCGTGGCATATGCATGGGCATAGGGACGACGTTGGCCCTCTGCGAGTTAGCGCAAAATTTCGTGCAGGTTACATGATGGGACGGTTCTCGGGAACCGGATACTCCGTTCCAACATGCGGACGCCGCGGGGTTCACGGCGGTGCACCGCGCCAGGCGGTGAAGTCCAGGGGGACCAAAAGCGGACAGATCGATGTCCGTCGGTCCGGGGCAGAGGGAGCGGCGTCGCCCATCCCGCGGGTGCGCCACAGGCGTCGTTGCCCGCAGCGCTTACGGCTCATGCCCGGTGGTTAAGCGTTCGAAACCAGCGAGTAACGGCTACTTATGCGGCCCATCGCATAAGTGCGCGTCGACCTATCCTACGACCGTTCCGAACACTGTGCCCAGGGCGTACGTCACACCGGCCGCCGCACCGCCCAGCGCGAGCTGCCGCAGCCCGCTGAACCACCAGGTCCGCGCGGTCACCCGGGCCACCACCGCACCACAGCCGAACAGCCCGATCAGCGCGAGCAGCAGAGCAGGCCAGAGCGTGGTCGCCCCGAGCAGGAACGGCAGTACGGGAAGCAGCGCGCCCAGCGCGAACGAGCCGAAGGACGACACGGCGGCGACGAGCGGTGAAGGCAGATCACCGGGGTCGATCCCCAGCTCCTCGCGGGCGTGTATCTCCAAGGCCTGCTCGGGGTCGCGCGAGAGCTGCCGGGCGACTTCACGGGCCAACCCGGCCTCGACGCCACGACTCTCATACAGGGAGGCCAGCTCGCTCTCCTCGTCCTCCGGGTGCTTGCGCAGCTCCCGCCGCTCGACATCCAGCTCGGCCTCGACCAACTCGCGCTGGGAGGCGACGGAGGTGTACTCACCGGCCGCCATGGAGAAGGCACCGGCGGCAAGCCCGGCCAACCCCGTGATGACGACGGTCTGATGACTCACGGCACCGCCCACCACACCGGTCATCAGGGCGAGGTTGGAGACCAGACCGTCCATCGCACCGAACACCGCGGGCCGCAGCCAACCGCCGTTGACATCGCGGTGGGTGTGGTTGTCGCGGTGCGCCTCGTGAAGCGTCGCCTCGGTCTCGATGATGGCCATGCCGGCTCCCCCAAAATCCTTAGGTAAGGCTAAGTTTAGACATCTTCTACTCTTCGACAACACCAAACCTACGCCGTTCATTTCCCCCTCGCCAGCAAGGAAAGGCTGCGCTAACCAGCGCCTTTACCCTCGAACGCTCATCCGCGCCGTTGCCCCATCAGATGTCGACCGGGTGACGTTTGCCCTGGGGCGGGCTCTGCGGAAGGCCTCCCGTGGGAGACATCCGCAAAGGGTTCCGCGCTCTAGCGGGAACCCCGTAGGAGAGGCCGCGTATGGCATCGATCGCCTGCATTCCCCCGGTCCCGGCGCCCGAGAACGCCACCGATCTCCGCGAACGGGCACGCGGCGCGTTGCTCGGCCTGGCCGTCGGGGACGCGCTCGGGGCACCGGCGGAGAACATGAAACCCTCGGAGATCCGCGCCCGTTGGGGCCGCATCACGGGATACGTGGCGGAGCACCCCGCGGGCACGGACGACACCGAGTACGCGATCTTCTCCGGCCTGCTGCTGGCCCGGCACGGCTCGGCCCTCACCCCCTCCCATGTGGAGTCGGCCTGGCACGAGTGGATCGCCGACCGGGACGAGGGCCAGTTCCGGGGCGCGGGCTTCAGCGAACGCGGCACGCTGGAGAACCTCCGCCGAGGCCTGGCCGCCCCCATCTCCGCCCAGCACCGCCACGCCTGGAGCGACGGCCTAGCCATGCGGGCGGCCCCCTTCGGCGTCTTCGCGGCGGGCCGCCCGGCCGAGGCGGCCCGCCTGGTCGCGATCGACGGCTCGGTGAGCCACGACGGCGAGGGCATCTACGGCGGCCAGGCGGTCGCGGCGGGTGTCGCGGCGGCGATGGCGGGCGCCCCCACGATCGCGGTGGTGGCATCGGCCCTCGCGGTAGTCCCGGACGACTCCTGGACGGCCCGCTCCCTGCGCCGAGCGGTGGCGGTCGCCCACCGAGGCGAGCGAGCGGTCCGCTCGGCGGTCGTGATCGGCGGCTACCCCTGGACCGACCTGGCCCCCGAGGCGGTCGCCCTCGCCTTCGGCGCCTACGCGGCGGCGGACGGCGACTTCGTGGACTCCGTCCTCACCGCCGTCAACATGGGCAGGGACGCGGACACGACAGCGGCGGTTGCAGGCGCCCTGGCCGGCGCGACCCGGGGCGCGTCCTCGATCCCGCCCGACTGGGCGACGGCGATCGGTCCGGCACGGGGTAGCTGTCTGCCCGCGATGGCGGGCCACCACGTCCTGGACATCGCGGAGTTGCTGGTGCCAGGGGAGGGCGGGAAGTGGGGCGCGGTGAGTCCGGTATCGGATCGGACGGAGTACGTGCTGGCGGCGGACGAGGAGGAGGCGGAGCTGTGAGGCACGGTGAGGACGGGGAGGCACGGGGAAGGCAGGCGGGGGTCACGGGACAGGCAAGGGTGCTCGAACTCGCGGACACGGAGAGCGAGTTGGGACTGCTGGCGCGACCTGCACCTGACCTGTCGGCCCTACTGGCGCCACCCGCACCCGACAACAAACCCCGCCGCATCGAAGGCCTCCTCCTAGGCCTCGCCGCAGGTGATGCCGCCGGCTGGCCCGCGGCGAGGCACCGGGCCGCTCGTATGCCCGAGTGGACGCGGCGCCTCACTCGCGAACTCGACACCTTCGCCGAGCAGAACGCGACCACGACACTCCCCGTCCCCATCGCCCTGAACCAACCCCCCGAGCCCCTACGCCTCGGCCCCTCCGACGACGCCGAGTGGGCGGCCTTCGCCGCGGAGGCCGTGCTGCGGGCCGGCGACGACACCGTCCTCGGCGACCTCAGCAGGGAACGCCGAACCAGAGCCGCGATCGACCTCACCTGGAACGCCATTGCCAGCGAAGTCGCCGCCGCGGCGGACCGGGCGCCAGAGGTCGAGTCGGCCGTGCTCCCCCTCCGCGCCCGCATCTCCGTACGCGCCGGACTCGGCAACCTCGCCGCCGGTCTGCGCCCACCCGCGACCGGCCACGACAACCCGCACTACTTCGACGACGCCGCCTGCGTACGGGCCTGCGTCCTCGCGGTGGCGCACCCCGGCGACCCCCAACTCGCCGCCGCCCTCGCCGAGTTCGACGCCCGCTACACCCAGGACGGCGACGGCGTCCACGGTGCCAGGGCCATGGCGGCAGCCCTCGCACTCGCCCTGATCGGCGCCACCGTGGACGACTGCGTGGCGGCCGCCCTCGCCGAACTCCCCGAAGCCACGGAGATCGGCCGCAACGCCCGCCACGCGCTCGAACTCGCGCGCGACAGCGACAGCGCGTTCGCCCTGATCCCCCTCCTGGAACACCAGATCGTCGACCACGTCTACAGCTACGGCATCGCCGCCGCCGAAACCGTCCCGGTCGCCCTCGCCCTCGCCACCGCGTCCCGCGGCCGTATCGCGGAAGCGGTCCCCGCCGCGGCCTGCCTCTCCCGCGTCGCCGACTCCGCGCCCGCCCTCGCCGGCGCCCTCACCGGAGCACTGAGCGGCGGACAAGCAATCCCCGCCACCTGGCGGGACGCCTGCCGCACCCTCTCCGGCTGCGCCCTCCCCCGCCTCACCGGCACCGATCTCGTAGAACTCGCCGAACTCCTGGAAGCCACGCAACCGGCCCCACCAGGAGGATGATTCGGGGCATGACGCCCAAAGAACCAGATAGCAGCCTTGAGGACCGGATCACCGGAGCCCTCGTGGGTGCCGCGGTCGGCGATGCCCTCGGCGGTCCCGTCGAGGGCTACTCCCCCGACCAGATCCTCGAACGGCACGGCGGTCGCGTGCACGGCATCGTCGGCCCCTGGAACGGCGACGCGTGGCGCACCGCCCGCCCCATCGCGCCGTACCACAAGGGCGACGGCCACGTCACCGACGACACCTTGATGACCCACGCTCTGGTACGGGTCTACGCGACCGTCCGCGACCACCTCGACGCGTTCGCGATCGCCGACCACCTGGTCCCCGACCTGATGACGAACCCGCGCTGGATCCCGGAGTTGGAGTCGGAGGCCATCCCCCTCCAACGTGTCTTCCTCGCCGAGAAGTGGCTCGCGGCCCGCCTCCACTACGGCCATGTCGACCCCCGCGAGGCCGGCGTCGGCAACATCGTCAACTGCGGTGCCGCGATGTACATGGCACCGGTCGGTCTCGTCAACGCGGCCCATCCGGCGGGGGCTTACGCGGAAGCCCTCGACATCGCGGGCGCCCACCAGTCGTCGTACGGCCGTGAGGCGGCCGGTGTCTTCGCGGCGGCGGTGGCCGCGGCCTGCGCACCGGAGGCGAGTCCGGACTCGGTGGTGGCCGCCTGCCTGGCACTGGCCAAGGACGGCACTCGTACGGCGATCGAGAAGGTCTGTGAAGTGGCGTCCCGTCACTCGGACTTCGAGTCGGCGCTGGTCCCCCTGCGGGAGGCGGTCGCGCCGTACGACACGGTCGGCCCCGACTACCGCGCCCCCTCCCTTGACGCCCGCCGCCCCTCCCGCACCCGCGCGATCGAGGAACTCCCCGTCGCCCTGGGCATGTTGGTCGTCTCCGGCGGCGACTACCGCCACGCGGTGCTGGGTTCGGTGAACTACGGCCGGGATTGCGACTCGATCGCGACCATGGCGGGCGCGGTGGCCGGCGCCCTGGGTTCGCCGGTCCCGCAGGACTGGTCGAAGTCGGTCGCCGAGGCCAGCCGCCTGGACCTTTGGGAACCGGCGACGACCCTCACCGCCGTCACCCGCGAGGTCTTCGCGCGCGACGTCCGCCGACGCCGGGCCCACGAGGCGGCGTTCACCGCGATCGGAGGAGTGCGGTGCTCCGACTGACCTGGGTCCAGCCGGAGGACCTGCTCGGCCACGAGCTGCGCCAGGCGGCCCAGGACGGGCGCGAGCCGTCGGCGATCGCGGCACGCTGGCGGGCGGCGGGGGGCGCGGAGGCACCGGCCCGGGCGGGAGCCTCGCCCGGACCTACCACCCGCTACCTCCGGTTGCTCGCCGAGGACCTCCTCGACGAACTGGCCGATCTGCCCAGCAGGTTGGCGGAACAGGAGCCGACCGACCTGGCGAGGATCAGAGCCCTCTGCCCCAACTGGCCCACAGCACAAGCCACTTCCCCGCCCCGTCCCGCCGTCCTCCACGCCGCCTGGCTGGGCCGGGCCGTCGGCTGTCTGCTCGGCAAACCCGTCGAGAAGATCACCCTCGACGGCATCCGCCAACTCGCCCGAGCCACCGGCAACTGGCCCCTCACCTCGTACTTCACCGCCCGGGGCGTCCCCGCCGAACTCCTCACCGCCCACCCCTGGAACCGCCGCTCCGCCCCCACCTCCCTCGCCGAGAACATCGACGGCATGCCCGAGGACGACGACCTCAACTACCCCCTGCTGAACCTCCTGTTGCTACAGCGCCACGGCAAGGACTTCACCACTGCGGACGTGGCGAAGCTCTGGCTCGACGAACTCCCCGCCGGCCGCACCTTCACCGCCGAGCGCATCGCCTACCGCAATCTGCTCTCCGGCCTGGAACCCCCGCGAACGGCCCGTCACCGCAACCCGTTCCGCGAGTGGATCGGCGCCCTGATCCGCGCCGACGTCCACGGCTGGACCCACCCCGGCGACCCGGGCGCGGCTGCCGCACAGGCCCACCGCGACGCCACCCTCACCCACACCGCCAACGGCGTCTACGCGGCGATGTTCACGGCGGCCGTCATCGCCGACGCGGCCACCGGCACCCACGACATCCACACCTGCCTGCGCACCGGACTGACGGTCGTCCCGCCTGCCTCCCGCCTCGCCAAGGCGATCCAGCACGCTCTCCAACTGGCCCGGAAACACCGGGACTTCGACGCCGTGGCGGACGAACTCCACACCACCCACGGGCGCACCCACCACTGGGTCCACGCGATCCCCAACACCGCCCTGATCGTCGCCGCCCTCACCCACGCGGACGGCGACTTCAGCGGCTCCATCTGCCGTGCGGTGTCGGGTGGTTGGGACACCGACTCCAACGGCGCCACGGTCGGCAGCGTCGCGGGCCTCCTCGCCGGCACCCCCGCCGCACTCCCCGACCGCTGGACGACCCCCCTCAAGAACCGACTCGCCACCTCCGTAGGCGACTTCAACGGCATCGGTTTCGACACCCTCGCCCGACTCACCCATCAGGAGACCGCCCGCCCATGACCCATATCGCCGTGCTCGGCAGCACGAACATGGACCTCGTCGCCTACGTCGCGAAGGCCCCGCGGCGCGGAGAGACCGTGACGGGACGGGAGTTCCGCACGATCCCCGGCGGCAAGGGCGCCAACCAGGCGATCGCCGCGGCCCACTCGGGCGCCGACGTCACCATCATCGGAGCGGTCGGCGACGACGCCTACGGCGCCCAACTCCGGTCCACCTTCGAGCACTCCGGCGTGGACACCGACCATCTGCGCACCGTCGAGGGCCCGTCCGGCACCGCGCACATCGTCGTGGACGACGAGGGCGGCAACGCGATCGTCGTGATCCCCGCCGCCAACGGCACCGTCGACCACCTCGCCCCCGGCGACGAGGGCCTGATCGCCAGCGCCGACGCGCTGCTCCTCCAGTTGGAGATCCCTCTCGCCGCGGTGATCGCCGGTGCTGAGGCGGCCCGCCGCCACGGTGTCCGGACGATCCTCACCCCGGCCCCCGCCCAGCCCCTGCCACCCGAACTCCTCGCCGCCGTAGACCTGTTGGTGCCCAACGAACACGAGGCCACGACCCTCACCGGCCGCACCGACCCGCGCGAGGCGGCCGCCGCCCTTCTCCACCAGGTACCCGAGGTGATCATCACCCTCGGCTCGGCGGGCATTCTGTACGCGGCCCGGGGCACCGAGCCGTTCGCCGTCCCCGCACCGCGAGTCACCGCCGTGGACTCGACGGGCGCCGGCGACACCTTCGTCGGGGCTCTCGCGGTGGCGCTCGCCGAGGGCCGTCCGACGCGGGAAGCGCTGGGATGGGCGGCAGCGGCTGCCGCGCTCTCCGTGCAGCGACCGGGAGCGACGGCGTCGATGCCGTACCGCCCGGAGATCGAGAAGCAGTACGCCTCATGACCGAGACGACCACAACTCCCTTGTCAGGGCTGCGCGTTCTGGACCTCGCGACACTCTTCGCCGGGCCCCTCGCCGCGACCATGCTCGGCGACTTCGGCGCCGAGGTCGTCAAGGTCGAGCACCCGGCCAAGCCGGACCCGTCCCGGGGCCACGGCCCGTCGAAGGACGGCGTCGGCCTGTGGTGGAAGCTGCTCGGCCGCAACAAGCGCACGATCACCCTCGACCTGTCGAAACCGGGCGGACGCGACACCCTCCTGCGCCTCGCCGCCACCGCCGACGTGATCATCGAGAACTTCCGCCCCGGCACCCTGGAGAAATGGGACCTCGGCTGGGGCGAACTCTCCGCCGCCAACCCGCGGTTGGTCCTCGCCCGGGTCACCGCCTTCGGCCAGTTCGGGCCCTACGCGCACCGCCCCGGCTTCGGCACCCTCGCCGAGGCGATGAGCGGCTTCGCGGCGATCACCGGTGAACCGGACGCGCCCCCGACCCTCCCGCCGTTCGGGCTGGCCGACTCGATCGCGGGCCTGGCGACGGCGTACGCGGTGATGACGGCCCTCGCCGCCCGCGACCGCACCGGCGAGGGCCAGGTCGTCGACATGGCGATCATCGAACCGATCCTGACCGCGCTGGGCCCCCAGCCCCTCTGGTACGACCAGCTCGGCCACGTCCAGCCGCGCACCGGCAACCGCTCCCAGAACAACGCCCCGCGCAACACCTACCGTACGGCGGACAGCAGTTGGGTCGCCGTCTCGACCTCGGCCCAGTCGATCGCCGAACGCGTGATGCACCTCGTCGGCCGCCCGGAACTGATCGACGAACCCTGGTTCGCGACCGGCGCGGACCGGGCCCGGCACGCCGATGTCCTGGACGCGGCGGTCGGCGACTGGATCGCGCGACGCACCCGCACCGAGGTCCTGGCCGCCTTCGAGAAGGCGGAGGCGGCGGTCGCCCCGATCCAGGACGTACGGGACGTCATGACGGACCCGCAGTACCAGGCCCTCGACACGATCACCACCGTCGACGACCCCGAGCTCGGCCCCCTCCGTATGCAGAACGTCCTCTTCCGCCTCTCCGCCACCCCCGGCGCCATCCGCTGGCCGGGCCGCCCGCACGGCGCCGACACGGACACGGTCCTGTCCGAACTGGGCCTGACCGAGACCGAGTTGGCCGCTCTCCGCCGGGCGGGCGTCCTGTGACCGCGTACCCGCTGACCTGGCTCTACGTCCCCGGCGACCGTCCCCCGATCGTCGCCAAGGCCCTCGCCGCAGGCGCCGACGTGGTCGTCGTCGACCTGGAGGACGCGGTCGCCCCCGACCGCAAGGAGTACGCCCGCGCGGCCACGGCGGAACTCCTCGCGCAGCCTCGGCCCGACGTCCATGTCCGTGTCAACGCCCTGGACACCCCGTGGGCGGCGGACGACCTCCGGGCACTCGCACCCCTTCCGGGCCTGTCCGGCCTACGGCTCCCGAAGGTCACGTCCGCCGAGGAGGTCGTGGCCGTGGCGGAAAGGGCTCCCGGCCTCCCTCTGTACGCCCTTCTGGAGACGGGCCTCGGCATCGAGCGGGCCTACTCCGTCGCCACCGCCCACCCCGCTCTGCGCGGCATCACGCTCGGTGAGGCGGATCTGATGGCCGACCTGGGCGTACGCGACGACAAGGGCCTGGACTGGTGCCGCTCGCGGGTGGTCGTCGCCGCCCGGGCCGCGGGCCTGGCGCCGCCGCCCCAGTCCGTCTATCCCGACATCCGCGACCTGGAAGCGCTCGCCGCCTCCTGCGCCCACGGCCGCGCCCTGGGGTTCCTCGGCCGGGCGGCGATCCATCCCCGCCAGCTCCCGGTCATCGAACGTGCCTATCTCCCGACCGCCGAGGAGATCGAACAGGCCGAGACGATCATCAAGGCGGCGATGCGCGAGAAGGGCGCACAGGCCCTGCCCGACGGCCGGTTCATCGACGCGGCCGTGGTGGCGGCGGCGCAGCGAACCCTCACGCTGGCGCGCCGCACCTGACACGCGATGAGGGCGCCCCGTCTGACACGGGACGCCCTCATCGTCGTAGAACCAGTGAGCCGGTGGAATGGAACCAGTGGACCGGCCGTCAGCTCTTCTTCGCCGACTCGGCCTCGTCCTTCTTCTCCGTGACGTCCGTTTCCGGTGCGTCCTCGGCGTCCGCGTCTTCCTTGGGCTCCTCTTCCGGGGCCGCCCCGCTGTCGTCGCCGTCGGTCGCGTCGGCGGCGGTCTCCGCCTCCGGTGCCTCCGGCTCGACGACCTCTTCGCGGCCCGGGCGCTTCTTCGCCGAGATCACCATGTAGAGCACCGCGAGGATGAAGACGATCATCGCGGTCCAGTCGTTCAGCCGCAGGCCCAGGATGTGGTGGGCGTCGTCGACGCGCATGTACTCGATCCAGCCGCGGCCCACGCAGTAGGCGGCGACGTACAGCGCGAAGGCCCGGCCGTGGCCCAGCTTGAAGCGGCGGTCGGCCCAGATGACGAGGAAGCCGACGCCGATGCACCACAGGGACTCGTACAGGAACGTCGGGTGGTAGTAGCCCGGCACCCGGCCGTCCGTCGAGGACGTGATGTGCAGCGCCCAGGGGAGGTGGGTCTCGCGGCCGTACAGCTCCTGGTTGAACCAGTTGCCCCAGCGGCCGATGGCCTGGGCGAAGGCGATGCCGGGGGCGAGGGCGTCGGCCCAGGCCGGCAGCGGGATGCCACGGCGGCGGCAGCCGATCCAGGCGCCCACCGCGCCGAGCGCGATCGCGCCCCAGATACCGAGGCCGCCCTGCCACACCTTGAAGGCGTCCACCCAGTCGCGGCCCTCGCTGAAGTACAGCTCGTAGTCCGTGATCACGTGGTAAAGGCGACCGCCGACGAGGCCGAACGGCACGGCCCAGACAGCGATGTCGGCCACCGTCCCGACCTTGCCGCCGCGGGCGACCCAGCGTTTGTTGCCGAGCCAGACGGCGACGAAGACGCCGATGATGATGCAGAACGCGTAGCCGCGCAGCGGAATGGGGCCGAGGTGGATGACCCCGCGCGACGGGCTGGGAATGTAGGCAAGTTCCATGGCAGGGTCGACGCTACCGTGCCGGACCGCGACCACGGCAAGCGGCCCGGCTACGGCTCCATAACGGGCCGGTGTGAAAACCGGCCCGCCACCTCACCCCTTGTTGGCCGCCTGGACCAACTGCTTCAGCTTCGCCGGGGTCATCGTCTGGTCCGCGTAGATGTTCTTGCCGTCGAAGAGGACGGTCGGGGTGCCGGTGAACCCGCCGGCCTGGAACGCGGCGGCGGACTTGGTGACCCAACCGTCGTGCGTACCGCTGTTGACGCACTTCTGGAACGCGGGGGTGTCGAGGCCGCTCACCTTGCCCGCCAGCTCGATCAGCTTGGCGTTGCTGGAGAACGCGTCGTCCGTCTCCTTGGGCTGGTTCTCGTACAGCGTGTCGTGGTAGTCGCGGAACTTTCCGGCGTCCTGGGCGCAGGCCGCCGCGTTGGCCGCGCGCTTGGAGCCGGTGCCGCCGAGGTTGCCGTCGATGATGGTGACCAGGTGGTACTGCACCTTGAGCTGCCCGGAGTCGGTCAGCTCGTGGAGCGTCGAGCGGTACGCCGTCTCGAAGGCCTGGCAGGCCGGGCAGCGGAAGTCCTCCCACACCGTGAGCGTCTGTTTCGCGCTGTCCTTGCCGACCTGGATCGCCAGGCTGTCCTTGCCGGTCGCCCCGGAGGGCGCCACGACCGGGCCCGCCTTACCGCTGCCGCTGTCGTCCTTGCCGGAGTTCGCGGCGAGGACGCCGATCACCGACGCCAGGCCCAGCACACAGACGACGCTCGCGGCCACGATCAGCGTGCGCCGCCGCCTCTCCGCGGCCTTCTGGTTCTCACGCTCGACCGCCAGCCGCTCGCGGGCGGTGCGCTTTCCGTCACGGTTCTTCTCGCTCACACCCCGCAGAACGAACCGGGGAGGCGCAGCGCGCCTCCCCGGTCCCAGGTCCACCCATACGAGGGACCAATGTTCCTTTACGCCTGTCCGCGCACGCCCTTCGCCAGCTCGCCCGCGAGTGCGCGGACCGCCTCGACGCCGGCCGCGTCGTCCGGCGCGTCCAGCATCCGCTTGACGAAGGCGGAGCCGACGATCACGCCGTCCGCGAAGCGGGCCACCTCGGCGGCCTGCCGGGCGTCGGACACACCGAGACCGACGCACACGGGCGTGTCGGTGGTGGCGCGGGTGCGCTCGACGAGGTCCTGCGCCTGCGCGCCCACCGACTCACGGGTGCCGGTGACACCCATCAGCGAGGCGGCGTAGACGAAGCCGGTGCCGACCTTGGTGATCTCGGCGAGCCGCGCGGCCTTACTGCTCGGCGCGACCACGAAGACCGTGGCGAGCCCGTGCTTCTCCGCGTGCTCCCTCCACAGCCCCGCCTCCTGCACGGGCAGGTCGGGCAGGATGCACCCGGCGCCGCCCGCCTCGGCCAGCTCGGCGGTGAAGCGCTCGACGCCGTAGCGG
Source organism: Streptomyces sp. NPDC005492 (assembly GCF_040605995.1). NCBI lineage: Bacteria > Bacillati > Actinomycetota > Actinomycetes > Kitasatosporales > Streptomycetaceae > Streptomyces > Streptomyces sp. NPDC005492. Next base: position 54,044 of record NZ_JBEXDX010000026.1, read on the forward strand.
TCGATCGGGTTCCAGTACGTCATGACGAGCACGGGCTTCCCGGTCGCCGCGTGTGCCTCGCGGACCGTGCGCATCACGTCCGCGATCTTGACGCCGCCGCGCAGGGCGATGTCGTCGGCGGTCTGGATGACGGGGCCGTCGAGGACGGGGTCGCTGTGCGGAAGGCCCACCTCGACGATGTCGGCGCCGCCGTCGAACGCGGCCTTGACCGCCTCGATGCCGCCGTCCACGGTCGGGAACCCGGCCGGGAGGTAGGCGATGAGCGCGGCGCATCCCTCGGCCTTGGCGGCGGCGAGGGTGTCGGACAGCAGTTGGATGTTGCCGCTCACTTGGCGTCCCCCTCGATCTCGGCGGTGTCGGCGGAATTGGCCGCCACTTCGGCGTCCGTGTCGTACAGGCCGAAGTAGCGTGCGGCCGTGTCCATGTCCTTGTCGCCGCGCCCGGACAGGTTGACGACGATCAGCCCGTCCTTGCCCAGCTCCTTGCCGACCTCCAGCGCGCCGGCCAGGGCGTGGGCGCTCTCGATCGCCGGGATGATGCCCTCGGTGCGCGACAGCAGGCGCAGGGCCTGCATGGCGGCGTCGTCGGTGACCGCGCGGTACTCGGCGCGGCCGCTGTCCTTGAGGTAGGAGTGCTCGGGGCCGATGCCCGGGTAGTCCAGTCCTGCCGAGATCGAGTACGGCTCGGTGATCTGGCCCTCCTCGTCCTGGAGGACGTAGGACCGCGAACCGTGCAGGATGCCGGGCTCGCCCGCGGTGAGGGTCGCCGCGTGTTCGCCGGTCTCGACGCCGTGGCCGGCCGGCTCGCAGCCGATGAGGCGTACGTCGGCGTCCGGGATGAAGGCGTGGAAGAGGCCGATGGCGTTCGAGCCGCCGCCGACACAGGCGACGGCCGCGTCGGGCAGACGGCCTGCGCGCTCCAGGATCTGGCGGCGGGCCTCGACGCCGATCACCCGGTGGAAGTCGCGGACCATGGCCGGGAAGGGGTGCGGTCCCGCGACCGTACCGAAGAGGTAGTGCGTGCGGTCGACGTTGGCCACCCAGTCGCGGAAGGCCTCGTTGATCGCGTCCTTCAGGGTGCGGCTGCCGGACTTCACGGCGATGACCTCGGCGCCGAGCATGCGCATCCGGGCCACGTTCAGGGCCTGGCGCCGGGTATCGATCTCGCCCATGTAGATGGTGCATTCGAGGCCGAACAGCGCACAGGCGGTGGCGGTCGCGACGCCGTGCTGGCCGGCGCCGGTCTCCGCGATGACCCGGGTCTTGCCCATCCGCTTGGTGAGCAGGGCCTGGCCGAGCACGTTGTTGATCTTGTGGGAGCCGGTGTGGTTCAGGTCCTCGCGCTTGAGGAAGATCCGGGCGCCACCGGCGTGCTCCGCGAAGCGGGGTACCTCGGTGAACGCGCTGGGCCTGCCGGTGTAGTTGACGAGCAGGTCGTCCAACTCGCGGGCGAACTCGGGGTCGTGCTTCGCCTTGTCGTACTCGACGGCCACCTCGTCCACGGCGGCGACGAGGGCCTCCGGGATGAACTTGCCGCCGAATGCGCCGAAGTAGCCCTCGGCGCTGGGGACTTGACCCTCGGGGTCGGGGATGAAGAACTCGCTGGGCATGCGGAAACCTCACGGTGAGTTTATGGAGAATGCACTAAACGCCGTGGGGGCAGGGGGTGTTGGTCGGCTGCGAGTCCGTGGGGACTGGTCGCACCCGCGCGGCGGTGGCCGCAGATCAATCAGAGCCCCGGGCCCCTGAAAGCCCGCTGCCATCGCATGCCGTTCACTTGCCCCGGCTCGTCTCCGATGACGTAGCGCACCCGACGACCGTGCACCCGGCGTGCGGGTGCGCGGCAGCCACGGGGGCGGCAGCCGCGCGCGAGGCGGGCGTACCGGTCCATGGAGGGGGTCGTCGGAGTCATCGCGAGGATCCTACCGGCCGATCAGCTACGGCCGTGTCGCAGTGCCGGGTGTTCGCCGGCCGCCACCAGGTCCGAGACCGCCGACTTGGGATCGCGGCCGGTGACCAGGGACTCGCCTACCAGGACCGCGTCGGCGCCGGCGTTGGCGTAGGCGATGAGGTCGTGGGGGCCGCGAACGCCGGACTCGGCGATCTTGACGATGTGGGCCGGGATCTCGGGGGCGACGCGCTCGAAGGTGCCGCGGTCGACCTCGAGGGTCTTGAGGTTGCGGGCGTTGACACCGATGACCTTGGCGCCGGCGTCGACCGCGCGGTCGACCTCGTCCTCGTCGTGGACCTCGACGATCGGCGTGAGGCCGATGGACTCGGCGCGCTCGATGAGGGACTCCAGTGCGGGCTGGTCCAGGGCCGCGACGATCAGCAGGGCGAGGTCGGCGCCGTAGGCCCGGGCTTCCCAGAGCTGGTACGACGTGACGATGAAGTCCTTGCGCAGGACGGGGATGTCCACGCGGGCGCGGACGGCCTCCAGGTCGGCCAGGGAGCCGCCGAAGCGGCGCTGTTCGGTGAGGACGGAGATGACGGCGGCGCCGCCCGCCTCGTAGTCCGCGGCCAGGCCCGCCGGGTCGGCGATCGCGGCCAGCGCGCCCTTGGAGGGGCTGGAGCGCTTGACCTCGCAGATGACCTTGACGCCGTCGCCGCGCAGGGCGGCGATCCCGTCCTTGGCCGCGGGAGCCTTCGCCGCGCGCTCCTTGAGCTCGTCGAGGCTGACGCGCGCCTGCCGTTCCGCCAGGTCGGCACGGACTCCGTCGATGATCTCGTCGAGCACACTCACGCGAGCGGCCCCCTTCCGGACGGTGGAAAAGCAATGGTCACATCTGACCTCGATGGTATCCGGAGGAAGGCGTGGGCCTCGCATCCGGTTGACGCCGGTCCCACTACCTGGACATACGCCGGTTGATCAAGGATGTAGCCAGCCACCGAAGGGCAGGTTCCGGACAACCGTGAAGACCAGCACCAACGCGCCCAGACCCCACATCTGGACCCGCCCGAGTTCGATCCGGGCCGGCCGGCCGCGCCCCGCGCGGATCACCCAGACGGTCCATACGACCAAGAAGGCCAGATAGCCCACCACCGCGATCGCGTTGTCCTGGAGGGCCGCCAGGAAGTCCCCGTGGATGAACTCGTGCGCGCTGCGCAGGCCGCCGCAGCCGGGGCAGTACAGGCCGGTGAAGCGGTACAGGGGGCAGACGGGGTAGTGGCCCGGCTGGTTCGGGTCGACGGTGCCGACGTAGGCGAACGCTCCGGCGACGGCCGCGAGGACGCCCGCGGGCACGGCGACGCGGTTCAGCACGGAGGCGGAGGCGGGGGCGCGCGTCTTCGGCATGCTCTGGCTGTCGGCGTTCACGTCTCGCATTGTGCCCCCTGGCCCTTTCGCGCCGCACACGCGCGTGAGGGGCGGTTCCCGGTGTTCCGGGACCGCCCCTCCACGAAGTGGTGGCTGACAGCTACGGCTCAACTGTCGGCGTGCGCCGTCTTGCCGAGCAGCTCGGTCAGGTCCTGGGGGCGGTCCTTGGGCATGCCCATACCCATCGCGCTCATGACCCAGCCGACGATGCCGCCGACGATCACGATCCCCATACCGGCCCAGAATCCGGCCGGCTGCGCCATGACCATGAAGGCGCCCGCGACCAGGAAACCGATGAAGGCGATGGTCGTACCGGTCCAGGCGGCCAAAGTGTGACCGTGGCTGTTGCCCGCCATGACTTGCTCCTCGTTGCTGTGTGCGTGTGTGAGCAGACGCTCACGGCTCATTGTTCCGCACGCGTGCGGGTGCGGTGCTTCGGGGTGGGTGCACGCGCGCGTCGGCGTGGTTACGCGCCTGTGGGGTCCTCGCCGCGGTCGAGGGCCTTCCAGATGTCCTCGGGGCGGTCGGGGTCCACCACGGGGGCCTTACGGGCCTTGGGGGCGCCGTTGCGTTCGTAGCGGCCGGACATCGCGGGCCAGCGGCGGCCGTAGAAGAGGGCGAGCAGGCCGGCCAGCAGGATCAGGCCGCCGCCGACCGCGGCGACGTAGGGCCAGGCGGTGTGGTCGAAGGCGTGCACGACGGACGAGGTGTCGCCGGAGGCCTGTGCGGCCTTGTCGTCGAGCGCGGAGCTGTCGGTGGCGCCCAGGAGGGCGGCGGCGACGATGCCTGCGCCGGAGAGCGCGAGGAGGGCGGAGACCGCGAAGCGGCCCGTCCTGCGGACGGCGAAGACGGCGACGAGCGCGGCGAGGCCCACTATGGCGAGCGCCGCGGGCACACCCGTGACGTCGCTGCCCTTGGCGGACAGCGGGAACGCGTCGCCGGCCACCGTCGCGGTCCCCATCGACCAGCGCTGACGGGTGGCCAGCAGTGCCACGGCCGCGCCGAGCGCACCGCTCAGCAGGGCCACGGCGAGGCTGCGGCGGCCGGCGCGCGCGGGGCCTTCGCCTTCGGAACGGGGGTGAGGAACAGCAGCAGTCACGTAGTCCACTATCGCTCGAACCCCGGGCGAACCGTCACCCGGGGTTCATATGACCCTCGTCCTATTGCCCGAGCCGGTTCGCCGTGTGCACCGCGCGCAGGACGGCCGCCGCCTTGTTGCGGCACTCCTGGTCCTCCAGCTCGGGGTCCGAGTCGGCGACGATGCCGGCGCCCGCCTGGACGTAGGCCGTGCCGTCGCGGAGCAGGGCCGTACGGATGGCGATGGCGGTGTCGGAGTCGCCGGCGAAGTCCAGATAGCCGACGCAGCCGCCGTACAACCCCCTTCTGGACGGCTCCAGTTCGTCGATGATCTGCATCGCGCGGGGCTTGGGCGCGCCGGAGAGGGTGCCTGCCGGGAAGCAGGCGGTGAGGACGTCGAAGGCGGTGCGGCCGGGGGCCACGCGGCCGGTCACCGTCGAGACGATGTGCATCACGTGGGAGTAGCGCTCCACCGACATGAAGTCGACGACCTCGACCGAGCCAGGTTCGCAGACGCGTCCCAGATCGTTGCGTCCGAGGTCGACCAGCATGAGGTGTTCGGCACGCTCCTTGGGGTCGGCGAGCAGCTCGTCGGCGAGGGCCTGATCCTCCTGCGGGGTCGCGCCGCGGTGCCGGGTGCCGGCGATCGGGTGGACCATCGCGCGGCCGTCCTCGACCTTGACGAGGGCTTCCGGGGAGGAGCCGACGACGTCGAAGCCGTCGAAGCGGAACAGGTACATGTACGGCGACGGGTTGGTGGCCCGCAGTACTCGGTACACGTCCAACGCGCTTGCCGTGCACGGTGTTTCGAAGCGCTGCGAGGGGACGACCTGGAAGGCCTCGCCCGCGCGGATGCGCTCCTTGACGTCCTCGACGGCCGCCCGGAAGTCGGGGCCGCCCCACAGCGCGGTGTACTCGGGAAGCTCGGAGGGCGGGAGCTGGGCGGGCGGCTGGGCCACCGCGCGGGAGAGGTCCGCCTCCATGGCGTCGAGGCGGGCCACCGCGTCCGCGTAGGCCTCGTCGACGCCCGTGTCGAGGTCGTTGTGGTTGATCGCGTTGGCGATCAGCAGAACCGAGCCCTCCCAGTGGTCCATCACGGCGAGGTCGCTGGTGAGGAGCATGGTCAGCTCGGGAAGCCCCAGGTCGTCGCGCTCGCCGGGGCCGATCTTCTCCAGGCGGCGGACGATGTCGTAGCCGAGATAGCCGACCATGCCGCCGGTGAAGGGCGGCATGCCCTCCTGGTGGGGGGTGTGCAGGGTCTCGATGGTGGCGCGCAGGGCGACGAGGGGGTCGCCGTCGACCGGGACGCCGACGGGCGGGGTGCCGAGCCAGTGGGCCTGTCCGTCGCGGGCGGTGAGGGTGGCGGCGGAGCGGACGCCGACGAAGGAGTACCGGGACCATCGAAAAGCTGTGCGGCCGTTCTCCGCGGACTCCAGGAGGAAGGTGCCGGGGCGCTCGGCGGCGAGCTTGCGGTAGAGCGCGACCGGGGTGTCGCCGTCGGCGAGGAGCTTGCGGGTGACCGGGATGACGCGGCGGTCGGAGGCCAGCTTGCGGAAGGTCTCGAGGTCCATGGCGGTTGACCTTACTGACCCGGGACGGGGGTGCCGGAATCGGCGCCGTCCTTGAGGAGTACGTCGGCGTCGAAGCAGGTGCGGGCGCCGGTGTGGCAGGCGGCGCCGACCTGGTCGACCTTCACCAGGACCGTGTCGGCGTCGCAGTCCAGGGCGACCGACCTGACGTGCTGCACGTGTCCCGAGGTGTCGCCCTTCACCCAGTACTCCTGGCGGCTGCGGGACCAGTACGTGCAGCGGCCCGTCGTCAGGGTGCGGTGCAGTGCCTCGTCGTCCATCCAGCCGAGCATCAGCACCTCACCGGTGTCGTACTGCTGGGCGATGGCGGGGACGAGCCCGTCGGGGCCGCGCTTGAGGCGGGCGGCGATCTCGGGGTCGAGGCTGCTGGGAGGGGGCGCGCTGGTCATGGTGCCATTGTGCCGCGCGGCAGTGACAACCCCGGCCGGGCGTCCACTGTGCGGACCCGGTGGGTGGTCGTAGGCTGACTGTATGTCGACCTTCGCCAAGCGTGAACGACTTCTCCTCGCCGACCTCCTGGAGACGGCGGGTCCCGACGCGCCGACCCTCTGCGAGGGGTGGCTGACCCGTGACCTCGCCGCGCACGTGGTGGTGCGGGAGCGCCGCGCGGACGCCGCCGGCGGCATCATGATCAAGCAGCTCGCGCCCCGTCTGGACCGGGTGATGGCGGAGTTCGCGGCGAAGCCGTACGAGGAGCTGATCCAGCTCATCCGTACGGGCCCGCCGCGCTTCTCCCCGTTCCAGCTCAAGCAGCTCGACGAGGCGTCCAACACGGTCGAGTTCTACGTCCACACGGAGGACGTACGGCGCGCGCAGGAGGGGTGGACGCCGCGCGAACTGGACCCGGTGTTCCAGGACGCCCTGTGGTCCCGCCTGGAGCGCATGGCCCGCCTGGTGGGCCGCACCGCACCGACCGGCCTGGTCCTGCGCCGTCCCGACGGCCAGACGGCGGTCGCCCACAAGGGCACACCGGTCGTGACGGTGACCGGCGAGCCCTCGGAACTGCTGATGTTCGTCCACGGCCGGCAGAGCGCGGCCAAGGTGGAACTGGACGGCGAGGAGAACGCGATCGCGAAGCTCCAGGAGGCCAAGCAGCTCGGGATCTGAGCGATCAGCCGGGGAGTTCGGCCCGGCGCAGGTCGCGCGCGCCCAGGGCGATGACCCCGCCCAGCCCGCAGACGACCGCGCTGGCCACGAACACCGGTCCGGTGCCCCACGCGCCGATCGCCGCGGCCGACAGCGGCATGCTGAGCGGAGCGAAGCCGAGGCTGACCAGGCTGGATACGGCGGTGACGCGGCCGAGGAAGGCGGGGTCCGACTGCGTCTGCAGCAGGGCCCCGCACATCGCGCCGCTGAGCCCGACGAGCAGCCCGATGAGCAGGGCCACACCGACCGCTGCGAGGACGCTCGGAACGTGGGCGAGTGCGGCGATGGCGAGGGAGCCGGCGATGATCGAGCCGCCGGCGACCTGCCCCGCGCGCGGCAGTCGGCCCCGTACGGCCAGCGCCATCGAGGCGCTCCCCGCGCCGACCCCGAACCCGGCGAGCACCCATCCCATTCCGGGCGCTCCCCAGCCCCGCTGGTCGACGAGCAGGGTCAGTCCCACGTTGAACGGTGCGACGAACCCGAGGTCACCGAGGGCTATGGCGAGCATCAGCGGGGCAAGGACACGGTGCCGGCGGATGTAGCGGAGGCCGACCACGAGATCGCGCCAGGCGGTGGTCGTGGTTCCGGCAGGCGTGTCGTCAGGGGGCAGCTCCCGGACCCGTACGGCGACCAGCAGCGGTACCGACACCGCGATCAGCAGCCCGGCTGCCCCGAACGCGGTCGCCGCGCCGCCGAACGCCACGGCGAGACCCCCGGCCGGGGCGCCGACGATCAGCGCGCACCGGTACGCGAGACCTCGCATGCCCTGCACCCTGGCGAGCTGCGCCCTGCCGGTGATACGCGCGGGCAGCGCGCCCACGGCGGGTACGAAGACCGCGTCCACGATGCCGAAGGCCAGGGCGAGCGCGGCAAGCAGCCACAGCACCGGGCCGGTGAGGAACAGCAGCACTGCCACGGCGCATACGGTCGCGCAGCGCACGGCGTCGCTGCCGATGACGACCCGGCGCGGCCCGAAACGGTCGGCGATGACTCCGCCGCCCAGCATCAATATCGCGCGGGGCAGCGCGCTGACCGACATCACCAGGCCGGCCTGTGCCGGGGATCCAGCCTGTACGGCGGCCCAGGACAGTGCGACGTAGTAGACGCCGTCGCCCGCCATCGACGCCGCGTAGGCACCGAGCCAGCGCAGGACGTTGGGGTCGCGGTGCGCCGGCCGGTCGTCCTGGCCGACCTGGAGCACGGGCGTGATGGTCACGGCGGACCGTCCTCTCAGACGCGGAATCTCGGGTGTGGAACCTCAGACGCGGAACGGGAAGCCGTACGTGTGCACCGCGACGTTCTCGCGGCCCTCGGTGTCACCGGCCGCGACGGCGGCCCGGCCGGATTCCTGGTATCGGCGCACCACGTCGCCCAACTCCTTGGACATCTCGGCCAGTTCGGCCGGGGTGAGCCGCAACAGCCACTCGGAGTTGTCGGCGGCCGACGTCCACGCGTCGCTCCAGTGGGCACGCTCGTCGAGGTAGCGCCGGTACATGTCGATGCGCTGGTCGAAGAACAGGCGGCTGGCGGCGGTGTGGGCGGCGGCCCTCTCAGGGGCGCCCCGGAAGTCCTCGTCGTGGACGCTCAGGCCGTCCGAGGCAGGCTGCCACCACCGCTCCCGGCCATCCCCGCTGCGTGGCTCGGCCTCCTCGATCAGCCCGTGCTCGGCCAGCTTGCGCAGGTGGTAGCTGACCAGCGAGACGGCCTCGTCGACCTGCTCGGCGAGCTGGGAGGCGGTCGCCACCTGGGCGATGATCAGCAGCCGGTACAACTGGGCCCGCAGCGGGTGCGCGATCGCCTTGAGCGTGCCCACGTCCCTGATGCGACGGTCTCTGTCTCTGTCGGTCACTCCCCCAGGCTAGATACAAAAGAAAAGTTGCGCAATATTCTTTGCGCAATGCTTCTTGCGCGACTTTCCTTCCGTATCTGCCCACAAGTAAGCCCCGACCGCCTGGCGATCGGGGCTTACCACGCCTCCACAGGAGGGGTCACCGCACTGGGTGCCCCGCCCCCCTCAGCGCCTGCTTCACCTCGCCGATCCGCAGATCCCCGAAGTGGAAGACGGAGGCGGCCAGTACCGCGTCCGCGCCCGCGGCCACCGCGGGGGGGAAGTCCGCGAGCTTGCCCGCGCCGCCGGAGGCGATGACCGGGACGGTGACGTGTTTGCGGACCGCCGCGATCATCTCCAGGTCGTAGCCGTCCTTGGTGCCGTCGGCGTCCATCGAGTTGAGCAGGATCTCCCCCGCGCCCAACTCGGCGGCCCGGTGCGCCCATTCGACGGCGTCGATGCCGGTGCCCTTTCGGCCGCCGTGGGTGGTGACCTCGAAGGAGCCGGACTCCGTGCGGCGCGCGTCCACCGAGAGGACGAGGACCTGTCGGCCGAACCGCTCCGCGATCTCGCGGATCAGGTCCGGGCGGGCGATCGCCGCCGTGTTGACGCCGACCTTGTCCGCGCCGGCCCGCAGCAGCTTGTCCACGTCCTCGGCCGTGCGGACGCCGCCGCCGACCGTGAGCGGGATGAAGACCTGCTCGGCGGTGCGGCGGACCACGTCGTACGTCGTCTCGCGGTTGCCGGAGGACGCGGTGATGTCCAGGAAGGTCAACTCGTCGGCGCCCTCGGCGTCGTAGACCTTCGCCATCTCGACGGGGTCGCCCGCGTCGCGCAGGTTCTGGAAGTTGACACCCTTGACGACCCGGCCGTTGTCCACGTCCAGGCAGGGGATGACCCGTACGGCCAGCGTCATGACGCGGGCTCCCCTCGGTACGCCTCCACCTCGACCTCGACGACCAGGCTCGGGTCGACGAAGCCGGACACGATGAGCATGGACGCGGCGGGGCGGACGGCCTCGAAGAGTTCCTTGTGTGCGCGGCCCACGTCCTCCACATCACGGGCGTGGGTGATGTACATACGGGTGCGGACGACATCGGCCGGGCCGAGGCCCAGTTGGTCCAGCGCCGCGAACGCGACGTTGAACGCGTTGACCGTCTGCTCGTAGGGATTGCCCCCGGCGATCTCGCCGTCCACTATCGACGTGCACCCGGAGACCAGCACCAGGCCGTTCGGCAGCTCCACCGCGCGGGAGTAGCCGAAGGCGTCCTCCCAGGGCGCGCCGGTCGTGACGCGTCGTAGCTCGGTCACCGGGCCACCGCCTCCAAGGCCTCTTCCAGGGTGAACGCCTTCGCGTACAGGGCCTTCCCGACGATGGAGCCCTCGACACCGAGCGGTACCAGCTCGGCGATGGCCCGCAGGTCGTCCAGGGAGGACACCCCGCCGGAGGCCACGACCGGGCGGTCGGTCGCCGCGCAGACGTTGCGCAGCAGCTCCAGGTTGGGGCCCTGGAGGGTGCCGTCCTTGGCGATGTCGGTGACCACGTAGCGGGCGCAGCCCTCGGCGTTGAGGCGGTCCAGCGTCTCGTAGAGGTCGCCGCCGTCGCGGGTCCAGCCGCGGCCGCGCAGGGTCGTGCCGCGGACGTCGAGACCGACCGCGATCTTGTCGCCGTGCTCGGCGATGACCTTGGCGACCCATTCGGGGGTCTCCAGGGCGGCGGTGCCGAGGTTCACCCGGGTGCACCCGGTGGCGAGGGCGGCGGCGAGCGTGTCGTCGTCGCGGATGCCGCCGGACAGCTCGACCTTGATGTCCATGGCGCCGGCGACCTCGGCGATCAGCTTGCGGTTGTCGCCGGTGCCGAACGCGGCGTCCAGGTCGACGAGGTGCAGCCACTCGGCGCCGGAGCGCTGCCAGGCGAGGGCGGCCTCCAGGGGCGAGCCGTAGGAGGTCTCCGTGCCGGACTCGCCGTGCACGAGCCGGACCGCCTGCCCGTCGCGGACGTCCACCGCGGGGAGGAGTTCGAGCTTTCCTGAGGACTGGGGAGACATCAGAGGGTTCCGATCCAGTTGTTCAACAGCAGCGCTCCGGCGTCGCCGGACTTCTCGGGGTGGAACTGGGTGGCCCACAGGGCGCCGTTCTCCACGGCGGCCACGAAGGGCTTGCCGTGCGTCGACCAGGTCACCAGGGGGGCGCGCATCGCCGGGTTGGAGACTTCCAACGACCAGTCGTGGACGGCGTAGGAGTGCACGAAGTAGAAGCGCGCGTCGGCGTCCAGGCCCGCGAAGAGCTGGGAGCCCGCCGGGGCGTCCACGGTGTTCCAGCCCATGTGCGGCACGATGTCGGCCTGCAAGGGCTCGACGGAGCCGGGCCACTCGTCGAGGCCCTCGGTCTCCACGCCGTGCTCGATGCCCCGCGCGAACAGGATCTGCATGCCCACGCAGATGCCCATCACCGGGCGCCCGCCGGCCAGTCGGCGGCCGACGATCCAGTCGCCGCGCGCGGCCCGCAGGCCCTCCATGCAGGCGGCGAAGGCACCGACGCCCGGCACCAGCAGCCCGTCCGCGTTCATGGCCTTGTCGAAGTCACGCGTTATCTCGACCTCGGCGCCGGTGCGCGCGAGGGCACGCTCGGCGGAACGGACGTTCCCGAAGCCGTAGTCGAAGACGACTACCTTCTTCGCTGGACTCAATTCCACACCTCCAGCCGCATGACCCCGGCGACCAGACACATCGCGGCGCCGATGGAGACCAGCACGATGAGGCTCGCCGGCATCTTCTGCTTGACGAAGGAGTACACCCCGCCGAGGAGGAAGAGTCCGACGACGATCAGGAGGCTGGAGAGGCCGGTCACAGCGCGCCCTTCGTGGAGGGGAGGATGCCGGCCGCGCGCGGGTCGCGCTCGGAGGCGTAGCGCAGGGCGCGGGCGAGGGCCTTGAACTGGCACTCCACGATGTGGTGCGCGTTGCGCCCGTACGGCACGTGCACGTGCAGCGCGATCTGGGCCTGGGCGACGAAGGACTCCAGGATGTGCCGGGTCATCGTGGTGTCGTACTCGCCGATCATCGGCGCCATGTTCTCGGGCTCGGTGTGCACGAGGTACGGACGGCCGGACAGGTCCACGGTGACCTGGGCGAGGGACTCGTCCAGCGGGACCGTGCAGTTCCCGAAGCGGTAGATGCCCACCTTGTCGCCGAGCGCCTGCTTGAAGGCGGCGCCGAGGGCGAGGGCGGTGTCCTCGATGGTGTGGTGCGAGTCGATGTGCAGGTCGCCCTCGGTCTTCACGGTGAGGTCGAACAGACCGTGCCGGCCGAGCTGGTCGAGCATGTGGTCGTAGAAGCCGACCCCTGTCGACACATCGACCTTGCCGGCGCCGTCGAGATCGATCTCGACGACGACCGAGGTCTCCTTGGTCACCCGCTCCACGCGTCCTACGCGGTTCATGCGCTCTGCTCCTTCTTGAGTTCACGGGCCGCGTCGAGGAACGCGTCGTTCTCTTCGGGGGTTCCGGCGGAGACCCGCAGCCACCCCGGGATGCCGTTGTCCCGGACCAGGACGCCCCGGTCGAGGATCGCCTGCCAGGCGGTGTGGGAGTCCTCGAACCGCCCGAACTGCACGAAGTTCGCGTCGGACTCGACCACGTCGTAGCCGATCGCCCGCAACTCGCCCACCAGCCGGTCCCGTTCGGACTTGAGCTGCTCCACGTACCCGAGCAGGGTGTCGGTGTGCTCCAGGGCGGCCAGCGCGGTCGCCTGGGTGACGGCCGACAAGTGGTAGGGCAGCCGTACGAGTTGGACGGCGTCGACGACCGCCGGGTGCGCGGCGAGATAGCCGAGGCGCAGGCCCGCCGCTCCGAACGCCTTCGACATGGTGCGCGAGACGACGAGATTCGGCCGATCTTCGAGCAGCGGCAGCAGCGAGTCGCCGTGGCTGAACTCGATGTACGCCTCGTCGACGATCACCATGGACGGCTTGGCGGCCTGCGCGGCCTCGTAGAGCGCGAGGACGGTCTCGGGCGGAACCGCGTTGCCCGTGGGGTTGTTGGGGGTCGTGATGAACACGACGTCGGGCTTGTTCTCGGCGATCCACCGCTCGGCGGCGGCGAGATCGATCGTGAAGTCCTCGTTGCGCGGACCGGAGATCCAACCGGTCCCCGTGCCGCGCGCGATGAGCGCGTGCATCGAGTACGACGGCTCGAAGCCGATCGCCGTACGACCGGGTCCGCCGAAGGTCTGGAGCAGTTGCTGGATGACCTCGTTGGAGCCGTTGGCCGCCCAGACGTTGGCCGGGCCGACCTGGTAACCGGCCGTGTCCGTCAGGTACTTGGCGAGCTGTGTGCGCAACTCCACCGCGTCCCGGTCCGGGTAGCGGTTGAGGTGGCGGGCGGCCTCACGGACCCGCTCGGCGATGCGCTCGACCAGGGCCTCGGGCAGCGGGTAGGGATTCTCGTTGGTGTTGAGCCGTACGGGGACGTCCAACTGGGGCGCGCCGTAGGGGGACTTGCCGCGCAGCTCGTCCCGTACGGGAAGATCGTCGATTCCGAAACTCACTTGCCGGGCACCTTCCAACCGAACCTTGCCTTGACCGCCGCGCCGTGCGCCGGCAGGTCCTCCGCCTCCGCCAGCGTCACCACGTGATGCGCCACGTCGGCGAGGGCGTCGCGGGTGTAGTCGACGATGTGGATGCCGCGCAGGAACGACTGCACGGAGAGCCCGGAGGAGTGGCAGGCGCAACCGCCGGTCGGCAGCACGTGGTTGGAGCCGGCCGCGTAGTCGCCGAGGGAGACGGGCGCCCACGGACCGACGAAGATCGCGCCCGCGTTGCGGACCCGGTCGGCGACGGCGGCGGCGTCGGCCGTCTGGATCTCCAGGTGCTCGGCGCCGTACGCGTCCACGACCCTGAGCCCCTCGTCGATGCCGTCGACGAGGACGATCGCGGACTGCCTGCCGTTCAGGGCCGGGACGATCCGGTCCTCGATGTGCTTGGTGGCCGCGACCTGCGGTTCCAGCTCCTTCTCGACCGCGTCGGCGAGCGTCACGGAGTCCGTGACCAGGACGGCGGCGGCGAGCGGGTCGTGCTCGGCCTGGCTGATCAGGTCGGAGGCGACGTGCACCGGGTCGGCGGTCTCGTCGGCGAGGACCGCGATCTCGGTGGGGCCGGCCTCGGTGTCGATGCCGATCTTTCCGGTGAAGTAGCGCTTGGCGGCGGCGACCCAGATGTTGCCGGGGCCGGTGACCATGTCGGCCGGGGCGCAGGACTCGGTGCCGTGGGCGAACATCGCGACGGCGGTGGCGCCACCGGCCGCGTAGACCTCGTCGACGCCGAGCAGGGCGCACGCGGCGAGGATCGTCGGGTGCGGCAGGCCGTCGAACTCGGCCTGCGCGGGCGAAGCGAGCGCGATCGAGGGGACGCCGGCCTCCTGGGCCGGGACGACGTTCATGATCACGGACGAGGGGTAGACCGAGCGACCGCCGGGCGCGTACAGGCCCACCCGGTCCACCGGCACCCACTTCTCGGTGACGGACCCACCCGGCACGACCTGGGTCGTGTGGGTCGTACGGCGCTGCTCGCGGTGGACGAGACGGGCGCGCCGGATGGACTCCTCCAGGGCCGCGCGGACGGCCGGGTCGAGCTGTTCCAGAGCCGTACGCAGGGTCTCGGCCGGGACCCGTACCGACTCCAGCCGTACGCCGTCGAACTTCTCGGCGAAGTCGATCAGCGCCGCGTCGCCCCGATGATGCACGGCCTCGCAGATCGGACGCACCTTCTCCAGGGCGGCCGAGACGTCGAAGTCGGCTCGGGGCAGCAGGTCGCGCAGGGCGGGCCCGTCGGGGAGGGCGTCGCCGCGCAGATCGATTCGGGAGATCACGTAAGCAATTCTCTCAGACCGCGATCGGGGGCTGCTCGCGCATATCAATGGCTGATACAGAACCTGGCCGGAATCCGGAAGATCCCCTTCACGGTTAGTGTTCCGGGCGTCACACAACGGGCATGAACAGGTGTGCGAGACGCATGAGCAGTCGAGAGGGATGACAGAGCAGTGACCGAGGGTGCCGGCCTCCCGGGGGACGTGCCGGACGACGCGACCGCCGCCGAACTGGGAATGTGGCAGGCCTTCCGCAACGGCAGCGTGTACGACCTGAGCAGCGGCGACACCGCCGTCGACGATCCGCACGGCGGGCATCCGTGGGGCGAGGAGCGGACCGTGCGGGCCCGCATCGTGTGCTGGCTGCTCCTCGACGGCCCGCCCCCGCTGTCGGGCCGGGTGGCCTCCCTGAAGCTCACCGGGCTGCGCATCACCGGCACCCTGGACCTCGCGGGCGGCACCGTCAGGCCGTACGTCGAACTGAAGGGCTGCCGGTTCGAGCAGGAGATCCTGCTGCCGGAGGCTCATCTCCAGACCGTACGACTGGTGGACTGCTCGGTGCCGCGCCTGGAGGCGGCGCGGGTGCACACGGAGGGCGATCTGCATCTGCCGCGGTGCCGCTTCCACAACGGGCTGCGGCTGACCGACGCGCACATCGGCACCGATCTGCTGCTCAACCAGGCGATCGTCTACCGGGACCGCACCGGGCGTTCGATCGCCGCCGACGGCATGACCGTGGGCCAGGACCTCCAGGCCGAACTCCTCGAATCGCACGGCGAGTTGAGCCTGCGCAGCGCCAAGGTCGGCGTCTCGCTGAGCCTGCGCGGCGCACGGCTGGCCAACCCGTACACCCGACTCGCCCTGAACGCCCCGCAGTTGACCGTCGGCCGCACCCTGTACCTCACCCCGGCCGGTGTCGGCGGCCCCTGGCTGAGCGGCACCACACCCGCGCACGGGACCCGCATCCAGCGCTTCGAGTGCCAGGGCGGGGTGCGGCTGGACGACGGGCGGTTCGGGGACGCCGTGGACCTGGAGCGGGCCCGGTTCGCCTTCACCGACGACCAGGAGCTGTCGCTGCGCCGGGTGCAGACGCCCGAGCTGCGCTTCCTCGGGGAGAAGCCGGAGCGCGGCAAGGTGGTGCTGTCGGGGGCGCGGATCGTCAACCTGATCGACCGGGCGACCAGTTGGCCGGAGCCGGGCAACCTCCACATGGGCGGCTTCTTCTACGAGAACCTGGTGCCGGTGGGTCCGTTCCCGCTGACCACGCGGCTGGACTGGGTGGCCGCGGCGACCGCCGAGTACGCCCCGGAGCCGTACGAGCGGCTCGCGACCGTGCTGCGCAACGCGGGTGAGGACGAGGACGCGCGGGAGGTGCTGCTCGCCAAGCAGCGCCGGCGCCGGGAGAGCCTGCCGGCCGCGGCCAAGGTGTGGGGGTTCGTGCAGGACTGGACGGTCGCCTACGGGTACCGGCCGGGCCGGGCCGCCGTGTGGATGGCGGTGCTGTGGGCGGCGAGTTCGCTGGCCTTCGCGCACGCCGACCACGCGCCGATGAACGACAACGGGCATCCGCCGTGGAGCCCCGCCCTGTTCGCCCTGGACCTGCTGCTGCCGGTGATCGACCTGGGGCAGGCGGGCCAGTGGCGGCTGCACGGCGGCTGGCAGTGGGTGTCCGTGGCGCTGATCCTGCTGGGCTGGATCCTGGCGACGACGGTGGCGGCGGGGGCGACCCGGCTGCTGAGACGCGGCTGAAAGCGACCCACATGCACAGTATTCGAACAGGTGAGCAATAGTCACCTTTTACCGGGGCTTGACCTGGTCGCGTACAACTTTCAGCCGGGTACCCGGACGCTCTGGCGCACGCCGGATCTCCGGTCTTTCAATGGTCGACACCATGGTTCTGCTGCGCGCGTTCATCCGCACCGCCCGGATGGCAAGGAACACCTCGCGGCTCGCCGCCGGGCTGCCGGCCGACGACGAGGTCCTCCTCGACGCGCCCGACGACCGGCTCGGCCCCGCGCTGGTCGCGGCCGGGCGCGGTGAGTACGGGCCCGCTGCCGGGCTGCTGGCCACCACCCGTGCCGCCGCCGAGTGGGAGGACCGCGACCGCTACACGCGCCGGCTCGCCGCGTTCGCCCGCTCCCGCCCCGAGTGGCTGGCGGACTGGCGCGCCGCGGCCCCGCACGACCCCGACGCGCTGCTGGTCGGGGCCCAGCTCGCGGTGGACCGCTGCTGGGAGTCGCCGGCCCGCGCCGAACTGCTGCGTGAGCTGAGCCCGCTGATCGCCGCGGCCGCCGAGGCGGGGCCGCGCGACCCGGTGCCGTGGCGCATCGCCCTCGACCAGGCGCGGGGCGCCAACGCCGGGCACGCCGAATTCGAGCGGCTGTGGGGCGAGGCGGTACGCCGCTCTCCGCACCACTACGGCTGCCATGTGGCCGCGCTCCAGTACCTGTCGGCGTCCTGCTGCGCCCAGTGGGGAGCCAGGCCCCACACCGCCCGCTGCTCGCACCGCGAGTGCTTCGACTTCGCCGAGCCGGCCGCGCAGGACGCCCTGCCCGGCTCGCTCGTCCAGGCGCTGCCGGTGCGGGCGGCCTTCGCCTGTCTGACCGACGGCTGCGCGCCGACGGTGCCCCGCGCGCGCCTCGACGCGGCGGCCGACCTCGCCATCGCCCTCTCCGCCACGTACGCGGCCGCCGACCCCTGGCCCGCCGAGGTCCGCAACCTGCTGACGTACGTCCTCATCCGCCTCGAACGCTGGACGGACGCCTTGGACCAACTGCGCCTGATCGGCCCGTACGCCACCTCCTTCCCCTGGGACCGGTTCTCGGACGACCCGCTGGGCCAGTTCCTGGAGATGCGCGACGGGGTGCGGATCGCGGTGGCCTCGGAGCTGCCGCTGGGCGGCCCGGTTCCCGCCGGTCTCCAGGGGATTCCGCGGCAGCCGTGGGCCTTCGAGAAGGCCCCGGAGCATCCACGGAGTGAGCACGTCGGTCGTGCCCGCTCCGGCGACCATTAGGCTTTTGCGCCGTGACCACCGTCCGGCTGCCGCTCTTCCCCCTGAACTCGGTTCTGTTCCCGGGGCTCGTGCTTCCTCTGAACATTTTCGAGGAGCGCTATCGCGCGTTGATGCGCGATCTGCTCAAGACCCCCGAGGAGGAACCGCGCCGATTCGCCGTCGTCGCCATCCGTGACGGCCACGAGGTGGCGTCCACCGCCCCAGGCATGCCGGACCAGACGGCCGTGCCCGAGCGCGGGCCCGCGGCCGGTTTCGGCCCCGACCCGCTCAAGTCCTTCCACTCGGTGGGCTGCGTCGCCGACGCGGCGACCATCCGGGAGCGCGCCGACGGCACCTTCGAGGTGCTGGCGACGGGCACGACCCGGATGCGGCTGCTCTCCGTGGACGCCTCGGGCCCGTTCCTGACGGCCGAGCTGGAGGAGCTGCCCGAGGAGAAGGGCGACGAGGCGGGCGCGCTCGCCGAGGGAGTGCTACGCGCGTTCCGTCAGTACCAGAAGCGGCTCGCGGGGGCCCGTGAGCGGACCCTGTCGACCGGCGACGCCGAGCTGCCGGACGAGCCGTCCGTGGTCTCGTACCTGGTCGCCGCCGCGATGATGCTCGACACGGCGGCGAAGCAGCGCCTGCTCCAGTCCCCCGACACCGCCTCCCGCCTGCGCGACGAGCTGAAACTCCTGCGCTCGGAGACGGCCATCATCCGCAATCTCCCGTCCCTGCCCGCGGCGGAACTGACCCGCGGCCCGACGAGCCTGAACTGAGGCCGCCCCCGATGGCGAAGAAACCCAAGAAGCAGCAGTCCCCGTCGGGCGGCACCCCCGCGACCGTGGCCCTGACGGCCGCGGGAGTGCCGTACGAGGTCCATTCCTACGACCACGATCCCGCCCACCCCTCCTACGGCGAGGAGGCCGCCGAAGCGATGGGCGTCTCCCCGGACCGCGTCTTCAAGACCCTGGTCGCGGACGTCGACGGCGCCCTGACGGTGGCCGTGGTCCCGGTGGCGGGCCAGCTCGACCTGAAGGCGCTCGCGGCGGCGGTGGGCGGCAAGCGCGCGGCCATGGCCGACCCGACCCTGGCCGAGCGCACCACGGGCTACGTCCGCGGCGGCATCTCCCCGCTCGGCCAGCGCAAGAGGCTCCGCACGGTCCTGGACGACTCGGCCGCCGCCCACTCCACCATCTGCGTCTCGGCGGGCCGCCGCGGCCTGGAGGTCGAGCTCTCCCCCGAGGACCTGACGGCCCTCACACAGGCGGTACTGGCGCCCATCGGGCGTGCGTGTTAAGCACAAGGGGCATGTCGAAGAAAACCAGGAAACGAAAGTGGCGCGTCAGGAAGCACCGCTCGAATCACGGACACCGGCCGGCCTAGGCTTTTCAGGCCGTCCGGCTTGGGGTTCTGGGGGCGGCAAGCCCCCAGCAACCCTCCCTACGACGACGGCGTCCCGTACCCGTCCGTAGGAACCGGCCCCTGCTGAAGATAGGGCGGCTCCGGATCCCGCGGCCCGAACAGCGCGGTCAGCCCGAGGTGGACGACCAGCGTGGCCACGGACCACGCGAGCAACGCCCCCTTGGCACCCAGCTTCAGCGGCGCCGAGAACGTGACCCCCTTGCCCGCCGACTTGGCGTGCGCGAGCACGTCCTTCGCCGGGCCCAGCCACATCCCGAGCCGCCACGCGAGCAGCGAGGCGAGCAGCCCGCCCACGGTCAGCGCGACGACCAGCGGCACTCCCCCACGCCGCCGCCACAGGAAGACGGCGAGAGCGCTCAGCACCCCGAGACCCACCGCGAGCAGAGTGAACGTTCCGTCCACCCCCACCGCCTGCTCACCCTCGGAATCCTTGAGGTACACGACCCAGCTCTTGTCGACCACGTCCCCGACCAGCGGCACATGCGGCGCCAGCCACCACCACAGCAGTCCGAGCAGCACCCCACCGAGCGCCACGGCGACCGTGACGACAGCGGCCTCGCGCAGCTCGGTCTTCATTCCGGGCCCGTCCTGTTCGTACGACGCGTCCTGCGGGGCGGGGGCCGGATACCCGGCACCCGGGGGCTGCCACGGCTCGTGCGGGGACTGGTCACGCGGCGGCGGAGGGGGAGTCAGCGGTGCGGTCACTGTGACATCGTGCCAGGCCCGGCTGTGCGGCGCGTCACCGGACGGCAGCCCGGCGATAGGCCCAGGTGGCGACGGCCAGCGAGACGACGCCGACGCCGGCGCATACGGCGAGGTCACCGAGGACGAGCGCCCAGTCCGGGTGCGGCCCGAACGTCTGCGCGAAGGCCTCCACGCCGTACGTCGACGGCACCAGGTCCCGCAGGAAACGGACCGCGTCCGGCATCCGGTCGGCCGGCAGCACGCCCAGCAACAGGGCCGCCGACATGCCCAACTGGCCGAGCAGCGTGGCGAGTTCTGGGCGCGGCGCGAGCAGTCCGAGGGCGGCGCCGAGTCCGGCGAGCGCGGCCCCGGCGAGCGGGATCACCGCCGCCAGGATCCAGATGTTCCCCATCGGCAGCCCGAACAGCACACACCCGAAGACGGCGGTGAGCGCGGTCCCCGGCACGGTGAAGGAGGCGTACGCCCCCGCCGCGCCCAGCACCACGGACGCGGGCGGCACCGGCAGGGTGGCGTAGTGGTCGAGCCCGCCGCTGCCGCGCAGTTGGCCGAAGTACTGCGCGAGCAGGTTCAGCCCGACGTAGGCGACGACGAGCACGGACGAGCCGGCGACCACGAACTGGGCGTCATGGCTGCCGCCGTCGACGACCCCGCGCATCATGATCAGGATGCCGACCGACTGGAAGGTCGCCACGAACAGCAGCGGAATCCGCGCGACCCGCGCCCGGGACAACTGCGCCCGGTAGACGGCGGCCATGGAGGGCCACAGCCTGGCCCGCGGCCCGAGCTCGGCCGCGCCCGTGCCGGCGGCCTCCGGCACGGCCAGGGGACCGCTCGGCAGAACATCGGCGGATACGACACTCACGTCGCGCTGCTCCTCTCGACGCCGGCAGTCGCCCTGTCCCATACGGATACGACAGCCCATGCACTCATGCCTTCACCAGCCCCCGCGCGTTTCCGCCCAATGCCAGATACACGTCCTCCAGGCTGGGCGTGGCCAGGGTGAAGTCGTCCAGCGCGGCGAAGGCGGCCCCGCCGGTCACCGTGGCGACGGCCACCCGGGCCTCCTCGGGGGCCAGCCGCAGCGTCCAGCGGCGGCCGGACTCCACAGCCCGGTCCCGCAGCGCGGCGACCTCCGGGACCTCCAGCGGCGGCTTCTCCCGCCACACCAGCTCGACCCGCACCTCTCCGGCGACCTGTTCCTTGAGCCCGGCGGGGCTGTCGCAGGCGATGACCTTGCCCTGGTCGAGGACGGCGACCCGGTCGAGGACGGTCTCGGCCTCGATGACGTTGTGGGTGACCAGCAGCACGGTGCTGCCGCGCTCGGCCCGGCGCCGGTCGACGGCGGACCACACGGCCCGGCGCGCCACCGGATCCATCCCGGTGGTCGGCTCGTCGAGCACCAGCAGCGGCCGCTCCCCGACCAGCGCGGCGGCCACACAAGCCAGCCGCCGCTGCCCGCCGGACAGCTTCCTGAGCGGCCGGCCGGCCAGCGCGGTGAGCCCCAACTCGTCCAGTACGGCGTCCCGTTCGGCCCGTGCCTCGCGCAGGCCCAGGCCGCGCAGCCGGCCGGTCGTCTCGGCGGCCAACGACACGGTCAGCTCGTCGAGCGCGGAGGACTCCTGGCCCAGGTAGGCGAGGATCCGCGCGGCCCGCTCCGGGTGCCGCACGATGTCGTGCCCGAGGATCTCGACGCTGCCGGCGTCGGGCCGCATCAGCCCGGTGAGCTGGCGTACGAGGGTGGACTTGCCTGCGCCGTTGGGCCCGAGCAGCCCGAAGATCTCGCCCCGGCGGATGTCGAGGGTTACCTCGTCGGTGGCCCGCACCTCGGGGGTGCCCGGCGCACCGCGTCGACCGCGCACCGCCGGATAGGTCTTGCTGAGCCCGCGCACCGCGCACACGACGTCACCACCGTGTCGAAGTGCCTGCCCCGCGCGCGTACTCACAAGGGACGAGAGTACGGGGTCGCGGAGCCCTCCCCGCTCTCGGGTTGGTCCATAGCGACAAATACGCCGGTAAAGAGTGTCACTCCCCGGCCGGCGCGTGCTCAGCCGCCGTCCGTACGTCGATCTCGCGCCAGAACCCGGCCCTGATCGCGTACCGGTCGTGCTCGTCGATCTGGTCGTCCTTGTGGGCGAGGAGCCCGAAACGGGCCGCGTAGCGCAGCAGTTCCCCGTCGATGCGGTGCGGGACGCGCGGATACATCCCGGAGAGTTTCTGCAGGTGGCCGCCCTGGTCGCCGAGCCGGCCCATCCACCGCCGGGCGAAGACCTGTCCCACCTCGAAGGGGTCGCCGCCGACCGTGGTGATGTCCTCCTCCCGGTCGGCCCAGCGCTGCTCGGCGGTGGTCAACTGCGCCAGCGTCGGCATCGAGGCGACCTCGGGCGGTTCGGCGGCGCCGCTCGGGCGGTCGACCCAGCCTTTGTCGGAGGACCAGCGCAGGGTCGCGCTCGCGGGGTGCTGCGCGGGCGCGGCGGCGCCGGGGGCCTTCAGGCTCGCCAGGTCCTTCGGGGTGGGGACGCCCTTGGGCGCGGGCACCCGCTCCTGTGTGCCGTTCTCCGAGCCGGCCTCGGCGGCCGCGTGCCCGTCGTCCTCGACGGGCCGCTCGCGGGCCGCCGGCGCGGACTCCGGCAGCGGCGCCGAGAGGATCGCGGCGATCTCCGGCCGCGGCACGGGCGGCGGCGCGCACACCCCGCCGAGGTCCTTCGCGCGTACGGCCTTGGTGATCCAGATCCGGTCGAGCACCCGCCGCTCGTCGGCCTCCGCGACCAGGTCCTCGGACTGGTTGTAGTCCCCGTCGGCGGCCTGTACGGCCCACAGGTGTACGGCGACGCCGTGCTCCTTGGCGGCCATCATGCCCGGCAGCAGGTCACCGTCGCCGGTGACGAGGACGACGTCGGAGCAGGCGCGGTTGCGGGCGAGTTCGGTCAGCTCGGCGTGCATGGCGGCGTCGACGCCCTTCTGCGCCCAGCGGCCGTCGCTGCGGGTCAGGGCGCCGAGGCGGACGGTGACCCGGGGCATCACGCGCAGCCTGCGGTGCTCGGGCTGCGGGACGCGGTCGGGGGCGCCGTCGAACCAGTAGATGCGCAGCAGCGGCCGTTCCGTGTCGGACTCGGCGCGTTCGCGCAGGCCCTGGATGAGTGCGGCGTGATCGACGGTGATCCGGGAGCGCGAGGGCTCCCCGGCGAGGAGACTGGCCGCCGCCCCCAGCAGATACCCGGCGTCCACCAGGACGATGCAGCGGTCCACGCGACTCACCCTCTTCCCGGTCGGTTCACTTCGGGCTTGCTTCGAGTCTGCCCGACCGCACAGGGGTTAACGGCCCGAACTCGATCTTCGGCGTGGCGTTTCGGGGCTTCTCTCTCGCATCAACCATGTCACACACGGTAATTATCCGAAATGCGTTCTTCGTCAGCCTATGTGAATCTGGTCGCGGCCCTGGCCCCTAGATCCCCCTCAGGAGGCAGATCACCATGGCCAAGAACAAGAACCGTGACCGTAAGCAGTCGCAGTCCGAGCGCGCCCAGGAGCAGGCCACCTCGTCCTCGATGGAGGCACAGGCCGAACAGCGCATATCCCAGGCGACTCCCAGCGACATGGCCCGCAAGGGCAAGCAGAAACGCTTCGGTCACAACTGAAGCCTGCTTGAGGGTTGTTGAGACCCAGGTACACGCCGAGGGGCGCATCCGTCGACGGATGCGCCCCTCGGTCATGTCTGTCGCTCAGCCGGCCAGGCAGGACGGGCCGAGCAGCACCTTCAGATCGCCGAACAGGGCCGGGTCCGGCTTCACCCGGTGCCGGTCCAGGCGCAGGACGGTCGTCTTGGTCGGGCCCTGGAGCTTGATGCGGACCTCGCTGTCGCCCCGGTGGTGGCTGAGGATCTCACCGAGCCTGCTCACCATCGGCGGGGTGACCCTGGTCGCCGGGATGGTGAGGATCACGGGTGCGTTGGTGCCCGCGTTCGACAGGTCCGGGACCATCAGCTCCATCGCGACCAGCCGCGGCACGTCCTCGCGCTTGTCGAGGCGGCCCTTGACGAACACGATGGCGTCCTCGACGAGTTGGGTCGAGATGAGCTGGTAGGTCGCCGGGAAGAACATGCACTCGATGGAGCCCGCGAGGTCCTCGACGGTGGCGATCGCCCAGGCGTTGCCCTGCTTGGTCATCTTGCGCTGGAGGCCCGAGATGATGCCGCCGATGGTGACGACCGCGCCGTCCCCGTGCTCACCTCCGGTGAGCTGGGCGATGCCCGCGTCGGCCTTGTCGGACAGCACGTGCTCCAGGCCGAAGAGCGGGTGGTCGGAGACGTAGAGGCCGAGCATCTCCCGCTCCTGGGCGAGGAGATAGGTCTTCTCCCACTCCTCCGTGGTGAACTCCACGTCGAGTCCGAAGCCGGGCTCGCTGGTGTCCTCGTCGCCCATGCCCCCGAAGAGGTCGAACTGCCCCTCGGCCTCCTTGCGCTTGACCGCCACCACGTTGTCGATCATCGGCTCGAAGTGCGCGGTGAGGCCCTTGCGGGTGTGCCCCAGGGTGTCGAACGCACCGGCCTTGATGAGGGATTCGGTGGTCCGCTTGTTGCAGGCGGCGGCCTCGACCTTGTCCAGGTAGTCGGGGAAGGAGCCGTACTTACCCTTCGCCTTGCGGGACCGGATGATCGAGTCGACCACGTTCGTGCCGACGTTGCGCACGGCCTCCAGGCCGAAGAGGATCACGTCGTCGCCCTGGGCGGCGAAGTTGTGCACCGACTCGTTGACGTTCGGCGGGAGCACCTTGATCTTCATGCGGCGGCACTCGTTGAGGTAGATCGCGGACTTGTCCTTGTCGTCCTTGACCGAGGTGAGCAGCGCCGCCATGTACTCGGCCGGGTAGTTGGCCTTCAGATAGGCGGTCCAGTACGAGACCAGGCCGTACGCGGCGGAGTGCGCCTTGTTGAACGCGTAGCCGGCGAAGGGGACCAGGACGTCCCACAGGGCCTGGATCGCCTCGTCGCTGTAGCCGTTCTTCCGGGCGCCCTCCTGGAAGATGGTGAAGTTCTTCGCCAGCTCGTCGGGCTTCTTCTTGCCCATCACGCGGCGCAGGATGTCGGCCTCGCCGAGCGAGTACCCGGCGACGATCTGGGCGGCCTTCTGCACCTGCTCCTGGTAGACGATCAGGCCGTAGGTGACCGCGAGGACCTCCTCGAGGGGCTCCTCCAGCTCCTTGTGGATCGGCGTGATCTCCTGGCGCTTGTTCTTGCGCTCCGCGTAGTTGATGTGCGAGTTCATGCCCATCGGGCCCGGCCGGTACAGGGCCGACACGGCGGAGATGTCCTCGAAGTTGTCGGGCTGCATCTGGCGCAGCAGCGAACGCATCGGACCGCCGTCGAACTGGAACACGCCCAACGTGTCGCCGCGGCAGAGCAGTTCGTACGTCTTGGGGTCGTCCAGCGGGAGGGCGAGCATCTCCAGGTCGATGCCCTTGTTGGACTTCACCATCTTCACGGCGTCGTCCATGATGGTGAGGTTGCGCAGGCCCAGGAAGTCCATCTTGATCAGGCCGAGCGACTCGCACTGCGGGTAGTCCCACTGTGTGATGGTCACGCCGTCGGTGTGCCGCACCCAGATCGGGGCGTGGTCGACGATGGGCTCGCTGGACATGATGACGCCGGCGGCGTGCACGCCCATCTGCCGGACCAGGCCCTCGACGCCCTTGGCGGTGTCGATGACCTTCTTGACGTCCGGTTCGTTCTCGTACATCCCGCGGATCTCGCCCGCCTCGCCGTAGCGGGGGTGCGTGGGGTTGGTGATGCCGTCGAGGTCGATGCCCTTGCCGAGGACGTCGGCGGGCATCGCCTTGGTGAGGCGGTCGCCCATCGCGTACGGGTAGCCCAGCACGCGCGCGGAGTCCTTGATCGCGTTCTTGGCCTTGATCTTGCCGTAGGTGCCGATCATGGCGACCTTGTCGGCGCCGTACTTCTCGGTCACGTACCGGATGACCTCGACGCGCCGGCGCTCGTCGAAGTCGATGTCGACGTCGGGCATGGAGACGCGCTCGGGGTTGAGGAACCGCTCGAAGATCAGGCCGTGCGGGATCGGGTCGAGGTCGGTGATGCCCAGGGCGTACGCGACGATCGAGCCGGCCGCGGAACCACGGCCGGGGCCGACCGCGATGCCGTTGTTCTTCGCCCACATGATGAAGTCGGCGACCACGAGGAAGTAGCCCGGGAACCCCATCTGGATGATGACGTCCAGCTCGTACTCGACCTGCTTCTGCCGGTCCTCGGGGACACCGCCCGGGAAGCGGCGCTCCATGCCGAGGCGCACCTCCTCCTTGAACCAGGTGACCTCGGTGTACCCCTCGGGGATGTCGAACTTCGGCATGAGGTTCTTCGCCTCGAACATGCCGGTGGTGTCGATCTGTTCGGCCACCAGGAGGGTGTTGCGGCAGCCCTCCTGCCACGCGTCCGAGGAGTCCACGGCGTACATCTCGTCGGTGGACTTCAGGTAGTAGCCGGTGCCGTCGAAGCGGAAGCGGTCCGGGTCCGAGAGGTTCTTGCCGGTCTGGATGCAGAGCAGGGCGTCGTGGGCCGTCGCCTCGTGCGCGTACGTGTAGTGCGAGTCGTTCGTCACCAGGGGCGGGATGCCGAGCTTGCGGCCGATGTCGAGGAGGCCGTCGCGGACCCGGCGCTCGATCTCGATGCCGTGGTCCATCAGCTCCAGGAAGTAGCGGTCCTTGCCGAAGATGTCCTGGTACTCGGCCGCCGCCTTCAGGGCCTCCTCCTCCTGGCCGAGGCGCAGCCGGGTCTGGAGTTCGCCCGAGGGGCAGCCGGTGGAGGCGATGAGCCCCTCGGACCACTGGGAGATGGTCTCCTTGTCCATGCGCGGCCACTTCTGGAGCCAGCCCTCGGCGTACGCGTCCGAGGACAGCTTGAAGAGGTTGTGCAGGCCCGTCTTGTTCGCCGCCCAGATGGTCTTGTGGGTGTAACCACCCGAACCGGACACGTCGTCGCGCTTCTGGTGCGGCTGGCCCCACTGGATCTTGCGCTTGTTGCGGCGCGACTCGGGGGCGACGTACGCCTCGATGCCGATGATCGGCGTCACCCCGGCCTTCGTCGCCGTATGGAAGAAGTCGTAGGCGCCGTGGAGGTTGCCGTGGTCGGACATCGCGATATGGGTCATGCCCATCTCGTTGCACGCGTTGAACATGTCCTTGAGCCGCGCGGCACCGTCCAGGAGCGAGTACTGGGTGTGGACGTGCAGGTGCGTGAACGGCGGCTTTGACACGGCTTGGCCTCCAGGGGAAACAGTCGACAACAGACAGCGGGCGGTCTGGGGGGACGAGACCGAATCCTATGCCTCGGGACTGACACTCGGCGGGCACTCCCACGTACCTTCGAGCGTTGGAAGGTGACGACAGACCCGTCACATGTCACGCACCACCCGTACCAGGAGGCACAGAGCGATGTCGGTTCCGCAGCTCAACGACGAGCACCGCGGCGAGGAGATCCTCGCCGTCTTCGACACCGCCTTCGGCGAGCTCCTGGCCGCCGACCCGGCCGCGTTCCGTGTGAAGTTCCGGAAGATGGCGGCCTCCGCCTTCGCCTTCTACCGGGGCACGGCGGCCCTCTTCTACCACGACCTCGACGCTGAGAAGCGGGGCGGCCCGTACCTGGACGACCGCACCTCGCGCGTGTGGATCCACGGCGACCTGCACGCCGAGAACTTCGGCACGTACATGGACTCGAACGGCCGCCTGGTCTTCAACGTCAACGACTTCGACGAGGCCTACGTCGGCCCGTTCACCTGGGACCTCAAGCGCTTCGCCGCCTCCGTGGCGCTCATCGGGTACGCGAAGGCGCTCAGCGACGAGCAGATCACCGAGCTGGTGACGGTCTACGCGGGCGCGTACCGCGAGCGGGTGCACGCGCTGGCGACCGGTGCGAAGAGCGACGAGGTGCCGCCGTTCACGCTGGACACCGCCGACGGGCCGCTCCTGGGGGCGCTGCGCACCGCCCGTTCGCTGACCCGCTTCGAGCTGCTGGACTCGATGACCGAGATCCGCGACTTCGAGCGCCGCTTCGCCTCCGGCGGCGGTTCCATCGAGCTGGACGCGGCCACCCGCTACAAGGTCCTCGCGGCCTTCGACGGCTATCTGGAGACGCTCCCGGAGTCCTCCCTGGACCGCCCCGACTCCTACCGCGTGAAGGACGTTGTCGGCCGCCGGGGCATCGGCATCGGCTCGGCCGGGCTGCCGTCGTACAACATCCTTCTCGAGGGCAACAGCGACGCCCTGGAGAACGACGTCGTGATCTATATCAAGCAGGCCCAGACCCCGGCCGTCTCCCGGCACATCACGGACCCGGCGATCCGGGACTACTTCCAGCACGAGGGCCACCGCACGGTGATCTCCCAGCGTGCCCTCCAGGCGCACGCCGACCCGTGGCTGGGCTGGACCGAGCTGGACGGATCGGGGCAGTTGGTCGCCGAGGTGTCGCCGTACGCGGTGGACCTGGACTGGAGCGACATCGACGACCCGGAGGAGATCGCCGCGGTCGTCGCCGACCTGGGGCGGGCCACGGCCACCATGCACGCGGCGGCCGACGACCAGTCCGGCGAGTCACTGGTGCCCTTCTCCACCGAGCGCGCCATCGACGCGGCGATCGCGGCCGACGAGGACGGCTTCGCGGGCGTCCTGGTCGACTTCGCGCACGACTACGGCGCACGCGCGCGTGCCGATCACCAGACCTTCGTCGACCTGTTCCGCAACGGCCGGATTCCGGGTCTGTAACCATCCGCCCGCCCACAGGAACCCTTTAGGGGTCCCCTACAGGAGCACGTGACAGACTCTCCCCCGCTATGGACATATCCGGGATCCAGCTCAGGGCCGTACGCGCGGCGCTGTTCACGGCACTGGTCGTGACACTCAGCACCGCGTCGCACGTGCTGCTGTCCCGGGTCCCCCTGCCGTTCGGCACGGTGGCGGCGATCGCCGCCACCGTGTTCGTGCTCGCGTACGCGCTGGCGGGCCGCGAGCGCGGCTTCGGCCGGATCGCCGCCCTGCTGATCCCGCTGGAGCTGGCCGCCGACACGGTCTTCACCACCGGCCAGCACGCCTGCTACGGCAGGGCGGGCGGCCCGGTCGCCGGACCGCTGCGCGCGGTCGGCCTCGACGTGCTGTGCAGCGGCGGCAGCGTGGGCACCCCGCTGACCCGGATGACCGACGATCCTCATCAGGCGGCGGCGCTGCTCGCGCACACCGACGCCTCCGCCGCCTGGCTGCTGCTCGGCGCGCACATCGGCGTCGGGCTCCTGGCCGCCGCCTATCTCCGCCGCGGCGAGCGCGCGCTGACCGAACTGCTGCGCGCGGCAACCGCGTTGGGCTTCCGCCCGCTGTTGCTCGCCGTCACCGCCATGACAGGCCGCCGTACCCCGGTCGTACGCCGCCTGCCGCGCGCCACGCACCGTACGGCCACCGCCCGTGAGCGGCTGCTGGTGCACTCGCTGGGACGGCGTGGACCGCCGTGCTCGTTCCTCCTCGCGGTCTGAACACGACCGCGCACCGGCACCCGAGCACCTCCGAGTAGTCCCCCCATACATATTCCGCGCACACGATGTGCGCGTCCCTGATGGAGATCACCACCATGAGCAAGCGGAACAGCGCGGCGGCGAAGACGGCGGCCCGTGAGCGGCTGCGCGCCGAGCGCGAGCGCCAGGCCAAGCGGGCCAAGGTCAAGCGGCAGATCATCGTGGCCTGTTCGGTCGTCGGTGTCCTCGCGATAGCCGGCGGCATAGGTTACGCCGTCGTGCAGAACAACAAGCCCGGCTACTGGGAGGCCGTGAAGGACGACAAGGTCGTCGCTCCTGCCAACACCACGGGCAAGAACGGCACGACGGTCGTCATCGGCACGTCCACCGCCAAGAAGACGCTCAAGGAGTACGAGGACCCGCGCTGCCCGATCTGCGCCGCGTTCGAGCAGACCGTCGGTTCGACGGTGAAGAAGGACATCGACGACGGCAAGTACAAGATCCAGTACATCGGCGCCACGTTCATCGACACCAAGGACAACGGCGAGGGCTCCAAGAACGCGCTGAGCGCGCTGGGCGCCGCACTGAACGTCAGCGACCAGGCGTTCCTCGACTACAAGTCGGCGCTGTACTCGACGAAGTACCACCCGGACGAGACGACCGACAAGTTCAAGGACGACAGCTACCTCATCAAGGTCGCCAACACGGTCCCCGCGCTGAAGAACAACACGAAGTTCCAGACCGCCGTCAAGAAGGGCACCTACGACGCCTGGGCGTTGGCGATGTCGAAGACCTTCGACAACAACAAGGACGGCGTGACCGGCACTCCGGGCTTCGTCATGAACGGCAAGCAGCTCGAGACCACCCCCGCCAACCAGGAATGGACGGTCGCGCAGTTCAACACGGCGGTGGACGCGGCCCTCAAGGCCTGACACCGGCGCGGGATCCACGCCTCCGCGTGAAGAGCGGGCGAACTTTCGGAGTTCGCCCGCTCTGCCGTGTACCGATCAGTAACCTGGGCGGCCGTGACCAGTCGACACAGAACCCCCGAAGCGTCCCAGGCCCTCAACTCGCCCTCGCCCCGCCGCCGTACGGTCGTCAAGGCCGCGGCGGCGACGGCTGTCCTGGCCGGACCGCTGGCCGCCGCCCTGCCCGCGCGGGCGGCCGCCGAGACCCCCCAGTTCCTGCACGGCGTCGCCTCCGGCGACCCGCTGCCCGACGGCATCCTGCTGTGGACCCGGGTGACGCCGTCATCTGAGGCCACGCCCGGCTCGGGGCTCGGGCCCGACACCGAGGTCAGCTGGGTGGTCGCCAAGGACAAGGCGCTGACGGACATCGTCAGCAAGGGCTCGACCACCGCGACCGCCGCTTCCGACCACACCGTGAAGGCGGACATACGGGGCTTGCAACCGGCCACCGACTACTGGTTCCGCTTCTCGTCCGGCGGCACCGACTCCCCCGTCGCGCGCACCCGCACGACGCCCGCCGCCGACGCCGCCGTCTCCGGTCTCCGCTTCGGCGTCGTCACCTGCGCCAACTGGGAGGCCGGCTATTTCGCCTCGTACCGCCATCTCGCGGCCCGCGGCGACCTGGACGCCTGGCTGCATCTCGGGGACTACATCTACGAGTACAAGTCCGGCGAGTACGCGGCGCGCGGCACGGTCGTACGACAGCACGCGCCGACCAACGAGATCATCACGCTCGCCGACTACCGCACCCGGCACGGCAGGTACAAGACCGACCCGGACCTCCAGGCGCTGCACTCCAAGGCGCCGGTCATCGCGATCTGGGACGACCACGAGTTCGCGGACAACGCCTGGTCGGGCGGCGCGGTCAACCACACCGAGGGCGCCGAGGGCACCTGGACGGCCCGCCAAGCGGCCGCGAAACAGGCGTACTTCGAGTGGATGCCGGTGCGCCCCGCGATCGCGGGCACCACCTACCGCCGGCTGCGCTTCGGCAAGCTCGCCGACCTCTCGCTCCTCGACCTGCGCTCCTTCCGCTCCCAGCAGGCGAGTTCGGGCAGCGGCTCGGTCGACGACCCGGACCGTACGATCACCGGACGTGCCCAACTCGACTGGCTGAAAGCCGGGTTGAAGGCGTCGGAAACCAAGTGGCGGCTGGTCGGCAACTCGGTGATGATCGCGCCGTTCGTCATCGGCTCACTCACCGCCGACCTGCTCAAACCGCTCGCCAAGCTGCTGGACCTGCCGCAGGACGGCATCGGCGTCAACACCGACCAGTGGGACGGCTACACCGACGACCGCCGCGAACTCCTCGCCCATCTGCGCTCGAACGCGATCGGCAACACGGTCTTCCTCACCGGCGACATCCACATGTCCTGGGCCAACGACGTGCCGGTGGACGCCGGGACGTATCCCCTCTCGGCGTCCGCGGCAACGGAGTTCGTGATCACCTCGGTGACCTCCGACAACCTCGACGACATAGTGAAGGTGCCCGAGGGCACCGTCTCCGCGATCGCCGCCCCGCTCATCCAGGTCGCCAACCGGCACGTCCACTGGGTCGACACGGACCGCCACGGCTACGGCGTCCTGGACATCACGGCCGACCGGGCCCAGATGGACTACTACGTCCTGTCCGACCGCACGGACAAGAACGCGACGTCCAGTTGGGCGCGTTCGTACCGCACGCGCTCCGGCACGCAGAAGGTCGAGCGCGCCTACGACCCGGTGTAAAAAAATAGCGGCGCGAAGGAACCGAGTGGATCTAGGCTCCATCGAACAAGCTGGCGGTCCTCCGCAGTTGGCGGTCCGTCAGCTTTCTTCACGATTGGAGTCACATGGCCACCCCCCAAAGTGTCCTGAAGAAGACCGCAGTGCTCGGCGCGGCCCTGGCCCTCGCCGGTGTCACCGCCACCGTCGAGGCACAGGAAGCCTCGGCCGCGCCGGCGTACGTCAACCTGACCGTGCTGGACACCCACGGCGCTCCCATATACGCGAAGCCCACGTCCTCATCGACCAGGTACCGCACGGAGCCGTTCAAGACGGTCCTGCGCATCCAGTGCTCGACCACCAATACCCCCTCGGGGGCTCTGTGGTTCCGGATCTACGACTCCCAGCCCACGTCCTGGGTGTGGTCCGGGCACTTCGAATCGCTCGTCCACCCGCCCAAGGCGTGCTGACGGACGACTCTGTATGACGGCCGACTACAGGCTGTCGAGGAAGCCGAGCGCCACCCGCCAGGTGGCCTCGGCCGCCTCCTCGTCGTAGTCCGGGAGGCCGGGGTCGGTGTAGAGGTGACCGGCGCCGGCGTACCGGTAGATCTCCACGTCGGCGCCCGCTCTGCCCATCTGGAGATACCAGGAGCTGAGCCAGTCGTCCGTCTCGAACTGGTCCGGCTCGGCGACATGCAGTTGGACCGGCAGGTCGTCCACGGCGGCGTTGGCCGCGATGTCCGAGGTGCCGTGCAGAAGCAGCAGGCCGCGGGCCTTCTCGTCGCCGAGGGCGAGGGTCTGGGCGACGGACGCGCCGAGCGAGAACCCGGCGTAGACGAGGCCGCGCTCGGAGTAGGGGGCGGCGGCCAGCACGGCCCGCTTCAGCAGCTCGTCCTTGCCGATCCCGTCGTTGAAGGCCATGCCCTCCTCGACCGTCTCGAACGTACGCCCCTCGAAGAGGTCCGGGGTCCACACCTCGTGGCCCGCCGCGCGCAGCCGCTCGGCGGCGTCGCGCACCGCCGGCCGCAGACCGTACGTCGAGTGGAAGAGCATGATGTTCATGAAGCCATCGTGCCAGTACGGTCGGACACATGGAGAACGTACTGCGCCCGCTGATCGTCATAGGCGGCTCCGTCGTCCTCACGCTGCTCATCGGCTGGGTCACCGACCTGCTGCTGCGCAAGGCCGACGCCAGACACGGCGAGACGCCCCTGTGGGGGCTGCTGCGCCGTGGCCGTGTGCCCTACCAACTGGTGATCTGCGCGGCCCTGCTCAGAGGCTCCTACGACCAGGCGCGGCTGCTGGAGGAACACCGGGTCGGCATCGGCCAGCTCCTGACCCTGGTGCTGATCGGCGCCACGGCCTGGCTGATGATCCGTATCGCGGCGGCGATCGTGGAGACCTCGTACTCGCGCTACGCCCGTGCCCACCACGACGCGGCCCGGGTCCGCCGGGTGCGGACCCAGGTGACACTGATCACACGGGTGGTGGCCGCATGCGTCGCGGTGGTGGCGATCGCCTCGATGCTGCTGACGTTCCCGGCGATGCGCGCGGCCGGTGCCTCGCTGCTGGCCTCGGCGGGAGTCCTCGGCATCGTCGCCGGTGTCGCCGCCCAGTCGACGCTGTCGAACCTCTTCGCCGGGCTGCAGATCGCCTTCGGCGACATGGTGCGCATCGGTGACACCGTGGTGGTGGAGGGCGAGTGGGGCACGGTCGAGGAGATCACGCTGACCTATCTGACGGTACGGACCTGGGACGAACGCCGGATCACCATGCCGGTGTCGTACTTCACGTCCAAGCCGTTCGAGAACTGGTCGCGCGGCACACCGCAGATGACCGGCATCGTCTACTTCCAGGTCGACCACTCGGCTCCGGTGGACGCGATGCGCGAACAACTCCGCGAGATCCTCCGCGCCTGCCCCGCCTGGGACGGCCGCAGCTACGGCCTGGTCGTCACCGACACCACCCCCAACACCATGGAGGTCCGGGCCCTGGTGACGGCGAAGGACGCGGACGACATCTGGACGGTACGCGTCACGGTCCGCGAGGAGATGATCCGCTGGCTGTACGTGAACCACCCGTACGCCCTCCCCCGAGTCAACACGGCGGACGCGGCCCCGGTACCGCACGAGACCACGTCCCCCAACGGAGGAGGCCCCCGCCCGACCCACGAGCCGCAGGGGCCGAACCGGGGGTGAGGGTGCCGGGCAGTGCCCGGTGCCTCAATGCCCCCGCTCTGCCCCGCCGTTGACCTGGATCACCTGCGACGTCACGTGGCCGGCGCCCGGGGAGGCCAGCCAGTGGAGGGTGGCGGCGATGTCGCCGGGGGTTCCGGCCCGGCCGGTCGAGGTGTCGCGGATCATCCGGTCGCGCCGGGCTTCCGCGATCTCGGGGCCGAAGAACTCGGTGTCCTCGATGTATCCGGGCGCGACCACGTTCACGGTGATGCCGCGCGGGCCGAGGTCCCGGGCCAGATCATGGGCGTACGGGTGCAGGGCGGCCTTGGCTCCGCCGTACGCCCCGCTGCCCGATCCCCGGTACGCGGCGATGGAGCTGACGAACAGCACCCGCCCGCCCGGTTCCGCGAGGCGTGTCCTCAGGGCCTCGGTGAGGAGGGCCGCACTGAGCGTGTTGATGCGGAAGTTGACGGTCCAGTCGTGCGCGACGGCGTCCAGCGCATCGCCGCCGCTCGCGGGTTCCAGGGTTCCGTTGCCACCCGCGCTGTGCACCAGCACATCCACGGTGCCGAACTCCTCGGCAACGAACCGCGCGACACCGCGCACCACTTCGGGCTCACTCAGATCCCCGGCGTACGTCAGCGCTCCTGGCACCCCGGCCTTCTCCAGCACCTCACGCCGCCGCCCGAGGAGCAGGACCCGGTCCCCGCCGGCCGCGAAGGCATGCGCCGCGGCGAGCCCGATTCCCGTACCACCACCACTGATCACGACGTTACGAGTCATGGCACGAGCCTACAAAGGAATCCAAGTGCCGGTAGGAAAGGGCGACTTACCGCAGGCTCCGTACATCGAGATGCCTCAGCACCCGGTCCACGATCTCCGGATCCGCCCCCGGCTCACTCCGCGCCGCCAGCACCTCGTGCCGCGCGGCGCTCATCATCTCGCCCTGGATCCGCCGCATCCGCTTCACCCGCTTCACCCGCTTCTCGTACACCTCCCGCCGCTCCCCGTCCGCCACCGCGGGAGAGATCCGCACCCCGATGTCGAAGGCCCGCCGCAGCAACTGCTCGGACACCTCCTCCGGCAGGTCCTCCACGTCCTCGATCTCCCGCAGCCGCCGCTTCGCGGCCTTCGCCGCCCGCACCGCGAGCTCCTTCTCGAAGGCCTGCTCGCTGTCGGTGTCGGCCCGCACCCCGAGCCGCTTCACCAGCCACGGCAGCGTGAGCCCCTGGAGGATCAGCGTCGCCATGATCACCCCGAAGGCGATGAAGACGATCTCGTCCCGGTCGGGGAACGCCGACCCGTCGTCCATCGTCAGCGGGATCGCCAGCGCCAGCGCGACGGACGCCACCCCGCGCATGCCCGCCCACCACATGATCACGGTCTCCCGCCAGGACGTCGGGATCTCCTCGTCGTAGTCCCGCTTGGCGTGCAGCCGTTTGGTCAGCCAGGTCGCCGGCAGCAGCCACGCCAGTCGTACGACCACGACGACACCGACGATCGCGGCGGCCCAGCCGAGCATCTCGCCCCACCGCCCGGACGCCGTACGGATCGCGTTGTGCAGTTCGAGCCCGATGAGCCCGAAGGCGACCCCGGTCACCAGTGTGTCCACGACGTCCCACACGGTCGCGCCGGCGAGCCGGGTCAGGACGTCGTCGGCACCGAAGGCGTACTCGGACAGGAACAGGGCGGTGGTGAGCACGGCGAGCACCCCGGAGCCGTGCAGTTCGTCGGCCAGGACGTACGAGGCGAACGGCACCAGAAGCGTCAGCCCGATCTGGAGGGTGGCGTCGTCGAGCAGCGACATCAGCTTGTTCGTCGCCCACCCCAGGGCCAGCCCGACCGCCACGGCGACGACGGCGGACAGCACGAAGTCGAGCCCGGCCCGCCAGGGATGGAACGTTCCGCTGACGGCGGCGGCGATCGCCACGTGGTACAAAACGATGGCCGTCACGTCGTTGAAGAGGCCCTCGCCCTCCAGGATCGACACCAGGCGCCGGGGCAGCCCGAGTTGGCCCGCGACGGCGGTCGCCGCGACCGGGTCGGGCGGTGCCACGAGCGCGCCGAGCGCCACGGCGGCGGCGATCGGCAGCCCCGGCACGATGGCGCTCGCGACGGCGGCGACGGCGAGGGTGGTGACGAAGACCAGGGCGACGGCCAGCAGGAAGATGGGCCGGATGTTGGCCGTGAACTGCCGCCAGGAGGTGCGCCGTACGGCCGCGTACAGCAGCGGTGGCAGCAGCAGGGGCAGGATCAGCTCGGGCGGGACGTTCACGTTCGGCACGAAGTCGGCCACCGCGAGGACTATCCCGAGAAGCGTCATGAGCACCGGCGCCGGCAGACCGAACCGGTCCCCCAGCGGGACGCTCACCACGGCCCCGAGCAACAGGACGAACAACAGGGCCAATTGATCCACGGTCAGGGCTCCGGCGGGATCTCGACGTTCACACAGCGGACGCCCCAGCCTGCCACGACGTCTGCCGGACCAGCTCTTTCGACGCCCATCGCTTGCCTACAGGGCGCGCCGCATCGCCCGGTGCGGGATCCCGGCGTCCGGGAACTCCGGGCCGTACGCCTCGTACCCGAGCCGTTCGTAGAACCCCAGCGCGTGCGTCTGGGCGTGCAGGTCGACGGCGGCGAGCCCACGCGCGCGTGCCGCGTCCTCGATCGCCCGCACCAGCGCGACCCCGACCCCGAGCCCGCGCGCCTCCTTGGTGACGGCCAGCCGCCCCAGGGAGCCCACGGTGAGGTCGCCGTCGGTCTTCGCCGCGGCCGCCTCGCCGTACAGCAGCCGCCCGGTACCCAGCGGTGTCCCGTCCTCGCGCACGGCGAGCACATGCGTCGCCGCTTCGTCGTAAGCGTCGTACTCGATCTCCTGGGGCACGCCCTGCTCGACGACGAAGACGTCCTTGCGCACCGCGAAGCAGGCCTCGCGGTCGGCCGGATCGTCGGCCACGCGCACCGCGTACGACGGGGCACTCACGCGTACGTCTCCTCGCGCACCAGGTCCAGGGCCTGCTGGAGGTCGTCCGGGTAGCCGCTCTCGAACTCGACCCACTGGCCGTCCGCGGGGTGCTCGAACCCGAGCCGGACGGCGTGCAGCCACTGCCGGGTCAGGCGCAGCCGCTTGGCGAGCGTCGGGTCGGCGCCGTACGTCAGGTCGCCCACGCACGGGTGGCGGTGGGCTGCCATGTGCACCCGGATCTGGTGGGTGCGGCCGGTCTCCAGCTTCACATCGAGCAGGGAGGCCGCGCGGAACGCCTCGATGAGGTCGTAGTGCGTGACGGACGGCTTGCCCTCGGCGGTGACCGCCCACTTGTAGTCGTGGTTCGGGTGCCGGCCGATGGGGGCGTCGATGGTGCCGCTGGTCGGGTCGGGGTGGCCCTGGACCAGCGTGTGGTAGCGCTTGTCGACCGTGCGCTCCTTGAACTGGCGCTTGAGCGAGGTGTACGCCCGCTCCGACTTGGCGACCGCCATCAGGCCGGACGTGCCGACGTCGAGGCGGTGCACGATGCCCTGGCGCTCGGCGGCACCCGACGTCGAGATCCGGTACCCGGCCGCGGCCAGGCCGCCGATGACCGTCGTCCCGGTCCAGCCGGGGCTGGGGTGGGCGGCGACGCCGACGGGCTTGACGATCACGACCACGTCGTCGTCGTCGTAGACGATCTCCATGCCCTCGACCGGCTCGGCGACGATCTGCACGGGTGCGGGCGCCTGCGGCATCTCGACCTCGAGCCAGGCCCCGCCGTGCACCCGCTCGGACTTCCCGACCACCGAGCCGTCGACCGTGACCTTCCCCGCCGCGGCCAGTTCGGCGGCCTTGGTGCGGGAGAAGCCGAACATCCGGGAGATGGCGGCGTCGACACGCTCGCCCTCCAGGCCGTCGGGCACGGGCAGGTTTCGGATCTCGGGAACTGTGCTCACCCGGTCGAGTATGCCGGACGGGTCCGACACCGCCGTACGCGAGCCCGGGCCTGCGCGCTCAGTCCTTGTGGACCGTGCCATCAGGGTCGAGACCACGGAAGGAGAGCAGCACGATCAGGATGCCGCCGCACACGATCGCCGAGTCGGCGAGGTTGAAGACGGCGAAGCCCTTGGGCGCGATGAAGTCGACGACCTCGCCCTGGAAGATGCCGGGCGCACGGAAGATCCGGTCGGTGAGGTTGCCCAGCGCGCCGCCCAGCAGCAGCCCGAGCGCGATGGCCCACGGGAGGCTGTAGAGCTTGCGGGCCAGCCGCGCGATCACCACGATCACGGCGGCCGCGATCATCGTGAAGATGACCGTGAAGGCCGCGCCGAACCCGAAGGCCGCGCCGGGGTTGCGGATCGCGTGGAACTCCAGCCAGTCCCCGAAGACCTCGATCGGCGCGTGGTGCTCCAGCTTGGCCACCACGAGAAGCTTGCTGACCAGGTCGAGGGTGTACGCGAAGGCGGCCACCACGAACAGCACGGCGATCCGGCGCTTTCCCCTGGGGGGCGCGGTCTCGCTCTGCTCCGGCTCGGCCCCCGCCGCCTCTGGGGTATCCGGCGTACCGATGATGCGCTCCGCCTCTGCCACGTGAGTCCCTCGAACCTAGGTACCTGACTGAGGAAGAGGGTACGGCACACCTCTCGGCACCCTCAGTACCGGCGTTCAGTAGCGATCGTCAGTAACGGCGTTCCTGCTTCTGCTTGCACTCGACGCACAGGGTGGCCCGCGGGAAGGCCTGCATCCGCGCCTTGCCGATGGGATTGCCGCAGTTCTCGCACAGGCCGTAGGTGCCCGCGTCCAGCTTCCCCAGGGCACGCTGGGTCTGGATCAGCATCTCGCGCGCGTTGGCGGCCAGCGCCATCTCGCTCTCCCGCGTGATGTTCTTGGTGCCGGTGTCGGCCTGGTCGTCGCCGGCACCGTCCCCGGAGTCCCGCATCAGACCGGCGAGGGCCTGCTCGGTGGAGGTGATCTCCTCGCTCAGCCGCTCCGCCTCGGAGAGCAGCTCGGTGCGGGCCTCCTCGACCTCCGCCGGCGTCCAGGGGTCCTCGCCCGGGCGGACCGCCAGCTCACCCGGCCCGGCCGCCGCGGCGAGCCGCGCCTTGGGAACGGGTGTCTTCGCCGCCGTGGCCGTGCCAGGAGTCTTCTTCGCAACCACCGTCGTGGCTCCCGTCTGCTCCGCGGCCTGCGCCGCGCCCGCCGTCGTCTTCTTGGCCGCGCTCTTCTTCGTGCTCTTCGT
Source organism: Streptomyces sp. NPDC005492 (assembly GCF_040605995.1). Classification (NCBI taxonomy): domain Bacteria; kingdom Bacillati; phylum Actinomycetota; class Actinomycetes; order Kitasatosporales; family Streptomycetaceae; genus Streptomyces; species Streptomyces sp. NPDC005492. The sequence goes on from NZ_JBEXDX010000026.1 coordinate 93,538, forward strand.
AGAGCTGCTTTTCGTGGTGGTGCTCTTCTTGGTGGCGCTCTTCGTGGAACTGGTCTTCGCCGTCGTGCTCTTGGGGGCCGCGGTTTTCTTGGTCGCCGCTTTCTTCACGGCCGCTTTCTTGGCGGGCTTCTTGGTCGCCGTTGCCTTCTTGGCCGCCGCCTTCGTAGCCGTGGCCTTCTTGGCCGTCGTTTTCCCTGTCGTCCCTGCCCCCGCCGGCTTCACGGCACTCTTCCCGGCCGCCACCGCTTTCTTGGCGGCCACCGGTCTCTCGGGCCCCTCCCCGACTGTCTTCTTCACGGCCTTGACGGCCGTCTTCCGGGCCGCGGTCTTCTTGACCACGCTTTTCTTCCCGCCCACGTCCTTCGTCCCACCGCCGGAGGCACTGGCACTCGTGGACTTGGACGCCGACTGCTGTACGGCGGTCTTCTTCGCCACCATGGCCGCGGCCCCTTCACATTTTGTGATCACGCACGCGAATCGTGCTGGGACGATAAATCGACTTGAGTCCCGCGGCAACGGGGCACGCCGCCCGATTGGTCCACCCCCCTGGCCCCGCGCGGCGAGCCTGCATGCGTTGTGCCCAGCTCCCCGCCAGGTAATCCGCCGAGCTCGGCGTCCCAGAATGCGAACGCGCGTTCAGCGCCATTCGAGTCGTACGGCGGCTCGGGAAGCCCGCGGCCGAAGCCCCGACCCGGGCCCCCGGAAAACCGGTCGGCCGCTGTCCGCGCGGCCCCGTACACTGAGCGGAGCGAGAAGCGTGGATGGGGACGAGTAGCGGCGCAAGCAGCCCAGAGCGACCCGGGGACGGTGGAAGCCCGGGGGCGAGCGCGACGTGAAGATCACCCCGGAGCCGCCGGAAGAAAGCCGCAGCCGACCGGCCGTGGCGAGTAGACCCGGTATCGCGACCCCAATGAGGGGGCTCACTGGTGTGCGTGACGCACCGGGGAGCCAAGGAGGGTGGTACCGCGGGAGCGCGCCGCACACGGCGTACGGAAAGTCGTAGCTCTCGTCCCTCCGGACGGAAGGAAGAAAGTCCGCCGGAGGAAGCTCGCTGATGACAACGCCGACGTACCGCCAGGTGCCCGCCCAGGTCGACCTGCCCGCGCTGGAGCACGCCGTGCTCGACTTCTGGCACGAGCAGAAGATCTTCGCCAAGACCCTGGACCAGTCCGAGGGACGCCCCGAGTGGGTCTTCTTCGAGGGCCCGCCCACGGCCAACGGCATGCCGGGCGCCCACCACATCGAGGCGCGCGTCTTCAAGGACGTCTTCCCCCGCTTCCGCACCATGCGCGGCTACCACGTGGGCCGCAAGGCCGGCTGGGACTGCCACGGCCTCCCGGTGGAGCTGGCGGTGGAGAAGGAGCTGGGCTTCACCGGCAAGCAGGACATCGAGACGTACGGCATCGCCGAGTTCAACGCCAAGTGCCGCGAGTCCGTGACCCGGCACACCGACGCCTTCGAGGCGCTCACGACCCGCATGGGGTACTGGACCGACCTCGAAGACCCGTACCGCACGATGGACCCCGAGTACATCGAGTCGGTCTGGTGGTCGCTCAAGAAAATCTTCGACAAGGGCCTGCTGGTCCAGGACTATCGCGTCGCCCCCTGGTGCCCGCGCGACGAGACGGGCCTGTCGGACCACGAGCTGGCGCAGGGCTACGAGACGATCGTCGACCCCTCCGTGTACGTCCGTTTCCCGCTCACCTCCGGTCCGCTGGCCGGTCGTGCCGCGCTCCTGGTGTGGACGACGACGCCCTGGACGCTGGTGTCCAACACCGCCGTCGCCGCCCACCCCGAGGTCACCTACGTCGTCGCGACGAACGGTGAGGAGCAGCTCGTCGTCGCCGAGCCGCTGCTCGCCAAGGCCCTCGGCGAGGGCTGGGAGACCACCGGTGAGACCTTCACCGGCGCCGAGATGGAGCGCTGGACGTATCAACGTCCGTTCGAGCTCGTGGAGTTCCCCGAACCGGCGCATTACATCGTGAACGCCGAATACGTCACCACCGAGGACGGTACGGGTCTGGTCCACCAGTCCCCCGCCTTCGGTGAGGACGACCTCAAGGTCTGCCGCGCCTACGGTCTGCCGGTCGTGAACCCGATCCGTCCCAACGGCACCTTCGCCGAGGACGTCCCCCTCGTGGGCGGTGTCTTCTTCAAGAAGGCGGACGAAAAGCTCACCGAGGACCTCAAGGACCGCGGGCTGCTCTTCAAGCACGTGCCGTACGAGCACAGTTACCCGCACTGCTGGCGCTGCCACACCGCGCTCCTGTACTACGCGCAGCCCTCCTGGTACATCCGCACCACGGCCGTCAAGGACCGTCTCCTCCAGGAGAACGAGAACACCAACTGGTTCCCGGAGACCGTCAAGCACGGCCGGTACGGCGACTGGCTGAACAACAACATCGACTGGGCGCTGTCCCGCAGCCGCTACTGGGGCACCCCGCTGCCGATCTGGCGCTGCGCGGACGACCACCTCACCGTCGTCGGCTCCCGCGCGGAGCTGACCGAGCTGACGGGCACCGACCAGTCGGGCCTCGACCCGCACCGCCCGTTCATCGACGCGGTCACCTTCGCCTGCCCCGAGTGCGGCGGGACGGCCACGCGCGTGCCGGAGGTCATCGACGCCTGGTACGACTCGGGTTCGATGCCGTTCGCGCAGTGGGGCTACCCGCACAAGAACAAGGAACTGTTCGAGTCCCGCTACCCGGCGCAGTTCATCTCCGAGGCCATCGACCAGACCCGCGGCTGGTTCTACACGATGATGGCGGTCGGCACCCTGGTCTTCGACAAGTCGTCGTACGAGAACGTGGTCTGTCTCGGTCACATCCTCGCCGAGGACGGCCGCAAGATGTCCAAGCACCTGGGCAACACCCTGGACCCGATCCCGCTGATGGACCGCCATGGCGCGGACGCGGTGCGGTGGTTCATGGCGGCCGGCGGTTCCCCGTGGGCGGCCCGCCGGGTGGGTCACGGCACGATCCAGGAGGTCGTCCGCAAGACCCTCCTGACGTACTGGAACACGGTCGCCTTCCAGGCCCTGTACGCGCGCACGTCCGACTGGGCGCCGAGCGCGGCGGACCCGGCCCCGGCCGACCGCCCGGTCCTGGACCGCTGGCTCCTGTCCGAACTCCACGCCCTCACCGACCAGGTGACCCAGGCCCTGGAGTCCTACGACACCCAGCGCGCCGGCAAGCTCCTGTCGGCGTTCGTCGACGACCTGTCGAACTGGTACGTCCGCCGTTCCCGTCGCCGCTTCTGGCAGGGCGACAAGGCCGCGCTGCGCACCCTGCACGAGGTCGTCGAGACGGTCACCCAACTCATGGCCCCGCTCACGCCGTTCATCACCGAGCGGGTCTGGCAGGACCTGATCGTCCCGGTGACCCCGGGCGCCCCCGAGTCCGTCCACCTGTCCACCTGGCCGGAGGCGGACCTGTCCGTCATCGACCCGGAGCTGTCCCAGCAGATGGTCCTCGTACGGCGCCTGGTGGAACTGGGCCGGGCCACGCGCGCGGAGTCGGGCGTCAAGACGCGCCAGCCGCTGTCCCGCGCGCTGATCGCGGCGACGGGCTTCGCCGCCCTGGACCGGGAGCTGCACGCGCAGATCACGGAGGAGCTGAACGTCGAGGGGCTCGCCTCGTTGAGCGAGGTCGGCGGTTCGCTGGTCGACACCACGGCGAAGGCCAACTTCCGCGCGCTGGGCAAGCGGTTCGGCAAGCGCGTCCAGGATGTGGCGAAGGCCGTGGCGAACGCCGACGCGGCCGCCCTGTCCCTGGCCCTGCGCGAGGGCACGGCGACTGTCGAAGTGGACGGCGAGACCATCACGCTGGCTCCCGATGAGGTGATCATCACAGAGACCCCTCGCGAGGGCTGGTCCGTGGCGTCCGACTCGGGCGCGACGGTCGCCCTCGACCTGGAGATCACCGAGGAACTGCGGCAGGCGGGCCTGGCCCGTGACGCGATCCGGCTGATCCAGGAGAGCCGCAAGAACAGCGGCCTGGACGTCGCCGACCGGATCGCCCTGCGCTGGACGTCGACCGACCCGGCGGTCATCGCGGCCCTGTCCGAGCACGCGGCCCTGATCGCCGACGAGGTCCTCGCCACGGACTTCGCCCAGGGCGAGGCGGACGACAGTTACGGCGCCCCGTTCACGGACGAGGGCCTGTCCCTGGTGTTCCGCCTGCGCAAGGCGTAAGCAAGCAAGGCGCCATCGGCGCACAAAGGGCCCGGCCTCCGTCAAAGGAGGCCGGGCCCTTTGTGCGTTCCTGCCGGGTACCTGGCACGTCAACAGGGCGGGGCTCCGGAACGAAATCCGGGGCCCCGCCCTGAACGCTGCCGACGCCTGAGGCGTACTAAAGGCCGGTCAGTTGTCGTCCTCGTCGATCAGGAACCCGCGCATCGGCGAGGGAGCCTGGCCCATGGGCGACGGGCCCTGCGGCCGCACCGGAGCCATCGGCTGGGTCATGGCCGGGGACATCTGCTGCTGGCCGCCGTAGGACGGACCGGCGGGCGGCGGGCCGCCCATGCCCTGGTTGCCGCCGTACGACGGGGCGCTGGCGCCGGCCGGGGCCATCGAGGGCGCCGGGGACGGCGGAAGCGACGCGGTCGCCGGAGTGCGCGGCGGGGCCAGCGAGTCGTCGGCCTGGGTCTCCAACTGACGGAGCTGGGACTCCAGGTAGGACTTCAGCCGCGTGCGGTACTCGCGCTCGAAGCCGCGCAGGTCCTCGACCTTGCGCTCCAGCGTGGCGCGGGCGGACTCCAGGGAGCCCATCGCGACGCGGTGCTTCTCCTGCGCGTCCCGCTCCAGGGCGTCGGCCTTGGCCCGGGCGTCACGCTCAAGACCCTCGGCACGCGAACGCGCCTCGCCGACGATCTTGTTGGCCTCGGAACGGGCCTCGGCGATCGCCTGGTCGGCGGTCTGCTGGGCGAGCGAGAGGACACGGGCGGCGCTGTCGCCACCGGGACCCTGCTGCGGCATGCCGCCACCCATGGGACCGCCCATCGGGCCGCCCATCTGCTGCTGCATGGGGGGCTGGCCGCCCATCTGACCCTGCATCGGGCCCTGACCCATCTGCTGCATCTGGCCCTGCATCGGACCCTGGCCCATCGGACCTTGGCCCATGGGGCCCTGGCCCATCGGACCCTGGCCCTGCGGACCGCCCTGGCCACCGGGGCCTGCGGGCAACTGCGGGGCACCGCTCGGCAGTTGGGGCGGGCCGCCCATGGGGCCGCCCATCTGCTGCGGCGGGCCCGATATGCCGGCGGGCACCGGGGCGCCCGGACCGCGCATGCCCTGCTGGGGCATGCCTTGCGGGGGCATGCCCTGCTGGGGCATTCCCTGTTGCTGCATGCCGCCCTGCTGCTGGTCCTGTTCCGGGGGCTTGCGCATGTTCTGCTGGTTCTGGGCGGCGGCACGCGTCGCCGCGGCCAGTTTGGCGCGCAGGTCCTCGTTCTCCCGCAGCAGGCGGGTCAGTTCGGCTTCGACCTCGTCGAGGAAGGCATCGACCTCGTCCTCGTCATAGCCTTCTCGGAGGCGGACGGTCGTGAACTGCTTGTTCCGCACGTCCTCGGGGGTCAACGGCATCTCTTCACCTCAACGTAGTCATCGGCAGTCGGCAAGACCGTATCGTCCACTGTCACCTCGCGAAATTGTCCACGACAGAGATCAAGATGTAGACGATGATCATCAGGACGAAGAAGGACAGGTCGAGCGCCACGCCCCCGAGACGCAACGGCGGAATGAACCGCCGCAGAAGCTTCAACGGTGGATCGGTGACAGTGTAGGCGGCCTCAAGAACGACCACCATCGCCTTGCCTGGTTGCCACGAGCGGGCGAACTGGAAGACGTAGTCCATGACCAACCGGAAGATGAGCACGATGAGGAACACCATCAGCGCGATGTAGATCACCTGCGCGAACACGCTCATGGCCTGTCTTTCCCTCTCCCCTGTTCCGTGCTTTCTAGCGGCTGTCTGTCTCAGCTCTGATTGAAGAACCCGCCCTCTGCGATGCGGGCCTTGTCCTCCGCCGTGACATCGACGTTAGCAGGCGACAACAGGAACACCTTCTGCGTCACCCGCTCGATGCTGCCGTGAAGACCAAACACCAAACCGGCCGCAAAGTCGACAAGTCGCTTCGCATCTGTGTCATCCATCTCAGTCAGATTCATGATCACCGGGGTGCCTTCACGGAAGTGTTCCCCGATGGTACGGGCCTCGTTGTAGGTCCGGGGGTGAAGTGTGGTGATCCGGTAAGGCTCTCGTTCCGACACGACCTTGGGCATGATCACCGGTGCGTTCTTCTCCAGGGACTGGCGTTCTTGTGTGATGGATGCCACGGGCGCGATTCGCGCCGGACGCCCTGATTCCGTACCCAGTGAAGCGGAATGGGACACCGATTCGCGAGGGGTCGAAGGCTGCACCACTCGTACCGGTTCGTCCCTTTGGGACTGATGAGGACTGTGCGACTGGTGCGACGGCTCATGCCGTCGACGGTCCCGCTCGGGCTCCGGGTCCAGTTCGGGTTCGAAGTCGTCGTCGGGGTCGAATCCCCGGCCGTCGTACCCATCGTCCTCCACGAGGCCGAGGTAGACCGCCATCTTGCGCATCGCGCCGGCCATGCTCTGAGTCCTCCGCTCTGTGGTGGATCGGCTGACGACTGCCAAGTGCCCGCGATCCACGAGGTCGTTACGCCCGCCTGCGGCGGCATTGACCATATTTTCTGCTGTGGTCCGACTTCCTGGCGACGTTACCCGAGCCTGGGGCGCACGCCGAGTACCGCAGTGCCGACGCGTACATGTGTCGCTCCGGCTGCCACGGCCTGTTCGAGGTCCGCACTCATGCCTGCCGACACCATGTTCGCAGCAGGATGGGCTCGGCGCAGGTCAGTCGACAAATCCATCAACCGCTCGAACGCCTCCTGTTGGCGTCCCGCGTACTCGCCGGTGAGCGGAGCGACGGTCATCAGACCATCGAGCCGCAGCGCCGGAGACTCCGCGACCAGGTCGGCCAACTCCCCGACCCCGCCCGGCCCGACGCCACCCCGCTCGCCCCGCCCGCTCACTCCCGCGTCGAGCGCGACCTGGATGAGACAGCCCAGTTCGCGCCCGGACCGCTCGGCCTCCTTCGACAGCGCGGAGACGAGCCGGGAACGGTCGACCGACTGCACGACATCGGCATAACCGACCACGGATCGCACCTTGTTGGTCTGCAACTGACCGACGAAGTGCCAACTCAGCGGCAGATCCGCGCACTCGGCGGCCTTCGGGGCGGCGTCCTGGTCCCGGTTCTCGGCGACATGACGCACGCCCAGCTCCGCCAACATCCGCACATCGCTCGCCGGATAGGTCTTGGTGACCACGATCAGGGTCACCTCTTCGCGCTTCCGCCCGGCCGCCGCGCAGGCGGCGGCGATGCGCTCCTCCACCTTCGCCAGATTTGCGGCGAGTTCGTCCCTACGGTCCGTCATGTGCCTTCAGTCCAGCCACACATAGCTCGCGAGCCGGCCGGTCGTACGGTCGCGGCGGTACGAGAAGTGGTCGTCCGATTCACGGGTGCACACCGGCGACTGCTCGCGGTCGCGCACCCCGAGCCGTTCGAGCTGCGCGTGCGCTCCGGCGGTCACGTCGACCGCGGGAGTGCCCCAACTCGTCTCGGCGTACGCCGCGGGTTCCACGGCGGCGACATCGGCGCGCATGTCCGCGGGTACTTCGTAGCACCGGCCGCAGACGGCGGGTCCGGTGCGGGCGACGATCCGGGCGGGATCGGCGCCGAGTTCCACCATGGCCCGTACGACGGCGGGGACCACCCCGGCCACCATGCCCGGACGTCCGGCGTGGGCCGCGCCCGCGATCCCGGCGACCGGGTCGGCGAGCAGGACCGGCGTGCAGTCGGCGGTCAGCACGGCGAGGGCGAGTCCGCGGCGGGCGGTGACGAGCGCGTCGACGGAGGGGATGTCCGATGAGCCCCAGGGCCCGTCGACGACCGCCACGTCCGCGCCGTGCACCTGGTTCATCCAGACCACCAGGGCCGGGTCCAAGCCCAGTGACTTGGCGGCCAGTTCACGATTGGTACGGACCGCGTCGGCATCGTCGCCGACCGCTCCGCCGAGGTTGAGCTCCTCGTACGGAACGGCGCTCACCCCGCCCCACCTGTCGGTGAAGGCGAAGTGCGCGCCGCTCACGGTGTCGAGCTGTCCTATCACTTCAGGAAGTCCGGTACGTCCAGTTCCTCTGCGGCGCTGTCCGAGTAGGTCCGCGACGGCGGGACCGGCGGGGCGACCGGGAGGTCGGCGGTCGGCTCCGGAGCGGGCTCCGGGTCCTCCTTCGGCTTGACACTGCCGAGCGAGCCGAAGGACGGACGGCTCTCGGACTGCCGTACCGGAGTGGGCTCTTCGCGGCGGGGCGAGGACGCGCTCATGGTCGACTCGCGGCGGGTCGGGGGCTGGCCCCCGTCGAAGCCGGCCGCGATGACCGTGACCCGGACCTCGTCGCCGAGGGCGTCGTCGATGACCGCGCCGAAGATGATGTTGGCCTCGGGGTGGGCGGCCTCGCTGACCAGTTGGGCAGCTTCGTTGATCTCGAACAGGCCGAGGTCGGAGCCGCCGGAGATGGAGAGCAGGACACCGCGGGCGCCGTCGATGGAGGCTTCGAGGAGCGGCGAGGAGATCGCCATCTCGGCCGCCGCCACCGCGCGGTCGTCGCCGCGGGCCGAGCCGATGCCCATGAGCGCCGAACCGGCCTCGGACATCACGGACTTGACGTCGGCGAAGTCGAGGTTGATCAGGCCGGGCGTGGTGATGAGGTCGGTGATGCCCTGGACGCCGGAGAGCAGGACCTGGTCCGCCGACTTGAAGGCGTCGAGGACCGAGACCTGGCGGTCCGAGATGGACAGCAGCCGGTCGTTCGGGATGACGATGAGGGTGTCGACCTCTTCGCGGAGTTCGGCGATGCCGTCCTCCGCCTGGTTGGCCCGGCGCCGTCCCTCGAAGGTGAAGGGGCGGGTGACCACGCCGATGGTGAGGGCGCCCAGGGAGCGGGCGATGTTGGCCACGACGGGGGCGCCGCCGGTGCCGGTGCCGCCGCCTTCGCCGGCCGTCACGAAGACCATGTCGGCCCCCTTGAGGACCTCCTCGATCTCCTCGCGGTGATCCTCGGCGGCCTTGCGGCCGACGGCGGGGTTGGCGCCGGCGCCGAGTCCGCGGGTGAGTTCGCGGCCGACGTCGAGTTTGACGTCGGCGTCGCTCATCAACAGCGCCTGCGCGTCGGTGTTGATGGCGATGAACTCGACGCCCTTGAGGCCGACCTCGATCATCCGGTTGATGGCATTGACACCACCGCCGCCGACACCGATGACCTTGATGACTGCGAGGTAGTTCTGCGGTGCTGCCACGTCGAAGGCCTCTCGCCTCGAATTACGTTGCCGTCGCCGTGCGGTTGCCCGCACCCCGACGACAGATGCCGAATGGGACGGTCCGTAGCGCCGACCCGAACCCTAACGTTGAAGTTTAGGGTTACCAGTGTGTCCGTTCCTTGAAGTCTTCTGAACAGGACACTAAGTCGACAAGTGGCGCACGTTCAACGAACACGCCGAACCTCCCGTTTTTCTTTTCACCCTATGTGATCAGCCGTAGCGCTGCCCAACCAGGGTGCTGGCCTGCGCGAATGTGCGTCAACTCCCGGCTGACGCAGGGGCGGTGGGAACACTTACGTCGAAGTACCGGGCGCCGGAAGCTGCTTTCATGAGAGCGATGAGCGTGCGCGCCTTCGCGGCGCCCTTCTCGCCGCTTCCCCATGCGACGGTCCGGCCACCGCTCAACTCCAGTGAGATGTCGTCGTAGGAACGGACCTTGACGACCTGGGTGTCGCGCGCGACGGCGGCCGGAATGTCACCCGCGACCCGTACCGCCTCGCGGACGAGTCGGTCCTCGTCGAAGCGGCGCAGGCCGGCCGCGGACGAAGCCGATCGGGAGAGCGCCAATTCGAGGGTGGGGACGGACCTCGGCGGCGTGGAAACGGTCGCGAACCGCACGCCGTCGTCGTCCACTTCGATGAAGTTTCCGCCCTTTTCCACCACCAGGACCGGGCTGCGTTCGGTCACTTTCAGCCCGATTCCATGAGGCCAGGAACGGACGACGTCAACCGCGTCAATTCGGGGCAATTTCCTGCGGAGTCGGGCTTCGATCGCATCGGTGTCGACGGAAATCAGCGGTCCGCCGACCGGTACGTCGGCGGCTTCGCGCACCTGCCCGGGCGTCAGGATCTTCGTGCCGGAGACCGAGACCTTCTCCGCCCGCAGCCACGGCGAGCCGTAGAGCAGCCAGACCGCGGCGGCGCCCAACAGGACTGCGGCCAGGGCGAGTACGACAATCAGACGAAGGCGCCGTGGTCCCAGACGCCGGACAAGGGGCGGGCCGGACGACTCCTGTTGGCGTTCACCGCGCTCGGCGGTGCTCGGTCCGGCCACGCTCCCCTGCCTCTCTCACATATGACTAGCGATGCCGCGAGGCGATCGCCTCGTACACCATGCCGACGAGCAGGTCGTCGGCGTCCCGGCGGCCGAACTCGCTTGCCGCGCGCGACATCTCGTACAGCCGGTGCGGATCGGCGAGCACGGGCAGGACGTTGCCCTGGACCCACTCGGGCGTCAGTTCCGCGTCGTCGACCAGGAGTCCGCCGCCGGCCTTGACCACCGGCTGGGCGTTCAGCCGCTGTTCGCCGTTGCCGATGGGCAGCGGGACGTAGGCGGCCGGGAGTCCGACGGCGGAGAGTTCGGCGACGGTCATCGCGCCCGCGCGGCAGAGCATCATGTCGGCCGCGGCGTACGCGAGGTCCATCCGGTCCACGTACGGTACCGGGATGTAGGGGGGCATCCCCGGCATCTGGTGCACCTGCGGCAGTTCGTTCTTCGGGCCGACCGCGTGCAGGATCTGGATTCCGGCCTGTTGGAGCCAGGGCGCGACCCGCTCGACCACCTCGTTGAGGTGACGGGCGCCCTGCGAGCCGCCGGAGACCAGCAGCGTCGGCAGGTTCGGGTCGAGGCCGAACGCGGCCCGGGCCTCGGGCCGTACGGCCGCGCGGTCCAGGGTGGCGATCGTGCGGCGCAGCGGGATGCCGATGTAGCGGGCGTCCCGCAGCTTGCTGTCCGGGGTCGAGACGGCGACCCGGGCCGCGTAGCGCGAGCCGATCTTGTTGGCCAACCCGGGCCGGGCGTTGGCCTCGTGGATCACGATCGGCACCCCGAGGCGCTTGGCCGCGAGATAGCCGGGCAGTGCCACATAGCCGCCGAAGCCCACGACGCAGTCCGCCTTGGTGCGCTCCAGGATCTGCTCGGCGGCCTTGATCGTGCCGCGCAGCCGGCCCGGCACGGTGATCAGCTCGGGGGTGGGCTTGCGCGGCAGCGGTACGGCGGGGATCAGCGCGAGTTCGTAGCCCCGCTCGGGTACGAGACGGGTCTCAAGGCCGCGCTCCGTGCCCAGGGCCGTGATCCCCACGGTGGGGTCCTGCCTGCGCAGGGCGTCCGCGAGGGCGAGCGCCGGCTCGATGTGGCCGGCGGTCCCCCCACCGGCGAGTACGACATGCACCGAAATTCACCGCTCTCCGGACGGACGCGCCACCGGGGCACGCCGTCGCATCGTGTTCCATCTCCGGGGCGTCCGGCCGGAACCGGGTCCCCCGCCCCCCCGCTTTCTACCAAAGCGGGGTTGCCGCATCGCAAGCGCCGCCCGCGCAGCGGGGTCGTCGCGCGCGAAGGCGATCAGCAACCCGATGGCGAACATGGTCGGCAGCAGGGCGGAACCCCCGTAGGAGAACAGCGGGAGCGGGACGCCGGCGATCGGCAGCAGGCCGAGCACCGCACCGATGTTGATCACCGCCTGAGCGGTGATCCAGGTGGTCACGCCTCCCGCGGCATACCTCACGAAGGGGTCCTCCGTGCGTCCGGCCACGCGGATACCCGCATAGCCTAGAGCCGCGAAGAGGGCGAGCACCGACAGCGTCCCCGCCAGGCCCAGTTCCTCACCGGTGACGGCGAAGATGAAGTCGGTGTGGGCTTCGGGGAGTTGACCCCATTTCTCCACACTCGCGCCGAGCCCGGAGCCGAAGATCCCGCCCGAGGCCAGCGCGTAGATCCCGTGCACGGCCTGCCAGCAGTCGGCGACCCCGGTCTTGGGCTCGGTGGCGCCGATGCAGGCGAGCCGGGCCATCCGGTTGGGGCTGGTCTTGATGAGGATCACACCGATCGCGGCCGCGATGGACAGCACACCGACGAAGAGCCGGGTCGGCGCACCGGCCAGCCAGAGCAGGCCGAACAGGATCGCGGTGAGGATGATCGCCGTACCCATGTCGCCGCCGAGCATGATCAGCCCGAGCAGCATGAACGCGACCGGCACCAGCGGCACCAGCATGTGCTTCCACTGGGCGAGCATCGCCTTGTCCTGCTTGCGGGCGAGCAGGTCGGCGCCCCACAGCACGAGGGCCAGCTTGCCGAACTCGCTGGGCTGGATCTGGAAGGAGCCGCCGAGCGAGATCCAGTTGCGGTTGCCGTTGACCGACATCCCTATCCCCGGCAACTGCACCAGCGCCATCATGAAGACGGCGCCCGCGAGGATCGGATAGGCCAGCGCCCGGTGCAGTTTGACCGGCATCCGCGAGGCGGCCAGCGCCAGGATCCCGCCGATGCAGGCGGCGAGGAACTGTTTGCGGAAGAAGTACGAGCCGGGCAGCGAGAGTTGGAGCGCGGTGATCTGGGAGGCCGAGTAGACCATCACCAGACCCAGCACGGTGATCAGCACGCTGCCGCCGGCGATCAGGTAGTACGCGGTCAGCGGCCGGTCCCAGGCCCGGCGTGCGTTGGTGAACAGCCGGCGTACGGGGTTGTCGCGTACGGCCTTGGCAGCGGCGGGACGTCTGGGGGGCCGCTGCTGCACGGGCGGCCGGCCGGTACGGCTACTGGGCATCAGCGCCTCCGCTCACATCGGTCAGGCGCCGAGTTCGCGAACCGCCAGGGCGAACGCGTCACCGCGCTTGTTGTAGTTGGCGAACATGTCCATGGAGGCGCAGGCCGGGGCGAGCAGCACCGTGTCGCCGGCGGCGGCGAGCCGCTGTGCCTCCTGGACAGCCGCGAGCATCGCCCCAGTGTCGGTCCGGTCGAGGTCGACGACGGGTACTTCCGGCGCGTGTCGCGCCAGGGCTTCGGCGATCAGCGCCCGATCGGCACCGATCAGTACTACGCCCCGCAGCCGCTTCGCCGACTTGGCGACCAGCTCGTCGAAGGTGGCGCCCTTGGCGAGCCCGCCCGCGATCCACACGATCGACGGGTAGGCCGCCAACGAGGCTTCCGCCGCATGGGTGTTGGTGGCCTTGGAGTCGTCGATGTACGCGACGCCGTCCACATCGGCCACGTGCGCGATGCGGTGCGCGTCGGGCGTGAAGGCCCGCAACCCGTCCCGTACGGCCTTGGCGGGCACCCCGAAGGCGCGCGCGAGGCCCGCCGCGGCAAGGGCGTTGGCGATGTTGTGCGGGGCGGGCGGGTTGACGTCGGAGACCTCGGCCAGCTCCTGGGCGTTCTTCTGCCGGTCCTCGACGAAGGCGCGGTCGACCAGGATGCCGTCCACGACGCCGAGTTGGGACGGCGCGGGGCTGCCCAGCGTGAACCCGATCGCCCGGCAGCCCTCTTCGACGTCGGCCTCGCGGACCAGGTCCTCGGTGGCCTTGTCGGCGACGTTGTAGACGCAGGCGACCCGATTGCCTTCGTAGATACGGCCCTTGTCGGCGGCGTACGCCTCCATGGAGCCGTGCCAGTCGAGGTGATCGGGTGCCAGGTTCAGGACGACGGCGGAGTGTGCGCGCACCGAGGGCGCCCAGTGGAGCTGATAGCTCGACAGTTCGACGGCGAGGACGTCGTATTCCTCGTCGCCGAGGACGGCGTCCAGGACCGAGACCCCGATGTTGCCGATCGCCGCCGTGCGCAGGCCCGCCGCCTTCAGGATCGAGGCGAGCATCTGGACGGTGGTGGTCTTGCCGTTGGTGCCGGTGACGGCCAGCCAGGGGGCCGCATCGGGGCCGCGCAGCCGCCAGGCCAACTCCACGTCGCCCCACACCGGAACGCCCGCCGCGCGAGCCGCCGCGAACAGCGGCTTGTCGGGCTTCCAGCCGGGGGTGGTGACGATCAGTTCGGTGCCGTCGGGCAGGGTCGCTCCGTCGCCGAGACGCACGGTGATGCCGAGCGCGTCCAGGTCGGCCGCCTGGGCCCGGGAGCGCTCGTCGTCGCCGTCGTTGACGACCGTGACGAGCGCGCCGAGGCCGTGCAGGACCTTGGCCGCCGGGATCCCGGAGACTCCGAGTCCGGCGACGGTGACGTGCTTGCCGTCCCAGGAGAGACCCTGCCCATCGGTCACTTTTCCGCTGCCCATCCCGCGTAGAAGAGGCCCAGGCCGACGATCACGCAGATGCCCTGGATGATCCAGAAACGGACCACCACGAGCACTTCGGACCAGCCCTTGAGTTCGAAGTGGTGCTGGAGCGGGGCCATTCGGAAGACCCGCTTGCCGGTGAGCTTGAAGGAGCCGACCTGGATGACCACCGACATGGTGATGAGGACGAAGAGGCCACCCATGATGGCGACCAGCAGCTCCGTGCGGGAGAGGATCGCCAGACCGGTGAGGACACCGCCGAGGGCCAGCGAACCGGTGTCCCCCATGAAGATCTTGGCCGGCGAGGTGTTCCACCACAGGAAGCCCAGGCAGGCGCCCATCAGCGCGGAGGCGATGACCGCGAGGTCGAGCGGATCACGTACCTCGTAGCAGGCGTTCGGGTTGGTCAGGGTCTGCGCGTTGGCGCAGGACTCCTGGAACTGCCAGACACCGATGAAGGTGTAGGCGCCGAAGACCAGCACCGAGGCGCCGGTGGCCAGGCCGTCCAGACCGTCCGTCAGGTTCACGCCGTTCGACATCGCGAGGATCATGAACAGCGCCCAGATCACGAACAGGATCGGGCCGATCTTCCAGCCGAAGTCCGTGATGAACGACAGCTTCGTGGAGGCCGGGGTGTTGCCGCGGGCGTCCTGGAACTGCAGGGCGAGCACCGCGAAGCTGATGCCGACGATCAGCTGGCCGGCCATCTTCGCCTTGGCCCGCAGGCCCAGCGAACGCCGCTTGACGATCTTGATGTAGTCGTCGAGGAAGCCGACGAGCCCCATCCCGACCATCAGACCGAGCACCAGCAGACCCGAATAGGTCGGCGTGTAGCCGGTGATGACCTTCGACAGGAAGTACGCGGCGACCGTCGCGAAGATGAAGGCGATACCGCCCATCGTCGGCGTACCGCGCTTGCTGGCGTGCTCGCGCGGGCCGTCGTCGCGGATGTACTGGCCGTAGCCCTTGCGGGCCAGCAGCTTGATCAGCAGCGGGGTGCCCACCAGGGTCAGGAACAGGCCGATGACTCCTGAGAACAGGATCTGCTTCATCATCGGGCGGCAACCTCACCCTCGGTACCGGCCTCGACGAGCGCCTGCGCCACGCTCTCCAGACCGACCGACCGGGACGCCTTCACGAGAACGACGTCTCCCGGGCGCAACTCGCTGCGCAACAGGTCGACCGCCGCCTGTGCGTCGGACACGTGCACCGACTCCTCACCCCACGAACCCTCGTTATATGCGCCCAGTTGCAGCCAGGACGCTTCCCTGCCCCCGACCGCGACGAGCTTGCCGACATTGAGCCGGACGGCCAGCCGTCCGACCGCGTCGTGCTCGGCGAGCGCCTCGTCCCCGAGCTCGGCCATCTTGCCGAGCACCGCCCAGGTCCGCCGCCCCTTGCCCATGGCCGCGAGCGCGCGCAAGGCGGCTCGCATGGACTCGGGGTTCGCGTTGTAGGCGTCGTTGACGATGGTCACGCCGTCCGGTCGCTCGGTGACCTCCATCCGCCAGCGGGAGAGGGAGCCCGCCTCGGAGAGCGCGGTGGCGATCTCGTCTGCGGACATGCCCAGCTCATGGGCGACGGCGGCCGCGGCGAGCGCGTTCGACACGTGGTGCTCACCGTACAGGCGCATGGTCACTTCGCTGCACCCGGAGGGTGTGTGGAGGCTGAAGGCGGGCTGTCCGCTGTCCGTGAGTCGCACGTTCTCGGCGCGTACGTCCGCTTCGCCGGACTCTCCGAAAAGGATCACCTTCGCCTTCGTACGGGATGCCATGGCCCGTACGAGAGGATCGTCGGCGTTGAGGATCGCCGCGCCGTCCGCCGGCAGGGCTTCCACGAGTTCGCCCTTTGCCTGCGCGATCTGCTCCCGGCCGCCGAACTCGCCGATGTGGGCGGTGCCGACGTTGAGGACGAGGCCGATCTTCGGGGGCGTCAGATCCGTGAGGTAGCGGATGTGGCCGATGCCGCGGGCGCCCATCTCCAGGACGAGGAACCTCGTCTCGTCGGTGGCGCTCAGCGCGGTCAGCGGCAGCCCGATCTCATTGTTGAACGATCCCGGTGTGAACACCGTGGGCGCCTTGCGGGCGAGGACCTGCGCGATGAGGTCCTTGGTGCTGGTCTTGCCCGCCGAGCCGGTGAGGGCCACGAGGGTCGCGCCGAGCCGACGTACGACATGACGGGCGAGGGCGCCCAGGGCGCTCTGGACGTCGTCCACGACGATCGCGGGGACACCGACCGGACGGGACGCCAGGAGGGCCACCGCGCCCGCCTCGACGACCGCGTTCGCGAAGTCGTGGCCGTCGACGCGCTCGCCGACGAAGGCGACGAAGAGGCTGCCGGGTTGCACCTCCCGGGAGTCGCGGACCACCGGGCCGGTGACCTGGACGGACGGATCCGGTATGTCGTGCGTCTGCCCGCCGACGACTGCTGCGATCTCGGCGAGGGAGAGGGCGATCACAAGTTCATCCCCTGGGTCTTCTGGATTTTCATCCCTGGGTGTTCTGGATGGCTTCGCGAAGCACCTGGCGGTCGTCGAAGGGACGGACCACTCCGGCGATGTCCTGGCCCTGCTCGTGGCCCTTGCCCGCGACCAGCACGGTGTCCCCGGGTTGTGCGCGGGCGACGGCGGCGGCGATGGCGGCGGCCCGGTCCTCGAAGACCTGGACCTCGCCGCGCTCGTGCGCGGGCACGGAGGCCGCGCCCTGGAGCATGGTGGCGAGGATCGCGAGGGGGTCCTCGGAGCGGGGGTTGTCGGAGGTCAGTACGGCGGTGTCGGCGAGCCGGGCCACGGCGGCGCCCATCGGCTCCCGCTTCGTCCTGTCCCGGTCGCCACCGCAGCCGAGCACGACGTGGACCTTGCCCTCGGTGACCTTGCGCAGGGCGCGCAGGACCGATTCGACGGCGTCGGTCTTGTGGGCGTAGTCGACGACCGCGAGATACGGCTGTCCGGCGTCCACGCGCTCCAGCCGGCCCGGCACGCCCGGCACGGCGGCGATGCCGTCGGCGGCGAGCTGCGGGTCGAGGCCGGCGGTGGCCAGGGCGGCGATCGCGGCAAGGGTGTTGGCCACGTTGAAGGAGCCCGCGAGCGGCGACCTGGCGGTGATCAGCTCGCCCTTGGGGCCGACCGCGGTGAACGTCGAGTCCATCGGGCCGACTTGGACGTCCTCGGCGCGCCAGTCGGCGTCCGGGTGGCCCTCGGCGGAGTAGGTGACCACGGGGACCGTGGCCTCGCGGGCGAGCCTGCGGCCGTACTCGTCGTCGAGGTTGACCACCCCCTGGCGGCTGCGTTCGGGGGTGAACAGCCGGGCCTTGGCCTGGAAGTAGTCCTCCATGCCGGAGTGGAACTCCATGTGCTCCGGGCTGAGGTTGGTGAAGACCGCGATGTCGAAGACGCAGGCGTCGACCCGCCCGAGGACCAGCGCGTGGCTGGAGACCTCCATGGCGACCGCGTCGACCCCGCGCTCGCGCATGACCGCGAACAGGGCCTGGAGATCGGTGGCTTCGGGGGTGGTGCGCTCCGACTTGATGCGCTCGTCGCCGATGCGCGTCTCGACCGTGCCGATCAGCCCGGTGGACCGGACCGTCTTCAGGCCGCCCTCGACGAGATACGCGGTGGTGGTCTTGCCGGAGGTGCCGGTGATGCCGATCTGGAGCAGATCGCGGCCGGGGTGGCCGTAGATGGTGGCCGCCAGCTCGCCCATCTGCCCGCGCGGATCGGCTACGACCAGTACCGGCAGGCCCGTTGCCGCGGCGCGGTCGGCGCCGGTCGGGTCGGTCAGGACGGCGACGGCGCCGAGGCCGGCCGCCTGGGTCACGAAGTCGGCGCCGTGCAGGCGGGCGCCGGGAAGCGCGGCGTAGAGGTCGCCGGGGCGGACGGCGCGCGAGTCATGGGTGATGCCCGTGACGTCGGCGCTTGTCGTCGGCTCGGCGGCGCCCAGTTGACCGGCGAGTTCCGCGAGGGATGTGGCGGAGAGCTGCGCCGGCCTGGGCGGCCCCGGATATGTCACGGATGCGCCCTTCTGGAGGGTTTGGGACTGGTCGGCGGTTGGCACGGCGGTGAGCGTACCGGGCGCACCCGCCCCGGGGCGAAGCGAGGGGCGGGGTGCGTCCTGGTTCCCGGACTGGGAGGTGATCATGGTCACGGATCGGTTCCTGGCTGTTGCGCTGATCAGGGAGTGAAGGTCACGGGCAGGTTCGCGGCCTTCGCCCCGGTGGGCGGGACCTGGAGGGTCTTGAGGGCGAACTCCATCACCTGCTTGTAGATCGGTCCGCAGATCTGACCGCCGAAGTAGCTTCCGCTGGTGGCGTTCTGGATCGCGCAGTAGACGGTGATGCGGGGGTTGTCGGCGGGCGCGAACCCGGCGAACGACGAGGTGTAGCCCTTGTACTTGCCGGTGGCCGGATCCACGCGGTTGGCGGTGCCGGTCTTGCCCGCGACCCGGTACCCCGGAATGGCGGCCTTACCACCCGTGCCCTGCTCGTCGTCCACCACGGACTCCAGCATCTGGGCGAGGGTCTTCGCCGTCTTCGCACTGATGACCCTGGTCTTCTTGGGCGTCGCCGCGGGCGTGAAGCGGCCGTCGGGCCCCTTCGTGCCGCGCACCAGGGTGGGTTCGACACGGACTCCGCCGTTGGCGACCGTCGAGTAGACGGAGGCCGCCTGGAGCGCGTTGAGGGACATGCCCTGACCGAAGGGGATCGTGTACTGCTGCGAGGTCGACCACTTGGCGGCGGGCGCGAGGATGCCCTTGGTCTCGCCGGGGAAGCCGAGCCCGCTGTAGCTGCCGATGCCGAACTTTTGCAGATACGAGTACAGGACCTCGTTGGCCTGCGCCTGCGTCTTGCCGAGTTGGCCGGCCGCCTCGATGGTGCCGATGTTGCTGGACTTGGCGAGGACACCGTTGAGCGTCAGGTTCCAGGTCGCGTGGTCCACGTCGTCCTGGAAGAGCCGGTCGCCGCGGTGCAGCCGGTTCGGCACGACGACATGGGTCAGCGGGGTGGCCACGTTCTCCTGGAGTACGGCGGCCATCGTCATGACCTTGGCGGTGGAACCGGGCTCGTAGGCGTCCTGGACGGCCGCGTTGCCCAGCGCGGCCGCGTCGGCCTCGGCGAGGTTGTTCGGGTCGAAGCCGGGCGCGTTGGCCATGGCGAGGATCTCTCCGGTGCGGGTGTCCTGCACTATCACGTACCCGCGATCCGCCTTGGACTTCTTGACCTGCTCGGAGATGGCGTTCTGCGCCGCCCACTGGATGTCGCGGTCGATGGTCAGCTCGACATCGGAACCGGGCACCGCCGGTGTCTCGGTGGAGCCCGCCGTGGGCACCTGGACACCGCCGGACTGGGCGTAGCGGACCTTGCCGTCCTTGCCCGAGAGGTCCTTGTTCAACTGCTGCTCGACCCCGCCGCCGCCCTTGCCGTCGGCGTTGACCCAGCCCAGTATCCCCGCGGCGAGATCGCCGTTCGGGTACACGCGCTTGGTGGTGGGGACGGCGAGGACACCGGCCAGGACGTTGACCGTCGTCGGGTCGGTCGCGGACTTGGTGGTGAGCGCGCTCTTCAGGTCCTTGATCTGCTTCCAGACCTGCGGGGTCTGCCGGTTGGCGAGCACCACGTAGCGCAGGTTCTTGTTCGCCGGCCTGAGCTTCTTGACGAGGGAGGCCTGGTCGACCCCGAGGATCGGGGAGAGGAGGGCGGCCGCCTGCTCGGGCCCGTCGTCGATCTTCAACTGCTTGCGCGTGAACAGCGTCGGGTCGGCGGTGATCGTGTACGCGTCCACGCTGGTCGCGAGGGCCACCCCGGAGCGGTCGGTGATCTCACCGCGCTCGGCGGCCAGGACGTAGTCGACGTACCGGTTCTGCGCGGCCTTGGCGGCGTACGCGCTCGCGTCGACGGCCTGCACCTGGAGCAGCCGTACGACGAAGGCGATCAGGACGAGGGTCAGCCCGAGGCTGATCATGCGCAGCCGGGGGCGGGGGCTTCCGAGCCGGAGGGAGCGGGGGCCGCCCGGGCGGGCCGCGGGCGGGGGCGATGCCGGGCGGCGGGCCGGGCGGGCGCCGGGTCCGGGGCGGCGCCGGGCATCGGGGCGTTCGGCCCTGGCCGGTCCGGGCACTCGGCGGCGCGGCGGTTCCCTGTCGGACACTTCCGTCACCTGCCGGGGGTTGTCGGGGTGGAGGGCTGGGGGGTGAAGGGCTGGGCGGTCTCTACGGTGCCGGTCACGGTCGCAGGGGTGCTGACCACCGGGGCGGAGGCCGTGGGGCTCGGGCTCGAGCTGCTGACGAGCGCCTCGGGGGCGAGGACCACCGGTGCCTCCACCGCGGTCTTCGCGGCGGTGGCCTGCTCGGGGACACCCTTCACGGTGCCGTTCGGATCGAGGAAGGCGGGGTCTCCGCCGGGCACCATGCCCAGTTCGTGGGCGCGGCGCTGGAGGGCGTCGGGGGCGGAGTAGGCGTCGATGTCCCGCTGGAGGGCCTGTTCCTCGTCGGTGAGGCTCTTCGTCTGCTTCTGGAGGTCGTCCAGTTGGAACTGCCCTTCGCTGAGCGCGGAGTTCAGCACCAGCAGCCCGATCAGGCCGCCGCCGAGGAGGAGCACGACAAGGAGGACGAACGGGGTCCGGGCCGCCTGTCCGGGTCCGGTCGGGAACAGGCGCGCGAGCCGGGCGGCCCTGCCCCTCAGTTCGGGTTTCCTACTCAACGACGTCCTCCCTGATGCGCTGAGCCCCCCGCAGCCGCGCGGGAGCCGCCCGCCGGTTCTCGGCGACCTCTTCCTCGGTGGGAAGTTCGGCACCGCGCGTCAGGAGCTTGAGCCGGGGCTGGTACTGCTCGGGCACGACCGGCAGCCCAGGAGGCGCGGTGTTGGCGGCGCCGGCCGCGAACACCTGCTTCACCAGGCGGTCTTCGAGTGAGTGGTACGACAGGACGGCGATCCGGCCGCCCACGGCAAGGGACTTCACCGCGGCGGGGATCGCGCTCTCCAGGACGGAGAGTTCGCCGTTGACCTCGATGCGCAGCGCCTGGAAGGTGCGCTTGGCGGGGTTGCCGCCGGTGCGCTTGGCGGCCTGGGGCAGCGAGTCACGGATGAGTTCGACGAGCCGCGCGCTGTTGGAGAAGGGCTCCTTGTCGCGTTCGCGGACGACCGCGGAGACGATCCGCTTGGCCTGCTTCTCCTCGCCGTACGCCCGCAGGATCCGCACGAGTTCACCGGCCGGGTAGGTGTTGAGGACCTCGGCGGCGCTGATGCCGGTCGTCTGGTCCATGCGCATGTCCAGGGGCGCGTCCTGGGCGTAGGCGAAGCCGCGGTCGGCCTCGTCGAGCTGCATGGAGGAGACGCCGAGGTCGAACAGGACGCCTTCGACGCGCGGGATGCCGAGGCGGTCGAGCACCTCGGGCAGTTCGTCGTAGACGGCATGCACGAGGGTGGCGCGGTCGCCGAAGGGGGCGAGGCGCTCGCCGGAGAGGCGCAGGGCCTCCTTGTCGCGGTCGAGGGCGACGAGGCGGGCCTCCGGGAACCGGGTGAGCAGTGCCTCGCTGTGCCCGCCGAGGCCGAGGGTGCAGTCGACGACCACCGCTCCCGGCCGCTCCAGCGCGGGGGCCAACAGGTCCAGGCACCGCTGGAGCATCACCGGGACGTGTCGACTGTTGCTCAAGGGGCCCTCTCAGGTCCGGCGGGCCCGTACGCACCGCCGGGTCCCCGCCCGCTCACGAAGGGGAGGCCCGCCGGCGCCGGAAGCGTCGGCCGACCGGGAGCGGGAGGAGGCCGAGCCGTACGTACGCGCCGCGCACGTGGGGAGAACCCGGAAAATCGCCGGGGTCTCCGGGAAAAGTCCAGCAGGGAGAGCCTCGCCTCCCGCTCCGCGCAACTTTAGTCCACGCTGTCTCACGGTCAATCAACCGGCCTGCGCGTCGCGGGCCGGGGTGCGCACGAAGCCTCAAAACGGGAAGAATCACCCACACAGGGGCGCCTCCGCCACCCTTGTGGGTTACCTCACAAGAGGACGCAATGACGCTCTTTTTCCCTTCCCCTACCGCGACCGAACGGCCGGTGACCAGTACCGTCATAGGTATGACGACCTCCGCATCCGTACCCACAGAGTCCGAAGGCGCCATAGTTGCCGACGGGAGCGTCACCGACCGCCTGGTCGAGGCGAACGGCCAGTACGCCGCCGCGTTCACCGATCCGGGGATGGACGCCCGTCCAGTCCTCCAGGTGGCCGTGGTGGCCTGCATGGACGCCCGCCTCGACCTGCACGCGGCGCTCGGCCTCCAGCTCGGCGACTGCCACACCATCCGCAACGCGGGCGGTGTCGTGACCGACGACGTCATCCGTTCCCTCACCATCAGCCAGCGGGCGCTGGGCACCCGCAGCGTCGTGCTCATCCACCACACCGGCTGCGGCCTGGAGTCCCTCACCGAGGAGTTCCGGCACGACCTGGAGATGGAGGTCGGCCAGCGCCCCGCCTGGGCGGTGGAGGCCTTCCGGGACGTGGAGCAGGACGTACGCCAGTCCATGCAGCGTGTGCGCACCTCGCCGTTCCTGCTGCACACTGATGATGTGCGCGGCTTCGTCTTCGACGTGAAGTCGGGTCTGCTGCGCGAGATCGACCCCGCCTGACGCGCCCGCCCGCCCCGAAAACATCACCGCTCGGACCGCTCAAAAGGTCGTAAGACCCGACAAAGCGAAGGCAGTTGTCCACAGGCGAGTGACACGAACCGGTAACGGCAACAAGAATGCGGGTGTGGCGTCGCGCGGAACTTTTCCCGCGTGGTGTCCGTGTTTCGGGGTGGGCCGGTCCGCATCACAGGCGTCGGCCCATGGAAAGAACGGGCCGAGGAGGGCCGGGTGACGACCTATGACGATCGAGCGAGCCTTACAGATCTGACCGCCACTGTGGAGCGGGTCCGCAGTTCGGTGGAAGGAGTGATCGAAGGCAAGCCCGAGGTCGTACGGCTTTCGCTGACCGTGCTGCTCGCCGAGGGACATCTTCTGATCGAGGACGTTCCGGGTGTGGGCAAGACAATGCTGGCCAAGGCGCTGGCGCGGTCGATCGACTGTTCGGTGCGGCGAATCCAGTTCACACCCGACCTGCTGCCCTCGGACATCACCGGTGTGTCCATCTGGGACCAGCAGCAGCGGGACTTCGAGTTCAAACCGGGCGCCATCTTCGCGCAGATCGTGATCGGCGACGAGATCAACCGCGCCTCACCGAAGACCCAGTCCGCGCTCCTGGAGTCCATGGAGGAGCGCCAGGTCACCATCGACGGCCAGACCTACGAACTGCCCAGCCCCTTCATGGTGGTCGCCACGCAGAACCCGGTCGAGATGGAGGGCACCTATCCGCTGCCCGAGGCCCAGCGCGACCGCTTCATGGCCCGGGTCTCCATCGGCTATCCCAGCGCGGAGGCCGAGTTGCAGATGCTGGACATCCACGGCGGGGTGAGCCCGCTGGACGACCTCCAGCCCGTGGCCCACGCGCACGACATCGTCAAGCTGGTCGAGGCGGTCCGCGGCGTCCATGTCGCCGACCCGGTGCGCAGGTACGCGGTGGACCTGGTCTCCGCCACCCGCAACCACCCGGACCTCAGACTCGGCGCCTCCCCGCGCGCGACGCTGCACCTGCTGCGCGCGGCGAAGGCATCCGCCGCACTTAGCGGCCGTGAGTACGCGCTGCCGGACGACATCCAGGCGCTCGCGGTCGCGGTCCTGGCCCACCGCCTGCTGCCCACCGCGCAGGCCCAGCTCAACCGCCGTACGGCGGAGCAGGTCGTCCAGGAGATCCTCCAGAGCACCCCCGTGCCCGCGGCGCCCCCGCAGCAGAGCGGCTTCGGCATGGGCCGCGGCACACCGTCCTACGGCGAGCAGCCGCCCCGGAGGCTGTGATGACCCCGGGGGGACCGGGCCACCCGGAACCCGAGCGGGACGAGAAGGGCGGGGTCCGCACGGCCCTGGCCGGGCTGACCACCCGCGGGCGTTCCTTCCTGGCCGCCGGTATCGCCGCCGCCGTCTGCGCGTACGTCCTGGGGCAGGGAGATCTGCTCCGGGTCGGGCTGCTGCTGGCCGTGCTGCCGCTGGTCTGCGCGACCGTGCTCTACCGCACCCGTTACCGGGTCGCCGGCAGCCGTCGGCTCTCCCCCGCGCGCGTGCCGGCCGGCAGCGAGGCCCGCGTCCATCTGCGGATGGACAATGTGTCGCGGCTGCCCACCGGCCTGCTGATGCTCCAGGACCGGGTGCCGTACGTGCTCGGCCCGCGCCCCCGCTTCGTCCTGGACCGGGTCGAGGCGGGCGGCCGCCGCGAGGTGTCCTATCGGGTCCGCTCCGACCTGCGCGGCCGCTACCCCCTGGGCCCGCTGCAACTGCGCCTGACGGACCCCTTCGGGATGTGCGAACTGACCCGCTCCTTCTCGACCTTCGACACCCTGACGGTCATCCCGCGCGTGGAGGCCCTCCCCCCGGTCCGCCTCAGCGGCGAGGCCAAGGGATACGGCGACGGACGCAACCGCTCACTGGCCCTGGCCGGCGAGGACGACGTGATCCCGCGCGGCTACCGCTACGGCGACGACCTGCGCCGCGTGCACTGGCGCTCCACCGCGCGCTACGGCGAGCTGATGGTGCGCCGCGAGGAGCAGCCCCAGCGCGCCCGCTGCACGGTGCTCCTCGACACCCGGGGCATCGCCTTCGCCGGCCAGGGCCCCGACTCGGCCTTCGAGTGGGCCGTCTCCGGCGCCGCCTCCGTCCTGGTGCACATGCTGGAACGGGGCTTCTCCGTACGGCTGTTGAGCGACACCGGCAACTCGGTGCCGGGCCAGGACGCCGACGGGTTCGCGGGCGCGAGCCAGGAGTCGGCGGACGCGGCCGGGCTGATGATGGACACCCTCGCGGTGATCGACCACTCGGACGGCTCGGGCCTGTCCCGGGCCTACGACGTCCTGCGCGGCGGAAACGAAGGGCTGCTGGTGGCCTTCTTCGGCGACCTCGACGAGGAACAGGCGGCGGTCGTCGCCCGGATGCGGCAGCGCAGCGGGGGCGCCCTCGCCTTCGTGCTGGACAGCGAAGGCTGGGTACGCGAGCCGACCGACGTACCCGGTGCCGACGAACAGTCCGACGAGCGGCTGCGGATGCTCCGTGACGCGGGCTGGACCGCCGTGGGCGTGCCGCGCGGCGCGTCCCTGACCGAGCTGTGGCAGCGGGCCGACCAGGAGCGGAACGGCATCACCGCGGCCGGCCTCGGGGAGGGATGGGCGTGAGCGGGCGGGCACGCATGGCGCTGTGGGCCTGGGCCGCCACGTTGATGGCATCCTGCGCCCTGATCCCCCTGGTCTCCCCGGCGATCTGGATCTTCCAGGCCGCCTTCCTGCTGGCGATCCAGACCGGGGTGGGCGCGGCGACCCGGCGGGTCCCGCTGGCCCGGCCGCTGACCGTCGCGGCGCAGGCCCTGGTCACCCTGCTGATGCTGACCCTGGTCTTCGCCCGCGAGCAGGCCCTCGCCGGGATCGTCCCGGGCCCCCAGGCCTTCCAGCACTTCGCCGACCTGCTGCAACAGGGCTCCGACGACGTCTCCCGGTACGCGATCCCGGCACCGCTGCACGACGGCATACGGCTGATGATCATCGGCGGTGTCCTGATCATCGGCCTCGCGGTGGACGCCCTCGCGGTCACCTTCCGCAGCGCGGCCCCGGCCGGACTGCCGCTGCTCGCGCTGTACTCGGTCGCCGCCGGGCTGTCCGACAGCAACGCCGACTGGCTGTGGTTCCTGCTCGCCGCCGCGGGCTATCTCCTGCTGCTCCTGTCCGAGGGCCGGGACCGGCTGGCCCAGTGGGGCCGGGTGTTCGGCGGGGCGCCGCGCACCACCCCGGGGTCGGAGTCCCCGGGCCCGCTCGCCCCGGTGCGCACCGGGCGGCGGATCGGTGCGGTCGCGATGGCCATCGCCCTGCTGCCGCTGCCCACGATCTCGGGCGGCCTGCTGGACGCCGCCGGCACCGGAGTGGGCTCGGGCACCGGGAGCGGCGGGACGATCTCCGCGGTGAACCCGCTGGTCTCGCTGCGGGACAGCCTGAACGTGGACGAGAACCGCCAGGTCCTGTCCCTGCGCACCAACACGAACGACATCTCGGACATGTATCTGCGGATCGTGTCCCTGGACGACTTCGACGGCACCACCTGGAAGCCCTCGCAGCGGCACATCGAGAGTGTGCCGAGCACCTTCCCCACCCCGACGGGTCTCGGCGCCGACATCAAGCGCTCGGAGATCAAGACCCGGATCTCGGCCGCGAACTGGTACGCCCAGGACTGGCTGCCCATGCCGTACCCGCCCAGCGGCGTGAGCATCGACGGCAGTTGGCGCTACGAGCCCGTGGGCATGACCATCGTCGGCGATCACGGGCAGAACACGCGCGGGGTGACCTACGACGTCAAGAGCCTGGACGTGCAGCCCACCGCGGACCAGTTGGCCACGGCGCCGGAGCCGTCGAAAACGCTGAGGGACCAGTACACGAAGGTGCCGAAGTCCCTGCCGGCGGTGGTGGCCAAGACCGCCCAGCAGGTCACCGCGGGTGCGACCAGTCACTACGAGCAGGCGGTCAAGCTCCAGGACTACTTCGCGGTGACCGGCGGCTTCCAGTACGACACCCAGGTGGACGTCGGCACCGGCCGCGACGCGATCGCCAAGTTCCTGAAGGAGAAGCAGGGCTTCTGCGTCCACTTCTCGTTCGCTATGGCGGCGATGGCCCGCACGCTGGGCATTCCGGCCCGGGTCGCGGTGGGCTTCGCGCCGGGCACCCCGGAGGCGGACGGCACGGTGTCGGTGGGCCTGAAGGACGCGCACGCCTGGCCCGAGCTGTACTTCGAGGGCATCGGCTGGACCCGCTTCGAGCCGACCCCCAACCGCGGCTCGGTGCCCTCGTACACCCAGTCGACGACGCCCGACAGCGGCATCCCGGACCCGACCCTCCCCTCGGCCTCGGCGAGCACGGCGCCCTCCGCCGCCCCCTCGGCGAGCGAGAGCTGCACGGCCCAGTTGCGGAAGCTGGACGGCTGCGCGAGCCAGGCCCCGGCCGTCGCGGCGGGCGGCGGAGACGACGGCCTCGGGAAGTACCTGGAGTGGGCGGGGCTGGCGCTGGTCGCGCTCCTGCTGCTGTCCCTCCCGTTCGCTCCGATGCTGTGGCGGACCCGGACGCGATCCGTACGGCTGGGCGCGCACGGACGTACGGAGGCGGAGGCGGCGATCCACACCCTGGCCGTCTGGGAGGAACTGACCGATACCGCCTGGGACTTCGGGATCTCGCCGGACGATTCGCTGACCCCGCGCAAGGCGGCCGCCCGGATCGTGGCACTCGGGCATCTCGATCCGCCGACCGCCGCCGCGGTGCACCGGGTGGCGGACGCCGTGGAGCAGGTCCTGTACGCGCCCCGGCCCAGGATGACAGCCGGGCTCGCGAAGGACGTCCGCCGGGTGGTCGTCGGGTTCCAGGACACGGCAGGACGTGGCACGCGGGTGCGCGCGGTGGCCCTCCCGCGCTCGACCGTCCGGGTGGTGTGGGCGCTGTCGGCCTGGTGGACGTCGGTGACGGCGCGGGCGGCGGCGCTGCGGCCGGCCCCGCGCAAGCCGTCTCCGCAGAAGGGCTGACCGGCAGGACGCGAGTGAGGGGGCGTGGCCCCCGCGGTGGGTGGCCCCCCCCAACCC
>NZ_JBEXDX010000027.1:0-113225 GCF_040605995.1 Streptomyces sp. NPDC005492
GGACCTCACACGGAGGTCCCGCCCGTCGTCGTAGAGCAGTCGTAAAGCAGGTGATGCGGTGGTGCCGGTTTACGGCTCGAACTTGTAGCCAAGACCCCGCACCGTCACCAGATACCTGGGCGCCCCCGGATCCGGCTCGATCTTCGCGCGCAGGCGCTTGACGTGGACGTCGAGGGTCTTGGTGTCGCCCACGTAGTCGGCGCCCCAGACCCGGTCGATGAGCTGCATGCGGGTCAGTACGCGGCCCGCGTTGCGCAGGAGCATCTCCAGCAGGTCGAATTCCTTGAGGGGCAGGTCGACCTTGGAGCCGGAGACCGTGACCACGTGGCGATCCACGTCCATGCGGACCGGACCGGCTTCGAGGGCTGCCGGGGTGACCTCCTCGGGCTCGCCGCGGCGGCGCAGGACGGCCCGGATACGGGCGACCAGTTCGCGGGACGAGAAGGGCTTGGTGACGTAGTCATCGGCTCCTATTTCCAGGCCTACGACCTTGTCGATCTCGCTGTCCTTGGCCGTCACCATGATGACGGGGACGTTGGAACGACCGCGCAGTTGGCGGCAGACCTCGGTGCCGGGCAGGCCCGGCAGCATCAGGTCGAGCAGGACGAGGTCGGCGCCGTTGCGCTCGAACTCGTCGAGTCCGTCGGGCCCGGTGGTCGCGATGGCGACCTCGAAGCCCTCCTTGCGGAGCATGTACGACAGGGCGTCGGAGAAGGACTCCTCGTCCTCGACGACGAGCACTCGGGTCACGGAAGGACCTCCGGGGCGGGAAGCGGTTCGTACGGGGATGGATCAGGGGACCCCTCGACCTCGTCGTCGAGGTCGGGGTGCTGGTGAGCGCGGTCGCGGGCCGCACCCGCCTCCGGCAGCCTCAGGGTGAACGTGGAGCCCTGTCCCTCGGAACTCCACACCGTGACCTCCCCGCCGTGCGAGGCGGCCACGTGCTTGACGATCGCCAGCCCGAGACCCGTACCGCCGGTGGCCCGCGAGCGGGCCGGGTCGACACGGTAGAAGCGCTCGAACACGCGCTCCTTGTCCTTCTCGGAGATCCCGATGCCCTGGTCGGTCACGGCGACCTCGATGTGGTCGCCGCCGGCGGCGGTGAGCCGACGGGCGGCTATGCCGACTCGGGTTCGGGCGGGCGAGTAGTTGACGGCGTTCTCGACCAGGTTGCCGAGGGCGGCGGCCAGTTGGCCCCGGTTGCCCCAGACGTGCAGGTCGGCGGTGCCGCCGGCGGCCATGGTGATCTGCTTGGCGCCGGCCTGGTGCCGGCAGCGGTCGATGGCCTCGGCGACCAGTTCGTCGACGCGGACGGGTTCGGCGTCTTCGAGCGGGTCGTCGTTCTGGACCCGTGACAGGTCGATGAGTTCCTGCACGAGATTGGTCAGGCGCGTGGCCTCGATCTGCATCCGGCCGGCGAAACGCTCCACCGCCTCAGGATCGTCGGAGGCGTCCATGACCGCCTCCGACAGGAGGGAGAGCGCGCCGACCGGGGTCTTCAGTTCGTGGCTGACGTTCGCCACGAAGTCTCGTCGTACGGCCTCGATACGGCGGGCCTCGGTGAGGTCCTCCACGAGGAGCAGGACGAGCCGGGAGCCGAGGGGGGCCACACGTGCGGACACGGCGAGTGCCTCGCCGCGTCCGGTGCCCCGCCTGGGCAGATCCAGTTCGACCTGGCGTATCTCGCCGTCGCGCCGGGTGTCCCGGGCCATCTGGAGCATCGGGTCGACGGAGAGCTTTCCGCCGCGGACCAGTCCGAGGGCGTACGCCGCCGAGCTGGCCTTGACCACGGCGTCCGCCTCGTCGAGAACGACGGCCGAGGAGCGGAGCACCGAGAGCACGGTGTCCACGCCGGGCGGAAGCACCGGATCCGTATGCAGGGAGGTCCTGGTCGGTCGCTTCTGGTCGCGTTCGCTCCAGCGGAACGCCAGCATGGCGATGACACCGGTGAGTACCCCGGCGATCGCTGCCGCTGCGGCGACCGCCGCGTTCACGTCCATGCTCCCAGGTTAGGCATGGGATACCTCCTGGCCACAGCCATCGGAGGGCGACCTCGAACACTCGTCGCCCAGAGTTCACCTTGGAGCCAGTATTGATTCATTTGGGTTGGCGGAAACAGTCGCGTAGGAGCGGGAACGTGGGAGCGTGGGGTGGAAGGGCCGGATTTAAGTCACACGGACAGGCCTTTCAGTCACACCGACAGGCCGGGCCACCTGAGCCCACGAAGCAAACGTAGGAGAGGGAACCCTGATGCGGGACGCGTACCACGAGGAACTTGACTCGATCGGCGACGGTCTGGTGGAGATGGCCCGGCTGGTCGGGTCGGCGATCGGACGCGCCACGACGGCCATCCTGGACTCCGACCTGAAGCTGGCCGAGAGCGTCATCGAGGCCGACAAGAAGGTCGACGACCTCCAGCACGACCTGGAGGCCCGGGCCATAGCCCTGCTGGCCCGCCAGCAGCCGGTGGCGACGGACCTGCGCATCGTCGTGACATCCCTGCGCATGTCGGCCGACCTGGAGCGGTCCGGCGACCTCGCCCAGCACGTGGCGAAGCTGGCCCGGCTGCGCTTCCCGGAGCACGCGGTCCCGCACGACCTGCACGCGACCATCCTGGAGATGGGCCAGCTCGCCCAGCGCCTGATGGCCAAGGCGGCCGAGGTCATCATCACGAAGGACGTCGACCTCGCCCTCCAGCTGGAGGCGGACGACGACGCCATGGACCTCCTCCACCGCACGCTCTTCCAGCACCTGCTGGACGACAAGTGGAAGCACGGCATCGAGACCGCGGTCGACGTGACCCTGCTCGGCCGCTACTACGAGCGCTTCGCCGACCACGCGGTGTCGGTCGCCAAGCGCGTGGTGTTCCTGGTGACGGGCGAACACGCGGACGAACTGCAGCCGGACATCCAGCCGGTCACGGGGGCTGAGGGCGCGTAGGCCTCCGGCGGTGGGGCGGGGGCTTGTGTTCGGTTGTCCTCGGGCGGGGTTCAGGTCTCCGGGCGAGGGGATCGCGGTGGAAGCCTCCATGCGCCGTTGATGCGCCTGGCGGAGTGGGCATCCAATGGGGGCAGGCACGAGCCTCCAGGAGGACCCATGGCCGAATCCCCCGGTACGACCCCCGACCCGACGCAGGAGCGCGAGACGCAGCAGCCCGCCGAGATCAAGAGCCTTCCGCTCTTCGGCGCCTGCGGCTGTGGCTCGGGCTGCGGGTGCGGATGCCAGTCCGGCAATCCGTGCCAGTGCGGCTGACGGACACGTGATGCCATGAGAGGGGCCCCGGCGCGGCAAGCGCCCGGGCCCCTCCGCCGTACGCAAGGGGTGGTGCCCGCCAAGGACCACGACTCCAGTGGTAGCCGCCGACGGCGAACGGGCGCAGCATGAAAGAGGAAGAAGTGAGAGCGGGCGAGCGCACGGAAGGAGGTGCGCGGCCATGGCTCAGTACATGGACGTACACCACGGAATGAAGGGCATCACGGCCGACCAGTTGAGGGAGGCCCACAAGGCGGATCTGGCCGTGGAGAGGGACGAGGGCGTCCACTTCGAGCGGGCCTGGGCGGACCCCGAATCCGGAACCGTCTACTGCCTGTCGGAGGCCCCGTCGCCCGAAGCAGTCCAGCGCGTGCACGAACTCGCGGGCCACCGGGCGGACGAGGTGCACGCGGTGCCGTACTCGGTCTGACGCCGTGCCAGAAGAGGAGCCGGCCCCACCCTCGATCGGGTGGGGCGCTCCATGGTTGCCGTGAGCGGCCGAAGGCCCGGCCCGTTCGATCATTGAGTGCTGGTTGGGCAAAAGGTTCGGCATCGACAGTTCAATAGACTTGTCCTGTGCATGTCTCACTGGGTGAGATGCACGCAGACCATCGCGTCCTCGCGTGCAACTCGGAATCACCCAGGGGGGATTCATGCACATAGCCCGTACCAGACGTGGCCTCGCGGCGTCCACGGCCGCCACCGCCACCCTCGCCGCCGCCGCACTCGCGACCGCCCCGCTGGCCGGTGTCGTCGACGCCGCGCCCGCCGCCGTAGCGCGGACGAAGGCCGTCCCGGCCATCACCGGACACACCCTCGCCCGAGACGTGCCCAGCCCGCTCACCAGCGCGGAGTGCGAGGCCAAGTGGCAGATCGCCTGCTACAACCCGCTCCAGTACCGCACCGCGTACAACCTCAACTCCCTTTACAAGAAGGGGATTACGGGCAAGGGGCGGACGATCGTCATCGTCGACTCGTTCGGCTCGCCGACGATCCAGCACGATCTCGACGTCTACAGCAAGCAGTTCGGGATGCACAGCACCAAGGTCAACGTGGTCAAGTGGGGGAACGTCCCCGTCTTCGACCCGAAGAACGCGGACATGACCGGCTGGGCGGGCGAGAGCACCCTCGACGTCGAGATGGCCCACGCGGTCGCGCCCGACGCGAAGATCGTGCTGGTGGAGACGGCGGTCGCCGAGACCGAGGGCGTCACCGGTCTGCCGGAGATGATGGACGCCGAGAAATACCTGATCGACCACGGCGTCGGCGACGTCATCACCCAGAGCTTCGGCGCCACCGAGAACACCTTCCCCGGCTTCGACGAGGGCGACTTCTCCAGCATCAAGAAGCTGCGCTACGCCTTCCAGGACGCCAACCGCAAGCACGTCACCGTCCTCGCCTCCTCCGGCGACGGCGGCGCCACCGACTACAACGCGGACGGCTCGGCCTTCTACGACAAGCCGGTCAACTCCTGGCCTTCTTCGGACCCGTTGGTGACCTCGATCGGCGGCACCCAGCTCCACCTGGACGACAAGGGCGACCGCGTCACCCCGGACAGCGTCTACAACGACTACGGCGCGGGCGGCGGCGGCCAGTCCCACGTGTTCTCCCGCCCGTCGTTCCAGAACGGCGTGAAGAGCGTCGTCGGCGCCCAACGCGCCACCCCTGACGTGTCGATGGCGGCCGCGGTCAACGGCGGTGCCTGGACGTACTCCAGCTTCGACCCGACCGCGATCGGCTGGGACGTCTACGGCGGCACGAGCGAGGCCAGCCCCCTCTTCTCGGGCATCGTCGCCCTCGCCGACCAGGCGGCGGGCCACCGCGTGGGCAACATCAACGAGGCGCTGTACGCGCTGGCGAGGCACGGCGCCGCCCGCAACGGCATCGTCGACGTCAACGACGGCACGAACAACTCGTATGCGGGCGTGACCGGTTACACCGCCGTCGACGGCTATGACATGGCGACGGGCGTGGGCACGGTGGACGCGCTGCGCTTCGTACCGGCGCTGGCGAAGGCGAGCCGACGGCACTGAGTTCGTACATCGCGTCTACGGCGGCCCGGGTTCCGTACCCGGGCCGCCGTTCGCCTGTTCCCGCTGCTCACATGCTGATCGACTGGGCGTACGAGACCTGGTTCAGGATGTGGAAGACCTGGTCGCGGGACTGTACCGGGACCATCGTGGAGTGGTGCCGGCCGCCGCTGTTGACGCTGACCTGCACGAAGCCGGTGGTGACGCGCTCCTTCATCAGGAGGAACAGCAGCCCGACGAAACAGAGCAGGAAGAAGACGATCGCGAGCACGATCGCGTACGGCGGGATCCGCTCCTCCGTGCGCGACATGTCGGTGGCCGTCCAGATCGCGCCCCTGAGCGGCATCGGCCCGGCCGGGCTCACGATCGTGTCACCGTTGACCGCGATGTCCCCGAGGGTGAACATCGGCCCGCCGAGCGGGGGTTGCTGCGGCTGGGACTGCGGCTGCGGCGGTACGGCTTGCGGGTAGCCGTAGTTGGGCTGCGCGGGATAGCCGTAGCCGCTCTCGCCGTACGGGCCGCCGGTGGGCGGAACCGTGGGCGGGACGGTGGGCGGCCCTGCGGGCGGGCCCGTGTACGGGTTCTTCCCGAACGGCTGGTCGGACGGCTGGCCGGGCGGCTGTTCCGGAGGTGGTCCGGGGTACTGGTTCGCCATGGGTGCTCTTCCCCCCGAGAGTGCGTGCAACGTGCCGTTCATCCTCTCAGTGCGATCACCTGCTGTATGCACGTAATGACAACAATCATGCGACAGTGGGCCATGACGGCACCCGAAGTCACGGTCGACGCCGACCAGACCTTCGGACGCCGAACTCAACACCTCGCTCCACAGCGGTACGGCCGGAATCGACCCCGTACTCCTGGAGGCATGGCGGCACTTCGATGACGACTCCTACGCCGACATGGCTGTGCGCGCGGGCCGCGCCCTCACCGACTCCGCCGCCGAACTCACCGACGATTCCCCCTACTTCGGCCGCATCGGAACGGCCCTCGCCCTGCGGTCACTTCACGACCAACTCGACGACACGTCCGCAGGCGCCGCGGCCGACAGTGCTCTACGACTGGTCCGGTGGCGCTTCCGTGGAACCCGCCGGGGCGAGCTGTTCGAGCTGATGGGCGGCAACGCGGGGATCAGTCTCGGCGCACTCCTGGCCGGCGACGCCGAGTCGGCCGTCCTCGCCGTGGAGCGGTATCTGCGGACGGCGGAGCGGACTCCGGCGGGCGTCCGCTGAGCCCACCGCCCGGGCATCGACGCCCGTCTGCACCACATCTCACACGGCACGCTGCCCAGGTCTTCCGTACCCTCCGCGACATCACGGCCCTCCCCCACCGACAACACCCCGGCTTCTGGGACAACAACGGCCGCTGCTGCGGTACGGCGGGAGTCCTGGCCCTGGCCTGCGACCGGATCGCCGAACAGACCGGGGACGCGTACGACTTCGCCCACGTCCTCGTCACGGACCTCGTCGCGCGCGCGACCCGCGACAGCACCGGCGCCCGCTGGTCCGACGTCGAACACGGTGAGTCGGGGGGGTGATCCTCGATATGCGTTCGGTCGGCCGGATCAGGTCCAACCGGCGTCATTCCAGGGTGCGTAGACCGCGTGCCCGAAAGAAGTGCCGCCCCGCGCGGAGGGTCAGGACCACCGTGGTGACCGCCAACCCGAGGTTGAGGGTGTCCATGACCATGA
This sequence comes from Streptomyces sp. NPDC005492, assembly GCF_040605995.1. Taxonomy (NCBI): domain Bacteria; kingdom Bacillati; phylum Actinomycetota; class Actinomycetes; order Kitasatosporales; family Streptomycetaceae; genus Streptomyces; species Streptomyces sp. NPDC005492. The sequence goes on from NZ_JBEXDX010000027.1 coordinate 6,970, forward strand.
CGACGGCGTGGGGCGCGTGCAGCAGGCGCGGCAGATTGCCGCCGATCATCCCCAGGCCGAGGAGAAGCGGCAGCCACGCCCAGAAGAACCGCACGCCCTGATCAGAACCAGCGGTCCCCTTACGCCGCCCACCCCGCTCCCACCACCGACCACCGATCCCCACAAGGACCAGCGCACACCCCATCACGACCACGGACCAGTCCATAAGCCACAGCACCACAGCCGCCCCCTTCGATCCAACTACTTGATCGTGACAGGGATGGGGCTGCTTGCCCAGCAGTCCCGGGGCAAGGGCGTTGTAGGACGGCCCGATCAACCGGCCACCACAACGACAACACGCCCCCTGCCCGCGAGGAAGCCGCGGACAGGGGGCGTAAAGGGTGCCGCCTACTTCTTCTTGCCCTGATTCTTGACCGCCTCGATCGCAGCCGCAGCCGCGTCGGGGTCGAGGTACGTCCCGCCCGGCTTGAGCGGCTTGAAGGACGCGTCGAGTTCGTAGGACAGGGGGATGCCCGTCGGGATGTTCAGGCCCGCGATGTCGGCGTCGGAGATGCCGTCGAGGTGCTTGACGAGGGCGCGGAGGCTGTTGCCGTGGGCTGCTACCAGGACGGTGCGGCCCGCGAGGAGGTCGGGGACGATGCCGTCGTACCAGTAGGGGAGCATCCGGACGACGACGTCCTTCAGGCACTCCGTGCGGGGGCGGAGCTCCGGGGGGATCGTCGCGTAGCGCGGGTCGTCCGACTGGGAGAACTCCGTGCCGTCCTCAAGGGGCGGGGGCGGGGTGTCGTAGGAACGGCGCCACAGCATGAACTGCTCCTCGCCGAACTCCGCGAGGGTCTGCGCCTTGTCCTTGCCCTGGAGGGCGCCGTAGTGGCGCTCGTTCAGGCGCCACGAGCGGTGGACCGGGATCCAGTGGCGGTCCGCCGACTCCAGCGCGAGCTGCGCCGTGCGGATCGCTCGCTTCTGGAGGGACGTGTGGACCACGTCGGGGAGGAGATCGGCGTCCTTCAGGAGTTCGCCACCGCGGACTGCCTCCTTCTCGCCCTTCTCGTTCAGGTTGACGTCCACCCAGCCGGTGAACAGGTTCTTCGCGTTCCACTCGCTCTCGCCGTGGCGGAGGAGGATCAGCTTGTACGGTGCGTCGGCCATGCCCCAGAGCGTAATCCACGCATTCGGGCCATGGCCTGGCGCCCGCCTCCCGGTCCGACAGTTGACGGCATCTGTTAATTGAGTGGTCCGCCCGGGCCCCGCGTTCGTAAGTTGTGCTCGCGGCCGTAGCCGCTTACATGCCTGCCGTCCGACCGTGGGGGAACGATCCATGTCACTCGCCGCCCTGAGACGCGCCGCCCGGGAATCCGTCTCCGGTCTGCCCCGCGAGTTCTGGTGGCTGTGGACCAGCACCCTCGTCAACCGGCTCGGGGCGTTCGTCTCCACCTTCATGGCCCTGTACCTGACCCTCGACCGCGGCTACTCCGCGACCTACGCCGGTCTCGTCGCCTCGCTGCACGGGCTCGGCGGGGTCGTCTCCTCGATCGGTTCGGGTGTGATGACCGACCGGCTGGGCCGGCGGCCCACCCTGCTCTTCGCCCAGTCGTCGACCGCCGCGGCCGTGGCCCTGCTCGGCTTCATGCACGACCCCGTCGCCATCGCCGGCGTCGCCTTCCTCGTCGGGATGGCGAGCAACGCCTCCCGCCCGGCCGTGCAGGCGATGATGGCCGACATCGTGCGGCCCGAGGACCGGGTCCGCGCGTTCTCGCTCAACTACTGGGCCATCAACCTCGGCTTCGCCGTCTCGTCCATGGCCGCCGGGTTCATCGCCGAGGTCAGCTACCGCGCCGGGTTCCTGCTGGAGGCGGGGATGACGGCGGTCTGCGCGGTCGTCGTCTTCCTGAAGCTGCCCGAGTCACGGCCCGCCGTCGTCACGAATGACGACGGGGAGAGGGCCGCGGACGCGGTCGGGCTCGGGACCGTACTGCGCGACGCGCGGTTCATGAGTGTCGTCGGGCTGTCCTTCCTCGTCGCCGTCGTCTTCCAGCAGGGCTCGGTCGGACTGCCGGTCGCGATGGGCCAGGCAGGGTTCACACCCGCCGACTACGGCACCGCGATCGCCGTCAACGGCTTCCTCATCGTCGCCCTCCAGATCCCGGTCACCCGTCTCATCGAACACCGCGACGCCAAGCGCCTGCTGGTCGTCTCCTCACTCCTCGCGGGCTACGGCTTCGGGCTCACCGCGTTCGCCGGCTCGGTCGGCGTCTTCGCCCTCACGGTGTGCGTGTGGACCCTCGGCGAGATGATCAACGCGCCCACACAGACCGGGCTGGTCGTCCGCCTCTCACCGATCCACGGGCGCGGCCGCTACCAGGGCATGTACACCCTGTCCTGGGCGGTCGCCGCCCTGGTGGCCCCCCTCATGTCCGGTTTCGTCATCGACCGGTTCGGGGCGAAGTGGCTGTGGGGGATGTGCGCGGTCGTGGGGATGGGGGCGGCGGTGGGGTATGGGGTGCTGATGCGACGGATGTCGGACGGGCAGCCGGCGAGGGCTACGGCGGAGGCGGAGCCGGCGGTGGTCGGCGCGGAGGCGGACGTCACGGCGGCCTGATCATGGCAGCAAGCCCTCCACCAGCGGCGAACCGCAGGTGGAGGGCTTGTCGGCGCAAGCGGTCGGACGCCCGCTGATTCAGATGCCGACGGTCACGCTGACCTGGGGAAGCTGGGCGACGGTGCCCAGGGCCAGGTCCTTGACCGAGGCGACCTGCGTCAGGACGTCCGCGCTGGTGATCGAGGTGTCGCCGGCGGTGAGGCCGATCTGCGGGCTCAGGCCACCCGAGACGGTGTCGAGCTCGGCGTCGGAGATCTCAAGGGTCTGAACCTGGGGAGCGGAGTTCATGAGGAGACTGCCCTTCGCGTGGATCACGGATGGTGCACGTGGTGCACTTGGGGGAGAGCGGCTCCGCTGGGGGGCAGGCGGTGGGCCGCGGTGCGCAGGATCAAACCACGCCACGTGCCGGGCATCCACTCCGTCCCTGTTCCCGACAGGCAGTTGAGTGGATCGGCGGCCGAACCGTGTGGACACGCACACGAGTTGGGGCCGGCTTCTCTACACACGGCGCCGCACAGAGAGTCCACAGACGGTGCCGCCGCCGAGCCGAACCGGACAACTCCGCACCAACAGCACCCACTCGCCCCACGATTGCGCAGCCGCTGTGCAGATTCGGTCGTAGCCGCGGTCACGGGTGCATCCGCGCCCCCTTCACCACCTTGTCCACCCCGTTCCGCGGCCCATACACCGCCAGCCCCACCACATCCAGCTCAGCCGTGGCCACGGCCCGCACAGCCGCGCGGTTGTCCCGGTCATTGCCGGTACCGAAGAGGTCGGACGTGAAGATCGCGCGCGGCAGGGCGCGGGACAGGGAACGCGCGTGGGCCGCCGTCAGCGTCTCCTTCGTGGCCTCCAGAACCACCACCGGCTGCCGGAACATCGGCAGGTACCGCACCCCGTCCGCGTCCTCGTACGGCTCCCCGATCACCTCGGGAACCTGCGTGCCCAGGCCGCTGACCAGGAAGGACGTGACGTTCAGGCGCTGCCAGGGCTCAAGGTCCTCGCGCAGCAGGACAGCGATCTTGGTGTCGAAGCGGATCGGTTCGCCCGTGATGTCAGTGCTCATGGATCGAGACTGCCGACCGCCCCGCGCCCCCGTCTTGTACGTTCTTTGCATGGCCCCGCAAACCGGCCCACCTCGCCCCCAGCAGGAGGTCTCCGCGTGGCGGCCCCGCATCCCCGGTGTCGTCGAGGTCTTCCACGCCCACTTCACCGAGTACGCGTACCCCATGCACGTGCACGACGCCTGGACGCTGCTGATCGTCGACGACGGGGCCGTACGGTACGACCTCGACCGGCATGAGCACGGCACCCCGCACGACACGGTCTCCCTGCTCCCGCCGCACGTCCCGCACAACGGCTCCCCCGCCACCCCGCACGGCTTCCGCAAGCGCGTCCTCTATCTCGACGGCACCCACCTCCCGGACGGCCTGATCGGTTCCGCCGTCGACCGGCCCGACCTCCGTGACCCCGAACTCCGGCTGCGGGTGGGGCAGTTGCACACCGCGCTCGACCATCCCGGCGACGAACTGGAGGCCGAGAGCCGCCTCACCCTCATCGCCGAACGACTGCACGCCCATCTACGGCCGTCCGCCCCCGCCCCCGCCGGTGACCCCGCCCTCGCCCGCACCCTCCGCGAACTCCTCGACGAGCGCGTCACGGAAGGCATCGCCCTCGACGAGGCCGCGCGGCTGGTGCACGCCCATCCCGCCCATCTGGTACGGGCGTTCAGCGGTGCGTACGGCATCGCGCCGCACCAGTACCTGATGTCCCGCCGCGTCGACCGCGCCCGCCGGCTCCTCCTCGACGGCCTCCCGCCCGGCGAGGTCGCGGCCGCCACCGGCTTCTACGACCAGTCCCATCTCACGCGCCATTTCCGGAAGTTGGTGGGGGTGACGCCGGGGCGTTATTCACGCGACAGGGATCAGCACCGCCGCTAGATTCCGCACATGGAGCGCATCGACTGGCACGAGTGGCACGACGCCTACGACTCCCCCGACTCCTACCTCAGCGAGCGCCTGGCCCTCGTCCAGGAACGCGTCCGCCACGCCCTCGACACCGCCCCGCCCGGCCCGCTCACCGCGATCAGTCTCTGCGCCGGACAGGGCCGCGATCTCATCGGCGTACTGGCCGATCATCCCCGCCGGGCCGAAGTCCGTGCGCGGCTGGTCGAGTTGGACGAGCGGAATGTCGCCCACGCGACGCGAGCCGCACGGGACGCCGGTCTCCCCCGTGTCGAAGTCGTCACCGGGGACGCCTCATTGACGGACGCGTACGCCGACCTCGCGCCCGCCGACCTCGTCCTCCTGTGCGGTGTGCTCGGCAACATCACCGACACCGACGTCGAACGCCTCCTCGACCACTGCACCGCACTGTGCCGGACCGGCGGCACGGTCGTATGGACGCGCAACCGCAAGGCCCCGGACCTCGTTCCTCAGATCTGCGCCTGGCTGGAGCAGCGCGGGTTCGAGCGCCTCTGGGTCTCCGAGCCCTCCCGCCCCGCATCCGTCGGCGCCCACCGCTTCACCGGCGAGAACCGCCAACTCCCGCCCGGCACTAGCATGTTCGACTTCATCGGCTACGACACCCTGTGGCGGACCTGAGCCGACCCGACCTACAGCTCCCGCTGCGCCTCGTACAGGTTCCGCGGCCGTACGACATCCGTCGTGCCGTAGAGCTCAAGGCGTGCGTGCAGGTCGCCGGTGAAGTCGGGGACGTCGGTCTGGTCGAACTCGGTGACCGTGTTGAGGCCCACCGTGGCGCTGTACGGGGCCAGTTGGTCGATCTTCATCAGGCCGGCGCGGCCGTTGGTGACACGGACGTTCCAGTGGGTGAAGCGGGCGCCGAACAGCGGGCCGGCGCTGGCGTCGCCGCCGTGGCGGCCGTTGTTGTTCACCGTGATGTCGGTGCGGACGTTGGCGAAGGGCAGGCCGCGGTGGCTGTCGAAGGTGCCCATGCGCATGTCGCCGCGCGACCAGACGTTGTACGAGGACAGGCCCTCGACGTTGATGCCGTGGAGCTGGGTGTTGGCCGGGGCCGGGGCCGTGCGCTCCTCGATGGTGAAGTCCTCGACGAGGTTGTCGTGCGAGCCCTCGCGGCAGAAGTAGGGGTGGTGGGAGCCGCGGCCCGCCACCGTCGTGCCGCGCAGGGTGCATGCCGAGGCGGCCACCAGCCCGAAGCCGTTGTCGACATGACGGACCGTCACATCGTCCAGCCAGCAGTCGTAGGCGCATTGGAGGACGACTCCGTTGTAGCCCTTGTCGAGGAGGTGTGGTTGCTGTGGGGTCTCCACTGCTTCCAGGGTGAGGCCTTCGACGCCCGAACCCGTCAACTCCTCTACATAGGTGGTGAGTTGCGGATTCCATTCGGGGCGGATATCGAGAGGGAGCGGGCGTTCCAGGGTGACTTCGCGGCCGTGGACGCGCGCGATGCGGACGGGCCATTCGTAGGGGACGTAGGACAGGAGTTTCGTCTTGTCGTCCCAGTAGTACGACTCGGGGCCGGGGCCGCCGCCCGCCATGTGCTGGAGGAGGGTGTGGCCGGGGTCGTCGGCGAGGCGGAGGAGGACCAGGGTGCCCGGCCTCAGGTGCGAGGCGTCCGCGACCGTCACCGTCCAGGAGCCCTGCCGGGCCGGCTCGACCGTCGTCAACTGCCGCCAGTCGTCTCGCCTGTTGCCGGTCCAGCCCTCGAAGGGCCAGGCCTTCGCCCTGATCGCGGCGACCAGTGAGTCCAGGCGGGCGCTCGGGGCAAGCCAGATGAGGCCGCCCGCCCAGGACCAGGAGGATTTGTCACCGCCGTAGCGGGAGCCGTAGACACCGATCAGTTCGGTGAGGCTCTTCGTCGCATAGAGCTTCGTACGGTCGCTGCCCGCGCCCCTGACCACCACGTTCGAGTGGCCCACGCGGATCACGTCGTCGATCCGGAAGGTGCCGGGCGGGATGAGAACCGTGCCACCGCCGGCCCCACCGGCAGCGGCGATGGCACGGTTGATCGCGGGGGCGGAGTCGGTCGTGCCGTCCGCCACGGCGCCGTAGGCACGGACGTCCAGCACGCGCGAGGGTCGGGGGTGGCGCCGCGCGCCCGCCTTCCCGACGTACGGGATCTGCGGGTGGGTGAAGGGGGTGCGGGTGAACTCACGCCAGAGGGACGGGACTTGACCTCGCGATGCCCCTGTCGGCAGGGGGACCGCCAGGGCCAGCGTGCTTCCGAGCAGGGTTCTTCTGGTGAGACGGGTGCGGCTCATGTACGTACGTCCTCCCACGCGGCTCTTCATGGATATGAACGACGTTCAGAAATGTGCTGGCGGTGAGCATGCCACGATGCCCGGGCACAACGAAAGGGGTCGGTACGAGATCAGTCGGTGGGCCGCTGGGTCAGGTGCGTGAACGCGTCCAGGTTCCGCGTCGACTCCCCGCGCGACACCCGCCACGCGTACTCCTTGCGGATCGCGGAGGCGAAGCCCAGCTCCAGCAGGGTGTTGAAGCTGCCGTCGGCGGCCTCCAGGACCTGGCCGAGGAGGCGGTCGATCTCGGCCTCGGTGATGGCGGAGAGGGGCAGCCGGCCGGTGACGTACACGTCACCGAGCTGGTCGACGGCGTAACTCACGCCGTACAGCTTGAGGTTGCGCTCCAGGAGCCAGCGCTGGACGGCCGTCTCGTTCTCGTCGGGGTGGCGGATGACGAAGGCGTTGAGCGAGAGGGAGTGGCGGCCGACGATGAGGGAGAGGGTCGTCGACAGCTTGCGGGTGCCGGGGAGTTGGACGACGTAGGTGCCCGACTCGGGGCTCTCCCAAGCGAGTTCGGCGCTCTTGAGGAAACCCTCGATGACCTGCGCCGCCCGGTCCTGGTCCGTTGCCTCACCCATGGTGCGAGCGTACGTGACGGCGGTGGGCCTGCGCGGCGGCCGCGTAGACGTCCGCCGTGGCGGCGGCCGCGGTGTCCCAGCCGAAGCGCTGGGCATGCCGGGCGGCGGCCTCGCCCATGCGGGGCGCGAGGTGCGGGTCGTCGGCGAGGTCGCGCAGCACGCGCGCGTAGGCCGCGGGATCGTGGCCCTGGACGAGGAAACCAGTCTCTCCGTCGCGCACGGCCACCGGAAGGCCGCCGACCGAGGCCGCGAGCACCGGCGTACCGGCCGCCTGCGCCTCTATGGCGACCAGCCCGAACGACTCGCTGTACGACGGCATGACCAGCACGGACGCGGCCCGGAACCAGTCCGCGAGCTGCTCCTGCCCGACCGGCGGCCTGAACCGTACGACATCCGCGATGCCCAGCCGCGCGGCCAGCTTCTGCAGGCCCTCCGGCTTGGCGAGGCCGCTGCCGCTGGGGCCGCCGACGACGGGGACGACGATGTTCGAGCGCAGTTCGGGCCGCTCGTCCAGCAGGACCGCGACGGCGCGCAGCAGCACGTCCGGCGCCTTCAGGGGCTGGATGCGCCCGGCGAAGAGCGGGATCAGGGCGTCCTGGGGGAGCCCGAGGCGAGCGCGGGCGGCGGCGCGGCCGTCGGCCGGGCGGAAGCGGTCGAGGTTCACGCCGGGGTGGACCACGGCGACCTTGGCGGGGTCGGCGTCGTAGTGCCGTACGAGTTCGTCGGCCTCCTCCGCCGTGTTGGCGATGAGGCGGTCGGCGGCGGCGACGATCTGGGTCTCGCCGATGACGCGGGCGGCCGGTTCGGGGGTGTCGCCGTCGGCCAGGTTGGCGTTCTTGACCTTGGCCATGGTGTGCATGGCGTGCACGAGGGGGACGCCCCAGCGCTGGGCGGCAAGCCAGCCGACGTGGCCCGAGAGCCAGTAGTGCGAGTGCACGAGGTCGTAGTAGCCGGGGCGGTGGCCCGCCCACGCCTGCATCACGCCGTGCGTGAACGCGCAGAGCTGGGCGGGGAGTTCCTCCTTGGCGAGACCTTCGTAGGGGCCCGCGTCGACGTGCCGGACGAGGACGCCGGGGGCCAGTTCGACGGTCGGGGGGAGGACGGCGGTGGTCGCACGCGTGAAGATCTCGACCTCGATGTTGATCGCGGCGAGGCGCTGCGCGAGCTCCACGATGTAGACGTTCATGCCGCCCGCGTCGCCCGTGCCGGGCTGGTGGAGCGGGGAGGTGTGCACGGAGAGCATGGCGACACGGCGGGGTTTGCGGTGCAGCCGCAGCCGGGCGGGCGTGGCGGCGGAGCGCCGCCCGAGCCTGCTGACGTACTGGCTCACGTGGCGTTCCTCCTTGCTTGCGGGCATGCCTGACGGAGGGCGTGCGGTTCCCTCCGAGGTGCTGCAACGCCCGACGCTCGCATTCCCATTCCGAGGCCGGGGGATTTTGCTGAGCCATTACCGTGCGTCGCTCAACCGTTCGAGCGGTTGCTGCGTGGTCGGTGGGCGGGGCGGGCGTGCCACCGTAACGGTCGGACCGCTCACCGCTCCGTCTGCCCGAAGGCCGGACCCACATGCCCATGCCCCGCTCTTGATCACCCCTTGACCGCGCGCATGGCGTTCGCCGATCACTTCTTCGTCGACTCTTGACCTTCGCCGATACAACCTTTGACAGGAAGGGCACAGGGCTTGTAAACGTGACGGGCCTCAGGCTCTTCGACGTCTCGGGCACCTCCGATCTCCTCGGGCTCTCCCCACCTAAGGACAAGCGTGCCCAGATCCCCTCGTGCCGCCAGGGCGGCCCGTGTCATAGGTACCTCGACCGCCGCGGTCGCGCTCTCCGTCGCCGCCGCCCACACCGCGCTGGCCTGCGACATCAGCGACTTCTCCGCGGCCGTGGTCTGCGACAGCACGGACACCGGCGTCATCCGCGTCACCGACAAGGACGCGTCCGGCACCCCGGCCACGATCAGCGTGTACATCCAGCTGAGCATGCCCGGCGGGGAGCGGCTGACCGGCACCGAGACGATCACTCATCCGACCGCCGAGGGCGTCAGCGTCGACTTCAACCCCCACGGTCTGTACCCCGGTCAGACCTTCCGGGTGCATGTGAAGGCGGGCGACCAGGTCGACGAGGACATCACGCCGAACGTGGTGGTGCCGGACATGACGTGCGGGGCTTCCTCGTCGGCGTCGGCGTCGGCCTCCGCATCGGACTCCGCGTCGCCGCAGCCCTCCTCCACCGACGACTCCGCGTCCCCGACCGCCACCGAGAGCAGCAGCCCCGTGCCGGCGGCGAGCAGCGCTCCGTCGCCTGCGGGGGGCGGCACCCACCTCGCGGAGACCGGCGCGAGCAACGACACCACCGCCTTCACGGCCACCGCCGCAGCGCTGGTCGCGGCCGGTGCCGGAATCGTCCTCGCGCTGCGCCGCCGGGGGATGCGCGCGTCGCGCTGATCGGGGGCCTGGCTGGAGGGGCTGGGGGGGTCCGCCCGGCCCCCACACCGACATCGCCCGCATACCCTCGTAGCCATGAATGCCCGCGCGACAACCCTCCCCCACTCTCGACTTCGCTCGAGCGGGGGGACCCCCATCGTGGGAACGGTGACGCGCGGGACGACCAACCCCAACCGGCTGCGCCGCATGGACCGCTGGATCGCGGCGACGCACGGCGCGGAGCTGCGGCGGGCCGTCGATCCGGTCGCCGTCGACCTCGGGTACGGCGCGGCGCCCTGGACCGCCGTGGAGCTGCTGCAACGCCTCCGTACCGTCGCCCCGCACGCGCGCGTGGTCGGTGTCGAGATCGAACCGGCCCGGGTCGCGGCGGCGAAACCGTACGAGCGCGAGGGGCTGGCCTTCCGGCACGGCGGCTTCGAGGTTCCCGTCCCGCAGCGGCCTACGCTGATCCGCGCGGCGAACGTCCTGCGGCAGTACGACGAGGCGCGGGTCGCCGAGGTCTGGGCGCGGCTGTGCGGACGGCTCGCGCCGGCCTCGGCGCACTCCCGGGGCGGGCTGCTCGTCGAGGGGACCTGCGACGAGATCGGGCGCCGGCACGTGTGGGTCGCGCTCGGGCCGGAGGGACCGCGCACGGTCACCTTCGCCACCCGGCTCGGCTCCCTGGACCGGCCCTCCGACCTCGCCGAGCGCCTCCCCAAGGCCCTCATCCACCGCAATGTGCCCGGCGAACCGGTGCACACCTTCCTCCGTGACTTCGACCGTGCGTGGGCGGCCGCCGCGCCCTACGCCTCCTACGGCGCACGTCAGCGCTGGATGCGGGCGGTACGGGACCTCACGGCCGACTGGCCGGTGACGGACGGGCCGGTACGGTGGCGGCAGGGCGAAGTGACCGTGGCCTGGGGGGCGTTGGCCCCGCGCGGGTGAACTCTCGGCGCGTCGCGATCAGTCCCTGAGCGGCCCCCCCCCATCGGTCCCTGATCGGCCCCCGGCCGACCCCCGACCGACCCCCGACCGGCCCCCGACCGGCCCCCGATCGATCCCGACCGGTCATGACCTGGAAGGAAAGGAGAGAAGTACGGGAAGTACTGCCTCTGTCGTTTTGTGTGCGGGCATGGCACGATCCCCCAGGCGTCCGTAAGTTACTGACGGTGAATCAGATGCGTCGGGCATGTACAGATGTGGGGGCAGGGGTATGGGAGCGGGCAGGCGAGCCCTGATCACGACGGCCGTGGCGGTGGTCTGCGGGGTCACCGTACTCGCGGCACCCGGCACCGCGTTCGCGAGCCCGACACCGACCCCTTCAACGACCCCTTCAACGACAGCCTCAGCAACTCCCGTGAGCAACAAGGACCTTGAGGCCGTACGCACGAAGCTCGACAAGCTCTACCACGACGCCGCCGTCGCCACCGACGCCTACAACGCGGCCGAGGAGCAGGCGAAGAAGCAGTCCGCCGAGATCGTCGAGCTGGCCAGGAAGATCGTCCAGGGCCAGGCGAAACTGGACGAGTTGAAGGACCGCGCCGGCGCCGCGGCCCGCGCCCAGTACCGCACGGGCGGCCTCCCGGACGAGGCGCGGTTGATGCTGAGCGACAATCCGCAGGAGTTCCTGGACGGTGCCGGGCGGGTGCTCCAGGGCGAGCGCGCCACCAAGGGTCTGATCGCGGAACTGACGCGCACCCAGCAGGACTTGAAGCAGTACACCGCCGACGCCTCGGCGCAGTGGCAGCAGTTGGAGAAGAACCGCCAGGCCAAGGCCACCGCCAAGAAGAAGGTCACGGCTCAGATCGCGGCGGCCGAGAAGCTCGAGTCCCACCTGGAGAAGCAGGAGAAGGAGCGCCTGGCCAAGCTGGAGCAGCAGGCCGCGCTGAAGGCGCAGACCGCGTGGCTCGACTCCGGCGTCCTCAAGGACATCAGCGGCAAGGCGTCCACGGCGGGCAAGGCGGCGGTGGCCTACGCGACGGCCCAGCTCGGCAAGCCGTACGAATGGGGCGCCGAGGGCCCGTCGTCGTACGACTGCTCGGGGTTGACCTCGCAGGCCTGGGCGAGCGCCGGCGACCCGATCCCGCGCACCTCGCAGGAGCAGTGGAAGCAGCTCAAGCATGTCGACGTCAAGGACATGCGCCCCGGCGACCTGATCATCTACTTCGACGACGCCAGCCATGTCGCGATGTACATCGGCGACGGCGCGATCATCCACGCCCCGCGGCCGGGGCGGACGGTGACGATCGCCGGGGCGGGCTCGATGCCGATATTGGGTATTGTGCGACCAGATGCGTAATTTGCCTGCTTGGTAAGCGTGATGCCGGCCGGGTGACCCGAACCACGTGACACGGCACACGCACCACCCGCCCCAAACCCCCGCCGGGCGTGACCTTCGTCATCCCGCCCCCACCGCCGTCCTGCCCAACTGCGGTACGGATCACGGCATATGACAGTGGCCACCTGCCAAGCGACCTGCCTCACACCATTCCTTTACGGCGCCGACTACCGCTATGGTCCCCGTCGGTGGGTCGAGGTCCCTCGCCCCGCTGCCCTCGGGGGGAGGGAAGGAAACAGGACGATGCCCGCACCCATACCGCGGCAGAGAGCGATCCCGGCCGTGGAGAGTGGTCAGGCGCAGGCCGCACCCGCGGCCGACGGCCCCTCCGTAGGCAACCCGGGAGACACCGCACGGGGTGGCTCCGCGGCCACCGAGGCCCCGCGCACTCAGGACCCGGTCGACGACGACACCGGCACCGGCGACAAGGACGGCACCGGCACGGCCGAGGCCGCGCAGCGCGCTGCCCACGGCACCCCGGCCGGTCACCTCACCCTGCTGATGATCGAGGACGACCCCGGCGGCTCGCCGATCGTGCCCGAGCTGCTCGACCCGACCGGCAAGCCGATCCGGATCCGCACCGCCCGCAACCTCACCGAGGCCGAGCGGCTGCTCACCGACGACGTCCACTGCATCCTGCTCGACCTCGCGCTGCCCGCCCCCGGCCGGGCGGCGGAGGGCGCCGACGGTGTCGTGGACGAGCTGGCCGTGCTCAAGCACGTGCTGAGGATCGCGCCGCACCACGCCGTCCTCGCCCTCACCGCGTCCGGCGACACCGAGCGCGGCGCCGAGGCGGTCCGCGTGGGCGCCCAGGACTATCTCTTCCGCGACGAGCTGGACGGACGGCTGCTCAGCCGCGCGATCCGCTACGCGGTGGAGCGCAAGCGCTCGGACCGGGCGGAGCGCAAGCTCACCGAGTCCAAGCTGCGCGCCCAGGAGAACGCCCGCCTGGAACGCGGCCTGCTGCCCACGCCCCTCCTCGACGGCTCCCCGCTGCGCTTCGCCGCCCGCTACCGCCCCGGCCGCTCCCGCGCGCTGCTCGGCGGCGACTTCTACGACACCGTGCGCACCCCCGACGGCACGGTGCACGCGATGATCGGCGATGTCTGCGGACACGGCCCCGACGAGGCCGCGCTCGGCGTGGAACTGCGCATCGCCTGGCGCGCGCTCACCCTGGCGGGCCTGTGTGGCGACCAACTGCTCGGCACCCTGCAACAGGTCCTGGAGCACGAGCGCCCCGACGACGAGATCTTCGCGACGCTCTGCACGGTCGACATCGCGCCCGACGGCCGCCGCGCGGGCCTGTGCCTGGCCGGCCACCCGTCCCCGCTGCTCGCCCGCCCCGGCCGCCCGGCCGAACTCCTCCCCTACGACAACAACGGCCCCGCCCTCGGCCTGCTCCCCGGCGCCCGCTGGCCGCGGATGCAGGTGGAACTGGGCGCCGAGTGGAGCCTGATGCTCTACACCGACGGCCTGATCGAGGGCCGGATCGGCGAGGGCCGCCGCGAACGGCTCGGCCAGGACGGCATGGTGGCCATGGTCCGCCGCCAGCTCGCGGAGGGCCTGCGGGGCGAGGAACTGCTCCGGGCCGCGGTGAACGAGGTCCGCGACCTCAACGGCGGTGAGCTGACGGACGACGTGGCGGTCCTGCTGCTGGACCGGGCGCCGTAGCCCCCGGCTCCTCGGTCGCGGTCGTACGGCTTCAGCGGCCGCCGTTGTACGGGCCGTACGGGCCGTCGCTGCTGGAGCCGCCTCTGCGGCTGCGGCCGCCGCCGGGGAGGCCGCGGAGGGCCGGGCGTACGTCGACCATGTACACGATCGTCGCGACGAGGCCGATGATCGGCAGGAACGACAGGATGTTGAAGATCAGGTTCACCACGAAGGCGAGCCCGAGGATGATCAGCCAGAACGGCTTGGTCTTCTTGTCCGCCGCGCGATAGGCGTCCTCGCGACGCGTGGCGGCGTCGACGAGCGCGAAGCCGCTGAAAACGATCAGGGCGGTACTCAACAGCCACATGAACCCTGTGAAGCCCTGCATCAGCACTACGTCCACCACCCGACTCGGCTAGTCCTACGCGGTCACCGTACCCGCAACCGGATTCCCGCTACCCGCAGAACGGGCCGGGCACTCATGGAGTGCCCGACCCGTCAGCGATCACCCGTTCGTGTCACTTCGCGGGCGGGGTGGTCTTCTTCGCGGTGGTCTTGCGAGCCGGCGCGGCCTTCTTCGCGGGCGGGGTGGTCTTCTTCGCCGGGGCGGCGGCGGCCGGCGCGGGGGTCTCGGCCTTGACCACGACGGGCTCGGACACCGGCTTGGGGTCGGGCTCGACCGCGACGGCCAGCTCCTCGATCTCGTCGGCGGCCTCGCCGCGCCAGGTCTTCACGGCCTGCTCGCCGTGCTCGGCGACCTTCTCGTACGCCTCGCGCGCCTTGACGGCGTACTCGGCGGCGACGCCGACACCGCGCAGCGCGAAGTCCTGGGCGGACTCGCCGATCTTCTTCAGGTCGGCGTCGAGCGTGCTGCCGAGCTTCTTGAGGTCGCCGTCGAGACCGGTGAGGAAGTCGTTGACCTTGGTCTGGAGGTTCTCCTGCGCCTCCTTGGCCTTGGCGCTCGCTTCCTTCGCGCGGGCGGCGGCCTTCTCCTGCACGGCCTTCGGGTCGGTACCGCGTACGGCGTCGATCCGGGCCGGAGCCTCGGCCCGCAACTGCTCCACCAGTCCGGGAACCTTCTTGGCCTGCTGCAGCGCGAGGTCGGCGGTACCGGCGGCGAAGTAGAGGGGCGTGGGGTCGCTCAGGGTCTTACGCAGGTCATCGGTGATGGCCATGGTGATGGTCCTCCCGGTTGCTATCAGCTGAGGGTTTTGTGATGTACGTCCGCGGGTCAGCCGGCCGTCCTGTCCTGCTCGGCACTCCCGCCACTGTCCCGCGGGTCGGCGTCACTGCCGTCGGCACCGTCGGTCGCGCCCTCGCCCCCGTCGGCGATCTCGAACCCGTTCTCCTTGCGGAAGGACTCGTAGATCTGAAGCAGCACCTGCTTCTGCCGCTCGGTGAGCGTGGGATCGGCGAGGATGACGGCACGCGTCTCGACCTCGTCCCGATCACGTTCGGCGTCGAGGATGCCGGCTCGCACATACAGCGTCTCGGCGGAGATCCGCAGCGCCTTGGCTACTTGCTGCAACACCTCCGCGCTCGGCTTGCGCAGCCCGCGCTCGATCTGACTCAAATACGGATTCGACACCCCGGCGGCATCGGCGAGCTGCCGCAGTGACAGTTGCGCGTTGCGCCGCTGGTCACGCAGGTACTCCCCGAGATTGCCGACGTTGAGCGTTGCCATACGTCCACCTTGCACCATCGGCGCTAACTATTGCAAGCAGCCGCTTGCAAAAGTGTGTCATGCCACTCGGGGTCGGGCTCTGCCAGGGTGTGCGTCGTGGACGAACTGGTGGAGCGTGTCGACGATCAAGATCGTGTGGTGGGGGTGGTGGTCAGCCGCCGGCAGGCTATCCGGGAGGGGTGGCTGCACCGGGTCGCCGTGACGGTGTGTCGTGATGAGCGTGGCCGGATCCTCGTTCACCGCCGGTCGGAGCATCTGTCGCGCTTCCCCGGGCTCTACGAGGTCGTGGTCGGTGGCGCCGTGGATGCCGGTGAGTCCTATGAACAGGCTGCCGCACGGGAGCTGACCGAAGAGCTGGGCATCCGCGTGCTGCCGCGCCTGCTGTTCACGTTCCTCAACCGCAGCGGTCTGAGCCCTCACTGGCTCGGCGTGCACGAAGCCGTGGTGCCGGACGCCATGGCCGCCGACCCTGATGAGGTCGCCTGGCATGCCTGGTTGACCGAGCCGGAGCTGCGGTCGGCCCTGCTGGAGTGGCACTTCACCCCGGACAGCCACGAAGCCTTCAGCCGGTACCGCGTATTCCGGACCGCGGTGGCCCGGCTCCTCGCGGGGGAGGCGGAGACCGGTGTCCGGTTCGAGGCCGAACCGACCGCCTGCCGCTGGGTCTTCTAACGCGAAGGCGACGACATCTCGATCCGCCTGCTCGAACTACGAGCACTTCCCCCGGCGAGACGGGACAGGGGGCGAGCCCGGTCAGGACGCCTGGACCCCATCGAAGAGCGCGACAGCCTCCGCAGGGTCCGGGCTCACCAGGCGTTCCAGCCCCGCCGTCGTGATCCTCGCCCACTTGCCGGCCCGTGCCCACATCTGTTCCTCGAAGGCGCGGACGGCGTCGTCCGGATCTCCGGGGGCGGCGGTGGCGATGGACTCGGCGAGTTCGGCGCCCTCCAGCATCGCGAGGTTGGCGCCCGCACCCAAGGGGGGCATCAGATGGGCCGCGTCGCCCAGGAGCGTCACCCCGGGGACATGGGGCCAGGTGTGGGAGACGGGCAGGACGTAGAGGGGGCGGTGGACGAAAGCCGTGCCGTGGTGGAGGAGTTCGAGGACAGGGGCGGACCAGCCGTCGAACAGGGTCAGCAGGCTCGAGCGCACGGCCTCGGCGTCGGCCAGGTCCAGGTGCGCGTGCCAGTCCAGCGGTGCGCGGAACTGGGCGTGCACCTTGACGTGGCCACCGCTGTTGCGTTGGGCGACGAGGGCGCGGTTCACGCCGTAGACCGCCATGGAACCGTCGCCGATCAACCGCGCGAGATCGGGGTGGCGGGTGTCGACGTCATCGAGGGAGGTCTCGACCGAGGTGACCCCGGTGTAGTGCGGTGTCGCCGGCGAGACCGCCGGGCGGGTCCGAGACCAGGCGCCGTCCGCGCCGACCACGAGGTCGTACGCCTCCTGGCGCCCGTCGGCGAAATGGACCAGTACGCCGTCCGGGGTCCCCGGCACCACCCGCGTCACACCCCGGCCCCACTGGACGTCGAGCGGGCCTAGCAGCAGGTCGCGGAGTTGCCTGCGGTCGATCTCGGGATGGGCCTCGTCGTCCGGGCGGGGCCGCCAGTCGCGCAGAACGGTCCCGTCCGGGTCCAGGATGCGCATGGCCTGGCCCTCGGGGCGGGACAGCGCGCGGAACTCCGCCAGCAGCCCCGCCTTGTCCAGCGCGAGCTGGCCCCGCCCTTTGTGCAGGTCCAGCGTGCCGCCCGGGGGTCGGGCATCGGGAGCGGGATCGCGTTCGAGGATGGTGACGGAGTGGCCGTGGCGGTGCAGGACACGGGCGAAGGTAAGGCCGGCGGGACCGCTTCCGACCACTGCGATACGACGTCTCATGTC
This sequence comes from Streptomyces sp. NPDC005492, assembly GCF_040605995.1. NCBI lineage: Bacteria > Bacillati > Actinomycetota > Actinomycetes > Kitasatosporales > Streptomycetaceae > Streptomyces > Streptomyces sp. NPDC005492. The sequence continues at coordinate 24,407 of NZ_JBEXDX010000027.1, forward strand.
GATACACTGTATCGACTCATTACGGCGTATCGCAACGGTACGGTGGAGCCATGACTGTCTGGGACCGGCCGGAGCCGCCGACTCGACCCGTGCCGCTCGACCGGGAGCGGATCGTCGCCGCCGCCGTCGCGCTGGCCGACGAGGGCGGGCTGGAGGCGGTGTCCCTGCGCAAGGTCGCCGCCCGGCTGAACGCCGGCCCGATGCGGCTGTACGGATACATCGCCACCAAGGAGGAGCTTTTCGACCTCATGGTGGACGAGGTCCAGGCCGAGATCCTCCCCGAGGAGCGGCCCGGCGACTGGCGGGAGGCGCTGCGCGGCCTCGCCCACCGCACCCGGCAGACCGCCCTCCGTCACGAATGGCTCGCCGACCTGCTCGGCGGCCGCCCGGTCCTGGGCCCGAACGGTCTCGCCGTGGCCGAGGCCACCCTGTCCGCCCTCGACGGCCTCGCCGACATCGACACGGTGATGCGCGCCGTGGAGACGGTCAGCGCCTACTCCACCGGCGCGATCAGACGCGAGATCGCCAACCTCCGAGCCGAGCGCTCCACCGGCCTGTCCAAGCGCGACTGGCAGCGCGCCCGCGGCCCGCACATGACGAGGATGCTGGCCACGGGCCACTTCCCGGCCCTGACCAAGGCCGTCCACGACGGCACGGAGGTGGACACCGAAACCACCTTCACCACCGGCCTGGACTGGGTCCTCGACGCGGTGGCCGCGAAACTCGACCCACCGTCGACCTGACGATCGAGGGCGGGGGGGTCGACCGCCCCGTGGCAACTCGCTGTCTCGGAGCGGGTGTTGAATCATCCGGCCACCCGCACAGCCCCACTCATGTCCCCGTCGTCCAGCGCCCCCCCCCACCCCCCGACCGGCCGTCACAAAGCATCCGCATCGCGATCGACAAGGGACATCTCGGAGACCAGCGCGCGAGCGGTGTCGGCGAAGAACTGCTCGTCGGCATCAGGTGCGAGGCCGAGGGTGACCCCCTGACCGAGGCCGGTGAACAAGGCCCTGAGTGCCGTGGTCAGGCGGTGCGCCTGGGGCGGTGTCACGACACCTCCGCGGTGCGATCTCCCGGAGAACAGCGCGATCAGGTGGGTTTCCTGCGACCGGACGGACGCGGCGAGTTGGGCCCCCAGGTCCGGGTCGTGCAGGGCCATGTCCAGCAGGGTGATCTGGAGCGACAGACCGGACCGCGCGTCGGGAGCGTCACAGGTGCGCCGGTAGTACCGGGCGAAGGCGTCGACCGCTTCGAGCAGCTCCAGCCCGGCCGGAACGGCCCGCTCGACGTCGTCGTAATACGGCCGCAGGTAGTCGGCGACCAGGGCCACGATCAGGCCGTTCTTGCTTCCGAACAGGGAGTAGACGGCGCCGGTGGTCAGGCCGGCGCGCTCGGCGATCTCATCGAGCCTGGCCCGGTAGCCGTCCCGGGAAACGACCTGGAACGCGGCGTCCAGCAAGGCGCGGCGATTGCGTTCCCTGGCCTCGGCTCTCGACATTCTCATAGTCAGATTATTGCCGTAATCTCGTTATGGAACCAGCCCACACGCGCTTTCAGGGCCAGTCCGCACGCACCTCAGGACCAGTCCCCACCGGGCCTCACGCCTCAGGAAGGCACGCTCATGACTCAGGCCTTAGCCCCACCGGCCGACCGCAGAACGCTGGGCGTCATCGCCGACGGCGGCTTCAAGCTGTTGCTCGGCGTCACCTGCGCCGTCGCCGCTGCCCCGTTCGGCCGCCTGCTCGGCGCATCCGCCTGGCTGCTGGTCGCCTCCGGCGTGGCCCTGCTGATCTGCGGTGGCGTCGAGATCCGATACGCGCGCAGCCGATCGATGCGCACCTGCACCCGGCTCATGATCGCCTACGACAGCGGCTGGGTCCTGTCAGCCCTCGTCGGTGCCCTGATGGCGTGGCAGGGCAGCGGTGCCGGGGGCGAGGTGTGGATCGGGTACCAGGCGGCGGCCCCCCTCGTGTTCGCCGCACTGCTGGTCACCGCCGACCCGGCTCCTCCGCAAGCACCACCCGGCACTCCCTCCAAGCCGACTCACTCAGCAACGGCCGCAACCGACTGAACAGAGCGAGGAGTTCGGCGCCCCACCGCGCGCGGAAGGCCGGGTCGATGCGGGCGAGGTCGAGTTCGTTGGCGGCGGACAGTTCGGCAAAGTCCCGGCGCGGGCCCAGGTCCGGCGTCCGCACCCGGCCGGTGAACCGGTCGTAGAACGAGGCGTCGGTGTCCGCGAGCGTCGGATACGTGGCCTTGCGGTCGCACGAGGCGTACAGGTACACGATGCTCTCCGCCTCGGCGCCGATCACCTCGGCGAGTTCGTCGCGGCGGTCGAGGGGCAGCGGTGCGACGGGGAAGCCGTCGGTACCGTAGAACGCGTGGCAGAGGCCCGCGAGTTGGAGGGCGGGACGCGCGCCCCAGGCGGCGAGTCGGTCCTGGACGCGCTGGAGGTGCGCGAGGAGGGTGCCGCCCGGATGGGCGGTCTCCGCGGCACCGAGTTCGCGCAGGAGTGCGACGGCCCGAGCGGAAGCGTCAGCCGTGGAGAAAGCCGGCACGGTCGGGATCCTTACGTCTCGTCTCGTGAGGTCGGCACCCGTCCGCGCCTCCGCCGGTGGTCCGGACCCCGGGAAAGCGCGGACGGGTTGCCGCCTGGGCCCTGCACCGATCCTCGGGGACCCCGTCACCCCAGTCAATCCTATGGATTTCTCACCAACTCCAAGCTTTAGCTTGGTAGTTATGACTCTGGAGGATCTGCGTGTCTTCGTGGCTGTGTGCAGGGCGGGCAATCTCAGCGCTGTCGCCCGGGAGTTGGGCCGCACCCAGTCGGCGGTGAGCCAGCATGTGAAGCGGCTGGAGCGGGAGGCCGGTGTGTGCCTGCTGGAGCGTCAGCCGCGCGGGGTCGTCCCCACCGACGCGGGGCGTGTCCTGTGCGAGGCCGCCGCGGACAGCATCGCCGGACTGGATCTGGCCCTACGGCGCCTCGGGGACCTCGTCAACGGCGACACCGGCTCCGTGTGCGTCACCACCGGCGGAACGACCGTGCGGCACTTCATGGCCGAGGCCGTCGTCGCGTTCCGGCAGCGCTATCCGAAGGTCAGCCTGGAGTTCCGGACGGAGACATCGAGCCGCGCCTGCTTCGACGCCCTCCTCACCGGTGACCTGGACCTCGCCTGGGTCACGATCGCCGGTTCGGTACGAGGAGTCGAGCAGCGCCCCGTCGTAGCCCTGCCGTGGGTCCTGGCCGTACGCGCCGACGATCCGCTCGCGGGCCGGGCCCAGGTCGGACCGGCCGAACTCGCCGGCACCAGCCTCATCCGCCTCCCCCCGAACTCCACCTCGGGTGCCCGGCTCGAAGCCGCCCTCGCCGACCTCGGCGTCCAAGGCAACTCCAACACCGGCGTGGCCGACTGGGACACGGCCCTCCTGCTGGCGGAGCTGGGTCTCGGTCATGCCGTCGTGCCCGTCCTCCCCGGCTGGGAGGTACCCGGCGACGGCCCCCTCCGCCTCGTCCCCCTCCCCGACCTGCCCCCGCTCCCGGTCGGCTGGGCCGTCCGCCGCTGGGACGCCCTCACCCCGCTGGCCCGGACCTTCGCCGACACCGTCGCCCGCGGTTGCGCCGAGAAGGCCGCCCTCACGCAATACCCAGACCGCCATTCCCGTTCCACGCCCGCAGCTTGTCCGGATTGACCACCATCCACAGCTCGGTGATCAGCCCGTCCCGCACCTCCACCGCCACCACGGCGAGCGTCGTCCCGCCCATCCGCACCGCCACCCCGGGCAGGCCGTTGACGTCGTCCTCTACGAGTTCCACGCCAGGCTCCCGTCGCAGGAGGCCGAGGAGGAAGCGGGCCACCTTGTCGCGGCCGACGACCGGGCGCAGGGCAGTCCGCACCTTGCCGCCGCCGTCGCTGCGCGAGGCGACGGCGGGATCGAGGAGGGCGACGAGGGTGTCGAGGTCCCCGGTCTCGCAGGCCGCGCGGAACGCGGAGACGACGCGCCCGTGCTCCGCCGCCGTACCGCCGCCGGACGGTCGGTGGGCCAGCCGCCGGCGCGCGGAGGAGGCGAGTTGGCGGCAGGCCGCGGGGGTACGGCCCACCGTCTCGGCGATCTCGGTGAACGGCATCCCGAAGACGTCATGGAGCACGAAGGCGACGCGCTCCGCCGGAGTCATCGCGTCGAGCAGCACCAGCATCCCCATACTGACCGACTCGTCCAGGGTGATCCGGTCGACGGGATCGTCCGCGCCCGCCCCACCCGTGCTGGTCCACGCGGCCCCGTGCCGCACCGGCTCGGGCAGCCACTCACCGGTGTACCGCTCCCGCCGGGCCCGCGCCGAACCGAGCTGGTCCAGGCAGATCCGCGACGCGACCCGGGTCAGCCACGCCATCGGCACGTCGATCGCCCGCTGCTCCGCCTCGGACAGGGCGTACCAACGGGCATACGTCTCCTGTACGACGTCCTCGGCATCCTGCACCGAACCGAGCATCCGGTAACCGAGGTTGAGCAGCCGTCGCCGCTCGCTCATGAGCGAGCCGAGGGTCGGGTCGTCATGGGCGGGCACGGCGCGCTCATCCTCCCCGAGCAAAACGGCGCTGCTCGACAAGTTCCGCGAGCCATTCGTCGTACGTCTGGACACCCCGCGCCCCGGTCTCCCCCGTCTCCCCGGCGACCGGCAACAGCCCGTCCCCCGCCATCCCCGCCCCGACCGCCCCCGGCATCCGCACCGGCACCACCAGCCGCCGCTCATGCCGGGCGCGCAGCAACCGCCGTACCATGTCGACGAGTTGCTCGACGCGCGGACCGGCGAGGTCGGGGGCCATGCCCTGCGCCGGCCCCGTCGCGAGCCGCACAAGATGCTGGGCGACCTCGCGCGCCGCGACCGGCTGGGTCCGCATCCGGGGCACCACCGCGAGGGGGCTCGGAACCCGGTCGAGGGTCTGCCCCGCGAACTCGTGGAACTGGGTGGCCCGCAACACCGTCCACGGCACCGACCCTTCCCTCACCACGGCCTCCTGCCGGAGCTTGCCCTGGTAGTAGCCGAGGCCGACCCGGTCGATGCCGACGATCGACAGCACCACGTGATGCCGTACGCCGGCCCGCGCGCCCGCGTCGAGCAGGTTGCGGCCGACGGTGTCGAAGAAGGCGACCGACTTCCGCGCGCCCATGGTCGTCACATTGCTCACGTCGACGACCGCCTCGACCCCGTCCAGCGCGGCATCGAGCCCCGCACCCCCGACGAGCAGGTCCAGCCCCTTCGACCGGCTCAGCACCACCGGTTCCTGCCCGCCCGCCACCAATTCCTCGACCACATACCGCCCGAGCAGCCCCGTACCACCCGCCACCGCGACCCGCATACCGATCCTCTCCTTCATCGATACTCACCGCGCTCGGACAGGGCGGCCACCGGCATCAGCAGTACCGCCGCCACCAGAACCAGCGCGGTCAGGACCACCACGTTCAGCACCTGGTCCCGCGTCCCGTACATACGTCTACGACGACGCAGCCCCCGCGGATGTGAGGCGGGCCGGCCGCCCCTCCCGCACCATGAACACGTCCACCTCGTCCTCGGTCTCCACGACGAACCCGTGCCGCTCGTACAACCGCCGGGCCGGGCTCCCCTGCAACACGTTCAGCCGCACGAGGGCGCCATCGTCACGATCGCACCGCTCCAGCAGCTCCCGCAGCACGGCGGAACCGATCCCGACGCCCTGCAGCCGTGCGGCCAGATAGAAGTGCTCCAGCCAGTGGCAGCGGGCGCCCTCGTCCGGCCGTAGCGCCACGCACCCGGCGAACGCGCCGCCCACCTCGATCACCCACGTGTGCTCGGGCTCGAACCTGTCGAGCAGCCGCTGCCGCACGCGCCGCGCGTCGTACCGCCCGAGCCGTTCCAGATCGGCCCGCATCACCTCCGCGCGCAGCTCGGCCACGGCCTCGACGTCCGTCGCCCGCGCGGGCCGCATGTCCCAGTCACCCATGATCGGCACGCTACCGCGCGCACCCCTCCCCGGCTTGGCTGCTACAACTGCCGCCGGACGAGCCCCCGTTCCGATCAGCCGCCCATCAACTACCCACCACCCCCTACCGATTGACGTCCAACCACTCCCGTACGGCATCGAGATCCGCGCCCGTGATCCCGTACCGGTGGTCGACGCGCCGCAGCAGCGCCCGTTCCGGATGATGGGTGCTCACCCAGTCGCGGTCGGCGTCGCCGATCTCGTCGTCCACCCATACGAAGGCCCGTCCGGCGGCCCAGTCGACGAGCGGCCGGGTCTTCCAGTGCAGCCCGCCGGGGGCGCCCTCGGCGGGGTCGGGCCAGTCCACCAGGGGGAGTTGGGGCAACCCGAGCCAGGGCGCGACGCAGGTGTTCGCGTCGTCCATCCAGGTCGTGGCCCACACCAGTTCGCACCGCAGCGCGGTGAGCCGTGCCCCGAGCGAGGGGTCGATGCGGGTCAGCAGCGGCGGGGCATCGGCCCTCGGCGGAGCGAAGGCCGGTTCGTACACCGGGTACGGCCGCGACGCGCCGAAGGGGAGCAGCGTCCCGTCGACATCGAGGAAGAGGAGCATCGGGACCAGGATCGGGCAGTTTCCGCTCCTACGCCACGCACGTCACCCCTCGAATCCGCCCGCGTCCAGGATCTCGTCGACCCGGGCCCGATGCGCCGCCTCCCACTCGTCGAGGCTCTCGGCGGCCTCCTTCTCCAACCGCGCCCGCGCCCCGGCGAGCACCTCCGCCCGCCGCCCTCCCGGCACGACGACGACCCCGTCCTCGTCGGCCACCACGACATCCCCGGCGTCGACGGCCACTCCCCCGCACGTCACCCGCTCGTTCAGCGGCAGTACGGCCTTCTTGACCCCCGGGATCGGCACGACACCCCGCGCGACCACGGGGAACCCCGCCTCCCGCACCTCGCCCACGTCCCGGATCACCCCGTCGAGCACGAACCCGGCGATGCCGCGCCGCTGCGCGACGGCACAGACGTTCCCGCCGGCGAGCGCGTACTCCACGTCCCCCGACTCCACGACGACGACCGAACCGGCCTCGGCGCGGTAGATCGCCGCATGCAGCATGAGGTTGTCACCGGGAGGACACCGCACGGTAAAGGCCGGCCCGGCGAGCCGCGGCATCGGGCCCCACAGCGGCCGGATACCGAGGTCCATCACCTGTCGGCCGCCTAGGAGTTCGGCGAGGGTGGTCGTGGGGATGCTCTGAAAGTCGCTGGCGTCGGTCATGCGTCGGACGCTACCGGGGCACGTCGCACTCATGACTATGGGCCTGAGCACATCCTCAGTTCCGATCCCGCCGCCCTGTCAACGGACGAGCGCCGCCGCGATCCGGGATCGGCTCGGCACCTCGGTCAGGCCCAAAGGGCCCGCGGCGGCGGCCAGAATGGACTGCAGTTTCCGAGTCGCCGACAGCAGCCGAACCGGGCTGCATCCCGACCCGTCACGCCCCTCACGCAGAGACAGCGACACTCGAATGACATCGGTGAACACCGACTGCGCCCTCTTGAAGTCGAGGATGCGTTCCAGGTCCTGTTCCCAACCGGACGCGCCGCGGGGGCGTACGCGATGAACGGCTCTGGACCATTCCTGAGCCATACGGCGCTCCTGGTCCGCTGGGTAGCGCATCAGGTAGAGGTGTGTGGCCAGGTCGTAGAGCGGGTCCCCCATCATCGCCAACTCCCAGTCGATCGCCCAGAGTTGGTCGAGCGGATCGAGGATGAAGTTGTTGCGGTGCAGATCCGCGTGCAGCAGACAGAAGTCGCGCTCTACCAGTCCGGACACGCTCTTTCTGAGCTGGTCGAACGCTTCGTCGCCGATACCCAGGCCCTCGAAGATCGGCCCGAACTCCGCCCGGTTCCGGTGGTAGACGTGGTTTTCCATGAAGACGATCAGACGCTCCAGGAAGCCGTCGCAGTCACCGTTCTCGGGACGGTCGTAGCGCTCACAGCGCCGCTCCACCGCCAACATGTCGGGCGTGATGGGCACCATCTGTCGGAACAGGTCGACGATCTGGTCGAAGACCACATCGGGAACGCGCGAGCCTGTCCAGCGGCGCATGGGCAGCACCTCGCCCTCGATGAACCCCTGTACCCGCATACCCGCCATGTCGATGATGCCGGGGATCCGCGAGATGTACCCGCTCAGGGCGCACAGCAGCTCCTCCTCCGAGCGGAAGCAGCGTCGGTCGAACCACAGGATCTCGCCGCGCGGTTCACGAATCTTGACCACCCGGGTCTTCCCCGGCAGCGAGAGCACATAGGTTTCATGGTGGTAGCCCTTCAGTGGCCCAACAACCCAACTGCCGTTGCCACCTGACAATTCGTCAGCTAGCTGCCTCGCCGAAGAATGCAGCACCGGGCTCATGGGCACCCCTCCCCTCCTCTGCCTCTCCTACCGCCCCGCCTCGCCGAACAATGGAGCGTACGCCCCCAATACGACCTTCGCCCCGGCCCGATGCAGCCGCACCCGCGCCACCCGGCCCGTGTCGTATCCGATGAACCGGACGCCCGCCCGCTCGGCGGCTCGGAGGTCGGTGTCCGTGTCGCCGATCATCACCGCGTTCTCCGGTCGGATGCTCAGGTCCCGCAGGGCTCGTTCGAGGACGTCGGGGTGCGGTTTCATCAGGCCGGGGTTGTCCGTGCGGCCGTGGATGGTCTTGAAGCACGGGTGCAGCCCGTGAGTCCGAAGGTAACTGTCGGCCACCCGCGGCGAGTTGTTGGTGACCACGGCCAGGCTCAGCCCGCGCCGGGCCAGGCGGCGGACGAAGGCGTCCGTGTCCGGTGTGGGCGGTTCGGCGCTCCGAGCGGCCGCCGCCTCGCCTCTCGTCAGGCGTTGCTCCAGCCCTTCCAACAGGGCCGCGAGGTCGTTGTCCTTGGCGCCGAGGGCGTCGAGATCCGCTTCCTGCCGGGCGCGGTGAATCGCGCGCAGCACCATGTGCGGGTCCTTGCCGGTCCGCTCCTTCTTCGTCAGCAGCCGCGTGAAGCCGAAGTCGGCGACCAGACAACGGAGTTCGTCGGCCAGTGGTTTGGAGGAATCCCCGGGAAACAGCCGGCAGAGCGGGCCGTCGAAGTCGAAGAGGACGCAGTGGGTTTGCGCGAGCAGTGTCCGGGCGACACTCACCACGGCATCGCCGCGGCCCACGTCAGCAGCGAAATCGCGCCGGCCGCTCCGCTCAGTGCGCCTCCACCCGGCCTCCCGCCCCGGTCCCGTTTCTTCCATGAGTCGTCCCATCCACGGGCTCCCTTTTCGTGCCCGCACACGGGCTCTGTTCGGTCCTGCGCCGCGTGCCACGTCCTGAGCGCCGTCTCGGCCGCGGCCGTGGTCAACGGCGGTCCCGCGAGGCGCAGCGCCTTCCTGGCCCGCCGTACGGCGCAGCGCACTTTGTTCACGGCGGTGGCGAAGTCCTCCTCGACGGCCTCGTCCGGCAGGGCGAGGGCGGCCCGCATCACGTCGGCGAACACCGACTGGGCCTGCTCGAAGGCCAGGTAGACGGGGAGGTCCTTCTCCATGCCTTCGATCGCCTCGGGGTGCCCGGTCCCGCTCATCGTCCGCGCCCACGTTTCGATCATGGAGCGCCGCTCCGTCACGCCGTACCCCATGCGGACGACATGTGTGGCGAGGTCGTGCAGCGGGTCGCCGTACATGGCCGACTCCCAGTCGATGACCACGAGCCGATCACCGCTCTTGCGCGGGGAGACCACGATGTTGCCGGGGTGGACATCGGTGTGAAGGAGACTGAAGGGGCGCCGGGCGAGTCCGGACACGGTGTCCATGAACCGCTCCATGGCGTCCTCCGGTATACCGACTTCGTCGAAGAGCGAGCCGAAGCGAGGCACATTGGGCCGGTACACCTCCCTGTCGGTGAACCGGGCCTGCCACTCCAGAAAGCCCCAGGTGTCGCGGTCCTCGGCCCAGTCGGCGGGCAGCTCCGGAAGTGCGTCCCTCGGTACGTCGGCCAGCGACGCGAAGAAGCCCGCCATCTGATCCAACCGGTCCGAACCGTAGGTGCGATTCGGGCCGTCGGCGCCCACCACCTTCGACAGCACACGTCCGCGCACGTACGCGTCCACGGTCAGGTTGTCGAAGTGCAGGAGACGGCATGGCACGTCCCGCACCGTGAGGGCAGCGGCGGTCAGGACCTCCGGCTTCCCGCGCCAGATCCGCGGGACCACCTCGATCGCGTCGACGGGGGTACGGAACTTGACCAGAACCCCACCGAACCCCACACCCAGCAGGAGGCCCAGCGGCTGCCCGAGTTGGGTGATGCGGTTCTGGTTGTGGTGGCCCGGGACCACGATCCCGTACGGACTCTGGAGGCGTTTCTCCGCGAACAGGCGCAGCAGCAACCGATATGCACCGGGGCGCAATTGGGGCGTCATGGCGGCAGAGGGTATCCCTTCCGGCAGCACACATCACACGATGTCAGCATATGGACGGCGATCCCTGCGCCGATCCATCGCCGGCCTCACTTGGCCAACAGGTCCCACGTGGAGTTGAACCACATCTGGGCGTTGTCCACCTTCTCGGACGCCTGCGAATGCGGGTCGTCGTCCTTGACGTCGTACGTGAGCGGGGCGCCGACACCCAGCACGTCGATCGCGTCCACATATCTGTTGTGCGCCACCAAGTAGATGGGGCGCTTGACCGGCACATACAGGGCGGACAGCATCGCGGAGCCGTTCACCAGGTACCGCTTGTGTTCCGGGATTTTCCGCACATGGCGGATCTGGATGTCCACGCTCGATACGAGTTCCTCGGCCATGAGGCCCTTGAGCTTCCCCTGGATCGAGGCCGTGCTTCCCCTCGTGGTGTCGAGATGGCGTTCCCACACAGCCTCGTCGTCCTCGTCGTTCACGGCCTTCGGGTAGAGCCGGTCCGCCAGGTCCTCGTCGGGCAGCAGCATGCGAAGGGTGATCGCCTGCAATTTCGGACGACGACCGAGCCGGATCTCCAACTCCTGGCGCTGGATCTGGAAGGCCAGCGACTCGGAACTGAGGGTGTAGACGTCCAGGGTGACCTCGGGCCCCTGAAAGGCCTCGTCCATGAGCTGCTCCAGGGAGACCCTCTGTCCCCCGGAGGACGACACGGACGACTGGCCCCTGATCACCATCGTCCCGCTGCCCTGCCGTGACAGGACCCAGCCTTCTACGGCCAGCTCCTTCAGCACGCGCTGGACGGTGTCACGGGACACGCCGAGTTCTTCCGCCAGCACACGCTGGGCCGGCAGAAGTGTGCCGAGCGGGTACCTGCCGTTGTTCATACGGCTCAGGAGCTCGCCTCTGAGCCGCCGGTACGCACCGCCCTCACCGTCGCCCCGTTCTCCGCTCACGTCTTCGTTCACGCCGCGATCATACTCCCGCCAGCCCAGAAGCAACCCACTTCCAGTCCGACAAACAGTCCCATTGGACTGGAGGTTAGGACGCCAGTCCAGTTGGGAAGATACCAGTCAGGCAAGCAAGCCAATTGGTCGGATAGTTGTAGGGCTGGCGGCGGTGAAAGGAGTGAAGATGAAAGAAGTGACGGGCTCAGCCCCCGAGCGGCTGCATCACTTCCCGCAGCGAGAACACGATGTGCTCGGCCTTCGCCTCCCGCAGCTCCTTCTCCTTCCTCTCGTTGCGCGCGTAGCCGACAAAGGCGACACCTGCGCGTCGAGCCGCCTCGACGTCCGGGGGCGAGTCGCCGAGCATCAGCGCGTCCGAAGGGTCGGCGCCGAACTCGGCCAACGCCTCCTGGAGACAGTGCGGATGCGGCTTCAGGAGGTTCGGGTCCCGGGTCCGGCCACAGACGTAGGTGAAGCAGCCGTCGAGACCCCGTCCTTCCAGGTACTTCCACACGGCCCGGGGGGAGTTGTTCGTAGTGACCGCCAACTGCGCGCCGCTCTTCGCCCAGGTACGGACGAGCGGGTCGGCGCCGGCTGTGGGCATAGCGGACGAGACCGCCTTCAATTCCTCATCGGTGAGCCGTTGCTCCAGCTCGGCCACCAGGTCGCTGCCAGGACGCCGTCGACCGAGCGACCGCAGCACGTCCCACGGATCGCTCGTCCGGCTCTCCTCTGCGGTCAGCAGTTCCCCCGCACCCAGTCCGTCGAGCCACTGGACGAGCCTGAGCGCCACACCGTCGGCCGCATGTCCCGCGAACACACGGCAGATCGGACCGTCGAAGTCGAAGAGCACGTAGCGCGCGCGGGTGATCAGTGTCTGAAGGTTCTCCGTGTGCGATGTCACCGACTCAGTCTGCGACACAACGGGCGGCAGCCGACGGCGCTAACCGAGTGTCAGGTCGGTCGTGATGGTTTCCCAGAGCGCGTCGAACCACTTCTGGGACTCGTCGACGAAGGCCGCGTCCCGTTCGCCGGCCTGTCGCGGGAAGGAGAAGAGGACGGACTGGGAGCCGAGGGCGTCGTACATCTCCAGTGTCTGGCTGTTGTACTCCTCTTCGCGGCGCGTGATCGTGTAGTACGCGATCAGCGCTTCCGATCCGTTGAGCAGGTACAGCTTGACGGGCGGCGTGAAGGGCAGTGCGCGGAAGGTGACATGGACGTCGATGCCATGGGTGCCTCGCAGCGCCAACAGGTTGTGCTGGAGCACCTGTGCCTGGGAATTGCGGATCCTCAGCCAGCGCTGGTGGACCGGATCGTCCTCGCCTCGGCCGTCGACGGGGACCGGGAAGGCGAGGGCGATCTCCCGGGACGGAAGCAGCACACGGACGTCGATCGACTTGGGACGGACGCGACCCTCATGGATCAGCCGGACCGACTCTCCCACCGCCAGCAGGAGACTCTCGGCCGTCAGACAGGCCGCGTCGACCCGTACGTGCGGCTCCGCGAACGCCTCGGACACGCGCGGCGCCAGCGCCACCATCGTCGGCTGAGGATCGTCCTGCACGGCGGGCCGCTCCGCGATCCGCGGCGGACTGCCCTTGCTCACATTCGTCAGCAGCCCCGCCTCCTGAAGAACCCGCAGCGCCTGCCGTACGGTCCCCCGCTCCACCCCGAACTCCTCGGCCAGATCGGCCTGGGTGGGCAGGCGGTCACCCGCCTTGAGGTCGCCGGTGCGGATGCGGTCGCGCAGGGTGTCGGCGATCTCCTGGGGCGGGAGGCTTCTGCGTCCGTTCACTGCCACGTTCTCCGGAGTCACGACCAAACCGTACAACTCTGCTCGACTCGAGGGGAGTTGTACGGAAGTTGCTTATGGATGTCGACCAACTTGGCACAACTGGGCTATAGTTGGAAACCAACTTCTCTAAGTTGGCAGGGTCATCTGATCAAGGAGGCACTGCCGTGCGCGTGACCGGTCTCGTAGGCACCGTCGCCCTCGTCACGTTCGACCAGCTCGCCCGATGGCGATACGGCCCGGTCGGCGTTATCGCGCTGTTGCTGCTGCTCATCGGGATCAAGGCGCGCAACCACACCTGCAGCACGATCGGTGCGGTGGCACTCGCCCTGCTCGTCACCAGGCCGGCGTTGTGACCCGGCCACCGTCACGGGAGGAGGAGCTCATGGCTGATGGTGTTCCACAGCGATTCGAACCAGAGGCAGGACTGCTCCACGAACGACGTGTCCCGCGACCCCGCGCCCCGTTCGAAGGCGAACAGCAGCGACTGAGTGCCCTCCGCGTCGTACAGCTCCACCTGCTCGTGGCCGATCTCCGCCTCACGCCGGCTCAGCGTGTAGTAGGCGAAGAGTGCCTCCGAGCCGTTGAGCAGGTACAGCTTCACGGGTGGGGTGAACGGCAGGGCGCGGAAGGAGACATGGACGTCGATGCCGTGCGTGGCCCGCAGCGCCAGCAGATTGTGGGTGAGTACCTGGCCCTGGGCGTTGCGCTGGGCCAGCCAGCGGCGTTGCAGCCGGCTGTCGGTCGGGGCGTCCACCCGGGAGGGGAAGGCGAGTTCGATGTCGCTGCTCGGCAGCAGCACCCGGACGTCGACCTTGGCCGGTTTCAGTCGTCCGGCGTGGATCTGGCGCAGCGGTTCGCCCATGGCCAGCGTCAGGGAGACGGCCGTCAGACACAGGGCCTCTATCTCCACGTGCGGCTGCGCGAACGCCTCCGCCATGCGCGGCGCGAGGCCCACCGTCGTGGGCTGCGGCAGGGCTCCGGGGCCGGTCAGGGCCGGGGCGGGGTCGGGGGCCACGGTCGCCGGGCTCCCCTTGGACACGTTGGTGAGCAGACGCTCGGACTGCAGGATGCGCAGCGCCTGCCGTACTGCTCCGCGCTCGACCCCGAACTCGTCCGCCAACCTGGCCTGGGTGGGCATGCGCTCGCCCGGCCTGAGCACACCGGACCTGATCCGCCCGCGCAGTTCGTCGGCCAGTTCGTCGGCCACCTTGCGGTGTGTCCACGACGGCCGCTCCGCCCGCTGCCGCCCCTCATGGGAGGCGTCTTCCGAGTCCACACCGGAACACTACAACTTCATGCCATCTCTTGACAGATATACATCAGATGGTCACCAGTTCCTTCCAACAAGGCGAAACCTGGAGTAAGTTGGCTACCAACTTACTCATATGGTCGACCTTTCCGATGGTGGTGTTCTGGTGCCTCGGAAGGATGGATCCCGTGCCATTCGCAGCCCTGGCCATCGCGGCCCTCGCCATCGGATTCGAGCAACTCCTCCAGTGGAAGTACGGCGCGATGGGCATCATCGCCTTCGCCGCCCTCTCCATCGGGCTCAAGGCGAAGAACACCACGATCAGTGGTATCGGAGCGGTCATCATCGTGATGCTGCTCGCCCAGTCCGGCTGACCGGGTCTCTCTCCTGGAGGGGAGCCGAGAGCCCGGTCAGCCTGCACCAAAGCACAACAACCACAACTGAACAGCAGTAACAGCAACAGCTACGGATGAATCATCAGTAGTCGTCAATCCGCCCCGCGGAAAGGGGGTTCAGAAGATGTCCGGGCACCACGGTCGCCTGGACGTACGCAGCAGGGCGTCGGCCACTCGGGCGGCGCCCGCTCGTTCTTCCCGGACCCGGCCCAGCGCCGCAAGTCGTACGGCCGACTCGTCCCCGAGCCACAGTGTCGCCAACTCCCTTACATCCAGCGTGAGTTCCGCGCTCTCCGTGGTCGGCGCACAGGACGCCCCCTGCGCCGAAGCCTCCAACCGGTAGCGCCCGCCCGCCAGTCCGGCCCCGTCGGCCACCTCGAACACCAACGTGCCCTCACCCTCGTACGACCGCGCCTCCATGGCCCGTACGACATCCAGGATCCGCACCCACAGCCAGTCCGCCTGGGTCGTGATCGTGGCCGCGCGCGGGTCCGGCAGCAGGAGGGGCAGCAGGTCGTCGGGGGAACGCCAGCCCGACTTGACCTTCGTCACCCAGTCGATGGAGCAGAGGTGGTGCCACAGGGCGCGTTCGGCGGCCGGGGTGGTGGCGATCAGGCCCTTCACCGTGGCCGTGTCGAGCGGCTGCTTGGCGTCGGTCCAGGTGTCGTCGCAGACGTAGGCGGCCAGGCCCTGCACCTCGCCGTCGGCCGCGCGGTAGACGGCGTAGAACGGCTCGGTCCAGGAAGCGCGGTCCAGGCTCAGCGCACCGGTGTTGACCTGCCACCAGCGGTCGTTTCTGGTGACCGTGCCGGGCTGGGCGACGCGCAGCCGCTCGTGCAGTTCGGGGCCCAGCTTGCGTACGTCCTCGCCGTCCACCAAGTCGATACGGCCGCCGTCCGCCGGAACCGACCAGCGGGGGTCGAGGCCGGCCCGCGTGGTGTCGATCAACCACTCGGTCGCCGTGGTGGCGGGGCCGAAGCCGTAGCGGCCGTAGATGCGGTACTCGGCGGCGATGAGGGTGGCTACGACGTCGCCGCGTTCCTTCGCCGCGGCGAGGTCCTGGGCCATCATGCGGGTCAGGAGGCCTCGGCGGCGGTGGGTGGCCGTGACCGTGACGTTCGAGATGGCGTCGGCGGGGACGGGGGTGCCGCCGACCGCGGTCAGCTCCTGGGGGAAGGAGCGGAAGGTCGCCACGCAGCGGCCGGAGTCGAAGGCACCTAGGGTGCGGGGCGGGTCGATGTAGGTGCTGCGGTCGGCGACCTCTTCGTCGGAGACGGCCGGAGTTCGCAGGAAGCCGGTGTTGAGGGCGCGGATCCAGTCGGGGATCTCGGGGGTGGTGATGGGGCGTACGGCGAGGTCCTGATGGCGGCTGCTCATGTAGTCACGCTAGGTGCACGGTCGTCGGGTGTCGCAGGAATTTCCGGGCATGACCACGGCCCGACCCTGGCTTTGAGAGGCAGCTCGCTCCGGGCCGTGGTGCTCGTCCTTCTGATGCCCCCAGGCCCAGAACTACCCCTGCCGCACCAATTCCAGCAACGGCTGTAGTGAGTCCACGATGGCCTCGGCCCCCGCCCTGCGTAGCAACGTTTCCTTGTACGGGTTACGCGCGTAACCGAGGAACGGAACGCCCGCCCGCCGTGCCGCTTCGCAGTCCGAGGGCGTGTCACCGATCACCAGGGCGTCCCCGGGGACGGCGCCCATGCCGCGCAGCGCCCGGTTCAGGCAGTGCGGGTTCGGCTTCAGCAGATCGAGGTCGTTCGTGCGGCCGTAGATGTGCGGAGTGAAGCATTCCAGCAGGCCTCGGCCGTGGAGGTACTCCGTCACCGTGCGCGGTGAGTTGTTGGTGGCGACGGCGAGTTGGACGCCGATGGCGCTCCAGGTGCGTATGAGCGGATCCGCCCATGGGGTGGGGAACGCCGAGTCGACGGCCTTGAGTTCGTGCTGGGTGAGCAGTTCCTCCAACTCCTCCACCAGGTCGCTGCGTGGATGCCGCTTGCTGACCGCGTGAAGGACGACATGCGGGTCGGGATGTTGCCGCTCTCTCTGCGTCAGCAGCTCACTCAATCCCTGCCGTTCCAGCCAGGACACCAGGTCCTTCGCCACGTTCTCCGCGGCCGAAAGGCCCGAGAACAGTTGGCAGATGGGACCGTCGAAGTCGAAAAGGACGAAGCGAGCACCGGTGATCAGTTCAGGAGTCACTAGGAGAGTGTCAGGTCGGTCGTGACGGTTTCCCAGAGGGCGTCGAACCACTTCTGCGATTGCTCTACGAACGCGGCGTCCCGCTCGCCGGTCTGGCGCAGGAAGGAGAAGAGGAGGGACTGGGAGCCGAGGACGTCGTACATGTCCATGGTCTGGCTGCCGAACTCCTCCTCCCGTCTCGTGAGCATGTAGTAACCGAGCAGCGCCTCCTCGCCGTTGAGGAGATACAGCTTCACGGGTGGGGTGAAGGGGAGGGCGCGGAAGGTGACCTTCACCTCCATGCCGTAGGTGGCCCGCAGCGCCAGCAGGTTGTGCTGGAGCACCTGCCCCTGGGCGTTGCGCATCGACAGCCAGCGCTGGTGGACCGGATCGTCCTCGGCGGTGCCGTCGACCGGGACGGGGAAGGCGAGGGTGATCTCCCTGGACGGGACCAGCAGGCGGACCTCGATCGACCGGGGG
This sequence comes from Streptomyces sp. NPDC005492, assembly GCF_040605995.1. Lineage (NCBI taxonomy): Bacteria > Bacillati > Actinomycetota > Actinomycetes > Kitasatosporales > Streptomycetaceae > Streptomyces > Streptomyces sp. NPDC005492. The sequence goes on from NZ_JBEXDX010000027.1 coordinate 41,833, forward strand.
CTGAGGCGGCCCTCGTGGATCTGGCGGAGGGGTTCGCCGATGGCCACCATCAGTGTCTCGGCGGTGAGGCACACGACGTCTATGCGCACGTCCGGCACCGAGAACGCCTCGGTCAGCCGCGGCGCCAACCCCACCATCGTCGGCTGGGGGTCATCCGCCGCGGAGGTCCGCTCAGCGATCCGCGGCGGACTCCCCTTGCTGACACTGGTCAGCAATCCCGCCTCCTGAAGAACCCGCAGCGCCTGCCGTACGGTCCCCCGCTCCACCCCGAACTCCTCGGCCAGATCGGCCTGGGTGGGCAGACGGTCACCCGCCTTGAGATCACCGGCACGAATCCGTTCCCTCAAGGCGTCGGCGATCTCCTGGGGCGAGAAGCTTCTGCTGCCGTTCACTGCCACGTTCTCGTGGGTCACGACCAAACGGTACAACCGTCGCAGTCGGAGACGGCCAGGGTCCGCGGGAAGCCGGTGTTCAGAACACCGCCCGGATCTCCCCCACTTCACGCCCCCCGCCCAGCACAGCCACCCTCCCCAACCGCTCCCCCACATCCACCCCCATCAACCCCAACACCCGCCCCAACACAGTCCCCAACACCCGTCCACCCCCGTCCTCCACCTTGAACGCCAGCGCCCGCCCGTCCGGCAGCGCCACCGCCTGGACCGCCTCCGCGCCCATCTTCGACAGCGCTCCCGGTACCGCGCGCATCAGCCAGGTGTCGGGGCGGCGGGTGCCGGCAACGTATTCGGGGTGGGCGCGCATCGCGTCGGCGACCCGGCGTTCGGCGGAGCCCGGGGTGGCGAGGACGAAGGAGCGGAAGGCTCGGGCCAGGCCGGTCAGGGTGATCGCCATGAGTGGGGCGCCGCAACCGTCCGTGCCTACGGCGGCCACCCGCTCGCCCGCCGCTTCCTCCACAACCCTGTGGATGAGTTGCTGGAGCGGGTGATCGGGGGCGAGGTAGGAATCCAAGGGCCAGCCTCGCAGGGCTGAAGCCGCGAGCATCGCCGTGTGCTTGCCCGAGCAGTTCATGGCCACGCGGTCGCGCACCGCGCCCGACGCCAGGTACGCCTCCTGCTCGACCGGGTCCAGCGGGAGGTCCGGCGGGCACTGCAACTGGCCCGCGTCCAGGCCGTGTTCGACGAGGAGTCGACGTACGAGATCGCGGTGGAAGAGTTCGCCGGAGTGGCTGGCGGCGGCCAGGGCCAGGCGTTCGCCGGTGAGGTCCAGGCCGGCGCGCAGGACTCCTGCCGCCTGCATCGGCTTGTTGGAGGAGCGGGGGAAGATGGGAGTGGTCACGTCGCCCAGGGACCGTTCCACCGAGCCGTCCGGCGCCAGGATCACCAGGCTGCCGCGGTGCCGGCTCTCCACGAAGCCCGAGCGGACGACCTCGGCCAGCACGGGGGGTGCGACGTCAGAATCCCTCATCCGGTGCTCCTCGCCTCACACCAGCAGGTCGTCCACCTGCGCCTCCCCCTCACGGTACCGGCGGGCGATCTCCGAGCTGCAGCCGTCGACCGTGTGTTGCAGGAGCTGACGGCGCCGGGACACCTGCTGTTCGTACCGCACGAGCCGGCCCATCGCGGTGGTCAGCTCCAGGTCGGTGCGCGCCTCCAGGTCCGAGAGCTCGACCTCGGCGAGCATCTCGGCGGCCAGCAGCCGGGACTCCTCGCTCTGCGGGGTGCCCAGCGTGAGGTGCCGGGCCGAGGAGCGGTGCCGGGCGGGCGCGTCGGTGAGGATCTCCGACAACCGGTCGACCAGGTCGGCCCCGGACAGATCGACCGCGGAGGCCGCGCCCGCCGGGGAGCGGCGCGCCAGTTCCGACCGCAGGATGTCGATCCGCCCCTGGAGGAGCCGTCGTACGTAACTGAGGTCGGCCTCGTCGCGCTGCGCGTCGCGGCGCAGCGTGCGCAGCGCCGGGAGCCGCAGCTCGGTCAGGTCGGGTGCGGTCGGTTCGGCGGCCAGCAGCGGGCCGCCGGTCTCCGTGCGTTGCACGGGCGGCCGGTGAACTCCCAGCCACCCGGTGTTCGGTGTGCTCATGTGCTCTACCGTCCCCTCGACCGGCTCGTGCAAGCATCGTGCCACCCCAAGTGGCCATAATGTGACCGAGTGCCCCCGAACGGCCCCAGATGGGGGGTTAAGGAACAAAAATGGGCTACCCTACGGCCCCTCCCGGGGCCCTGCGTGCCCCTTCCGGGCCCCTTCCGAGCCGCTCCCGCCCGCACGGCATCATGGGTCCCATGCGTGCGGTGGTGCAGAGAGTGGACGGCGCGAGCGTCGTCGTCGAGGGCGAGACGGTCGGGGCGATCGACGGCGAGGGCCTGTGCGTCCTCGTCGGCGTCACCCACGAGGACACCAAGGAGAAGGCGGCCCAACTGGCCCGAAAACTCTGGTCGATCCGCATGCTGCACGAGGAGAGGTCGTGCAGCGACATCGACGCACCCCTGCTCGTCATCAGCCAGTTCACGCTCTACGGCGACGCCCGCAAGGGCCGCCGCCCCACCTGGAACGCGGCCGCCCCCGGCGATGTGGCGGAGCCGCTGGTCGACGAGGTCGTCGCCCAACTCCGCGCCCTGGGCGCCACGGTGGCCACAGGCCGCTTCGGCGCCCAGATGCGCGTCTCCCTGACGAACGACGGACCGTTCACCGTCGTCATCGACCTCTGAGACCCAGAGACCACAGAGACCACAGAGACCTAAGGCTCTACGACCGTCTCCTGCGCCGCCGCCGTCGTGTCCGCCAGCAGGCGCGCGTCGAGAGGCACGTTCCGCTTCACCAACGCGAGGGCGATCGGGCCGAGTTCGTGGTGCCGTACGGACGTCGTGATGAAGCCGATCTTCCGGCCGTCCGCCCCCTCCTCCGCGAGGCGCAACTCGGCGCCGTGGCCCGGGAGATGGACCTCGCTGCCGTCGAGGTGGAGGAAGACGAGGCGGCGCGGGGGCTTGCCCAGGTTCTGGACGCGGGCGACGGTCTCCTGGCCCCGGTAGCAGCCCTTCTGGAGATGAACGGCCGTACCGATCCAGCCCAGTTCGTGCGGGATGGTGCGGTGGTCGGTCTCGAAGCCGAGGCGGGGGCGGTGGTGCTCGACGCGCAGCGCCTCGTAGGCCAGGATGCCCGCCGGTGGGCCGTGCTTGTCGGTGTCCTCGGCATAGGACTCCAGGTCGGCGCGCGGGAGGAACAGATCACGGCCGTAGGGCGTCTCGCGTACGACCACGCCCTCCGGGACCTCGGCGATGGAGCCGGCCGGGACGTACACGACCGCGAACTCGCTTGTGCGGTCGGTGACTTCGACGCGGTAGAAGAACTTCATCGACTCCAGGTAGGCGATCAGCGCCTCCTGGGTGTCCGGCTCGGTGTGCATCCACACCGTGGTGCCGTCGTCGACGAGGTACAGGGCGTGCTCGATGTGGCCGTGCGCGGAGAGGATCAGCGCCTCGGTGGCCACGCCCACGGGCAGGTCGCTGACGTGCTGGGTGAGCAGCAGGTGCAGCCAGCTCAGCCGGTCGTCGCCGGTGACCGCGACCACCCCGCGGTGCGAGAGGTCCACGAAACCGGTGCCGTCGGCGAGGGTGCGCTGCTCGCGGAACAGGTCGCCGTAGTGGGCGGCGACGCCTTCGTCCACTCCTTCGGCGGGGACGGCGCCGGGCAGGGACAGCAGGGGGCTCTTCATACCCGTAAGCCTACGACTCGGTAATTGCAGACTCACCTGAAGTCTTCATGGAACAGTCGCGGCATCTGCCGAAGATCGCGAAGTGCTTCATGTCCGTCTCGAAGCCGAAGGTGTCCCGCAGCTTGGCCCGGAACTCGGCGGCCACCTCCACGTCGGCCTCGATGACGTTCGTGCAGTCACGGCAGACGAGGTGGATGTGGTGGTGCCGGTCGGCGAGGTGGTACGTCGGCGCCCCGTGCCCGAGGTGGGCGTGGCTGACCAGCTCCAGCTCCTCCAGGAGTTCCAGGGTGCGGTACACCGTGGAGATGTTGACCCCCGACGCGGTCTTCTTCACCTCGGTGAGGATGTCGTCGGGGGTCGCGTGCTCCAGGGTGTCCACGGCTTCGAGCACGAGTTGCCGCTGCGGGGTCAGCCGGTAGCCGCGCTGCCGCAGATCACTTTTCCAGTCGGTGCTCACCACACTGGAAGTCTAGAGCTACTTGAAGAAAGCGATCCCGTCGTCCGGCATGTCGTCCGGGAGGGCCTTCGCCCAGCGTTCGACGTCCTCCGGGGTGACGACCTTCTTCAGGTGGGCGGACATGTAGGGGCGCAGCTCGACCTCGGGGGTCTGCTTCTCGCCGACCCACATGAGGTCGCTCTTGACGTAGCCGTAGAGACGCTTGCCGCCGGTGTAGGGGCCGGAGGCGGCCGTGCGGGCCACGGCGTCCGTGACCAGGTCGATCTGGGGCTTCTGCTTGGCCAGCTCGCCGTACCAGATCTCGACGACGCCGTCGTCGCGCGTCATCGTGACCTCGACCTTGCGGTCGGCGTCGATGCGCCAGAAACCGGACTCGGTCTCCAGCGGGCGGACCTTGTTCCCGTCGTTGTCCAGGACCCAGGTGTGGGAGCGGTACTCCAGGAAGTCACGGCCGTCGTGGCTGAACGTGACCTCCTGGCCGAAGTTGCACTTCTCGGAGCCGGGGAAGTCGTGCACACCGGCGCCGGCCCAGTCGCCGAGCAGGAAGACGAGGGGGACCAGGTCCTTGTGGAGGTCGGACGGGATCTCGATCATGGGGTCTGCAGTTCCTCGATGGGGGTCAGCGCTGGCCCTGGTACAGCTTCTTCACGCTCAGTCCGGCGAAGGCGATGACGCCGACGCAGACGAGGACCAGCAGGGTTTCGAAGAAGATCTCCACGGGTGCTCCTTGGTGAGCGCGGTGCGGTACGTACGCAGGGCCGGCCCCAGCTTAGTCGTCAGCCCAGGAGCTGGCTCTGCAGGGTGACCGTCTGCTGGAAGGGGACCTCCTTCGCGCCGCCCTTGCGGGACTGCACGATCAGCCCGAGGGTGTCACCGGCCGAGAGATAGGCCTGGCGGACCTGCTCGGCGCCGTACGGCTTGTCCTCGTCGTACGCCGATGCCTTGACGTTCACGGCGAGGATCCCGTCCTTGATCGCGTCGTCATACGTCGTGGCCTCGGCACCGGCCAGGGCGTAGACCGGGCTGTCGTACGAGATGAGACCGGGTGAGAACAGTTCGTCCGCGACGATCGCGGTGCCGAACTGGAGCAGGTAGATCCGGGTGCGTGTGCCGTCCGGTGTGGTCCAGCCGCGGGCCGCGATGTGCCTGAGGCCGTCGTCGGTCAGCTTCTGGCCGAGCGCCTTGCGGTCGTCCGGGTCGGCGTACTGCGCGAGGAACGTCTTCGTCGGCAGCCAGCCGTCCGTGCCGCGCAGCGACGCGTCCGCCTTCGCGCCCTTGGGCGCCGGCAGGACCAGCGCGCGCTGGTCCGCGTAGTGGGCGATGGCCTTGTTGTCCGCGGCGAACGGTCCCGGGCTGCCGGAGGGCAGGGGTGCCCGGGTGATCTCCGGGTAGTCCCAGCGGCCGTCGGACGCGGTCGCCAGACCGGGTACGTCGGACCGCTTCATCTGCGTGATGCCGTACGCCGTCCCCGTCCCGGCCACCGCGAACACCACGACGGCGGCGGTCCAGCGCAGGGCTGCACGCAGGACACGGCGGTCCTTGGGGGCGGCCGGGGGCACCAGCGGGGGCGCTTCCGGCATGGGCGGGATCACGAACTGATGCTCCTGCTGCTGCTCGGTCATACCGCTTCCCCCGTCGTCGTGATGCGTTCGAGCTGCTGGCGCAGGAACGACGCGATCCCCTTCGTGTCCATCGACTTCGTCCCGGACGCGGTGAGCGTGACCAGGACGTCGCCCTCGTATCCGGAGCAGAGCATCTCGCGGAGCTTCTCCCCCGCCTCCGCCTCCGGCAGGAAGCAGCGCGTGTTCTTGTGGCCCTGGATGGTGGGGCCCTTGCGGAACTCGGTCAGGGCGTCGAAGACCTGGTTCCCGTACGTGGCGATGTTCCGCGCGGCCTTCTCGTCCATCTGGGCGAGCTGGACCTCGACGGTGAAGGCGTTGGTGTCCTCGGAGGAGGGGTAGAGGTAGCTGCGCATCGCGATGCCCTTGATCTTCTCCCGGTCGATCTGCTTCTCCAGGAGGAGCCGCTGGGAGCGGGGCAGGTCGCTGATCTCCTCCTTGCGCAGCCCGGTGGCCTCACGCCCGCTGAGCAGGGCGTCGGAACCGAACTCGGCGATGTCCGGCCCACGGACATACCCACTGGCGGTGTACGGCTGCAACATGCCCCGCAGCCCCTTGGCCGGAGCCGCCTTCTGCGCCGCGGCGGCCTTGGGGAACTTCCACGTGGGGGCACCCGCGTCCCGGTCGGCGCCGTTCACGGTCACCACGGTGTACCCGACCCCGCCGAGGAGAGCGACGGCGAGCAGCGAGCAGCCGGTGATCGCGGCGATACGGCCCTTGCGGACGGGCTTCTTCGGGGCCGGGGTCGTGACCGGTTCCGTGGACCCGTCGAGGTCCACCTGCCCGACGCCGAACTGGTTCTCGGTCACAGCCGCTCCATCTGCCGCTCGGCCAGATCCATGATCGTCTTCTTCGGGATCGGCTTGATGTCGTAGAGCCAGATCTCCATGGCCACGTCGCCGCGCCAGGCGTGTGCCTCGGCGCTGTACTCGTCGTACTCCTCGCCGTGGACGTATGCCATGCCGTCGCCCGTGCCCGGGATGGCCCAACTGTGGGTGCCGGCCGTGTCGTCGGCGTAGTAGTAGCCGTCCGAGGCGGCGTCGGAGGCCCCGAGGTTGACCTCCTGGCGGTACTGCACCAGGGTGACCGCCACATCGAGCGTCCCCTGCGACCAGTTGGTGACGGCGGCGCGCCGGAACTCCTCACGGATCTGGTAGCCCAGGGCTTCGTCCGGCTCCGTGAACAACTCGGCGTAGCCGGCCACGTCCAGCCAGCCGTCACTGCCGACGGTGTTCTCGGGGTCCTGCGCCCCGCTCGGCCGCTTGAGCAGGAGCTTGCGCAGGTCGCCGTCCGTCTTGACCGAGTGGTCCTCGGCCGCCGAGAGCGGCTCGGGAGCGGGCCCCTTCGCCTGCGTCAGCGTCTGCTGCGCGAGCGAGGGCAGCTTGTCGGGTGCGCGGTCGGCCTGCACGAGGAAACCCGTGCACGTACCGGCTACGACACCGAGCACGGCGGCGACGGCGATGAGGAGGGTGGTGCGCCCACGGCGGCGGGGCGGTGCCCCTGCGGGCGTTTGGGGCCCCGGTGTTTCAGGCTCGGGTGTTTCAGGTTCAGGTACTTCCACAACGTCCCCCACGGAACATGGCATGCGCATTCCATATGCGCGCGCACAGGAGACCCATGGCTGTTGCAGGGAGTTGTAAGGAAGTTGATTACGATTCGGTCATGGCGAAGAAGCTCGTGATCAAGGTGACCGCGGGGGCCGACGCCCCCGAACGCTGCTCGCAGGCGTTCACGGTGGCGGCGGTGGCCGTGGCCAGCGGGGTGGACGTCTCACTGTGGCTGACCGGCGAGTCCGCGTGGTTCGCGCTGCCGGGCCGCGCCGCCGAGTTCGAACTCCCGCACGCGGCCCCACTGCCGGACCTGCTCGACTCGATCCTCGCGGCCGGCCGCGTCACCCTGTGCACCCAGTGCGCGGCACGGCGGGACATCACCGAGAAGGATGTGCTGGAGAACGTACGGATCGCCGGGGCGCAGGTGTTCGTACAGGAGGCGATGGCCGACGGGACGCAGGCGCTGGTCTACTGACCCTTGACTGAGCCCACGAACTCCGACCAGGCGCCCGCGCCGAAGAGGAGGGTGCCGTGGGTGGGGTTCTTGCTGTCGCGGACGGGGACGAGGGCGGGGAGGTTGGGGGCGACCTCGACGCACTCGCCGCCGTCGGTGTTGCTGTAACTGCTCTTCCGCCACGTCACGTTGGTCAGGTCGATGGCTCGCACGGTAGTTCCTCCAACAGCCGCAGAATGAACATCCGCGACTCGGCCGGGGCCAGCGCCAGGTCGCGTACCGCATCATATGCACGCTGCAGCCGCTCAACCCGGCTGGATTCCTCGATCAGTTCGCCGCGCACATCGTTCTCGGCGTAGACCACGGTGCTGCCGTCCAACAGCCTCAGGAACATCGTGTTGGTGTTCGTCAAGCCGTGCAATCCGGCGCCGAACGGCAGGACATGGAGCGTGATGTTCGGACGCTCCGCCGCCTCCGCCAGAAACTCCAACTGCTCGCGCCAGGCCCGCTTGTCGCGCAGTCCCATGCGCAGCACCGCTTCGGAGATGATGGCGCGGAAGGGAGGCGCCTCGTCCCCCTCCAGCAACTTTCCTCGGCCCATGCGTGCTTCGACCTGCTGCTCCAGCACCTTGCCCTTGGCGCCGCCCGCTGCGAGCGCTTCGCGCATGTACCCCTCCGTCTGGAGCAGGCCCGGCGGCGCACTCGCGGCGTAGTGCCACAGACTCACCGCATCAGCCTCGTACAACATGTACCGCCGATACTGCTCCTTGAACTGCGTCGGGTCCCCAACTGCCATCTCCCACAAGGTGAGTAGCAACGGCGACGTCCCGTAGTACTGATCCAGCGCCTGTACGACCTCGGGCCCACCCAGCGTCGCCCCGCTCTCCATCTTGCCGAACAGAGACGCGTCCCACCCGAGTACCTTCGCCAGCTCGCGCAGACTCATGCCGCGCTCGTTCCTCAACCGCCGTAGCTCCTCGGGGAATCGCTTCCTGGGCTCATGGCTCAGCTCTGTGACCACCAGCCGTTGGGGCATCGCAACCTCCTGTGGAATTTGCCGCATTTCATTGACCGGCGGTGAAGTTGACCAGTTCAGCGCCGTGTCCGCCTCCGGCCTGGGGCATCCTCGTAACACCCAGGAATGCACAGAGTAGTTCAACTGTCGCATTCTGTAAGGAAGTTACACAAAAAGGAGGAGAAGCCGATGGAACCCGGAGCCCTGCTCTACGACCCCGCCACCAACAAGGTCGGCGAGTACCAGGACAAGTCGGGCCCGTACGCGCTGCTGCGTCCCGTGGGCGGTGGGCGGGAATGGCAGGCGGACCCGGGGTCGTTGCGGCCGGCGACGGATCAGGAGCGGCTGAGCGCCGGGGTCCGCGCGGCGAACAGCCGCGCGCGGACCGACGCGCCGTTCCTCGTTCTCGACGCTCCCCGGGCGGACGCCGGTTGTGCGACCTGCGCGGAACTCTCCGAACTCCGGTCCACCGCACGGGCGGAGCGCGACCACAGCGCCGAGACCGACACGAACGTCCTGCTGCGCAAGCACCGGAGTGAGGCCCACCCCGCATGAAACGACCGCTTCCTCACCAACTGATCCAGGTGCCCCCGGGCTGGGCCATGCCGCCGCCCCTCATGCCCCAGCCTCCGGCACGACCACAGGAGCCACCGCCCGAGCCGCAGCCCGTCCCCGAGCCGCGCACCCGGCGCCGACGGTTCCGGCCGCCCCGAGTACTGCGCGAAGACTCCTTCTGGACCGGGGCGTTGACGGCCCTCTGCATCGGTGGCCTGCTGATGGCGATCATCGCGGCGAGCTGACGGCCTGGTCGTGACGCTCGGCATGGTTCTCGGCGACTTCTCCTCTCGCGCTTCGACGCGGGAGCGGTAGCCCTGCCGTAGTAACCCGGGCCATTTCTCCTGCTCCTCGTCGAAGTGCTCTTCGTGCCCCCGCACGTTCGATCACGAGGAGTACGGGCCCACACCATCCGTTCCGCCCGTTGGCATTCCGAGAGCGCCGCACCGTTTCCGGGACGGGTCGTCGTCGCCGATGACCGCATGAAAGCCGACAGCGCCTACCGTCTGGCGTGCGAAGGGCGTCGAGGTACCGGCGCTCGACGCCCGCATCCACCCGCACTACGGCGTGTTCTCCCCGCTCAGGGGCGAGTACGTGGACCTGGTCGCGCAGGCGAACCACGGTGGGGGTGCTCCCCGTACCGCGTTCGCCCATGCCTGTTTCCCGACGGCCGCGCCGACCTCGTCGTCTGCAACCCGCCCTGGATTCCCGGCCGTCCGACGTCTGCCGTCGACCCGAGCACCTCGGGCTGAGGACGCGTGAGGAGTTGCTGACCGTCATCGAGGGAGCTGGGCTCCATGTGCTGGACAGGATCGACACGAAACCGCGGCACCCGCGAGCGAGGGACACCACGGATCCCCTCCACACCGCCCGCGCCGCGGAGGTCACCTCGCTGTGGCGCCTGGCTAGCGGCTGATCCACAGGCAGAACGGATGTCCCGCCGGATCGAAGAACACCCGTACGTCGTCCTGGGGTTGATACTCGGCGAGCCTGGCCCCCTCCGCCAGCGCCCTCGCGGTCTCGGCCTCCAGGTCGTCGACCTCGATGTCGAGATGCATCATCATCTGCTGCTCACCGGGGTTCCGGGTGGGCCACAGGGGCGGGACGTACTCGGGCTCGGTCTGGAAGGAGAGGCCGGTACCCCCGTCGGGCGGGCCGATGACCACCCAGTCGGGTTCCTCCTCCCGCACCACAAACCCGAGCAGGCGCTGATAGAAGTCGGCCAACTCGTGCGCGTCATACGCGTCGAGCACGACGGCGGACAGTCTCGTAGGCGACATGCCCGCCTTCTTACTGGCACCGCCTCCTGCCGTCCAGCCCATCCCACCACCACTCGGGCTTCGCCCCTTCCGCGGTATGTCGCATCTGCTGCCCGTGCAGGCGATCGACACGGCGTCCCGGCCCGCGTATGCGAGGGTGCCGTCCCTGCTGACGGTCGAGTGGTTCGCCGGCGTCGTCCCCGACGACCTCCCGCCGCCGCCCTTCGACGACACCTTCTGGGGCGGCCCGGCGTCGGACACCCTCGTCCTGCGGGGTGAACTCGCGGAGTGGTCGTGCGACGCCGTGGGGTGGCTGGGTGAGGTCCTCGCCGACTGTGCCGCGGCGGCCGGGGTGCGGGCGCCCATGCTGGTCACCGTGGCCCGGGACCGCTGACGCGTCTCTCGAGCTACTGGCGGCGCTTCTTGCCGTCCAGTTCGTCCCACCACTCGTCGGACTTCGGGTCGCCCGAGGGGTCGTCCCACCAGCGGTCGTCGGGGCCCCTGCGGTTCGCGACCATCGCGGCGAACGGGGGGATGACCATCGCCACCACACACATCGCCACGGCCGCCGGGACCGACCAGATCCGTACGACTCCCCAGGCCAGGACGAACAGCGTGATGCAGATGCCCATCATGACGAAATAGGTGCGACGGCGGCGTGCCAGCATGGTTCCAGGGTAGGCCGGGGCACGCCAAAGGGCCGCACCCACGAAAGGTGCGGCCCCTCAGTGGTCAGGTGCCGGCGTCAGACCGCGATCGCCACCTCGGAGAGGCCACCCGTCTGGGCGACGACCGTGCGGTCGGCGGTGGCGCCCGGGACGAGGGCGCGGACGGTCCAGGTGCCTTCGGCCGCGTAGAAGCGGAACTGGCCCGTCGCGGAGGTCGGGACCTCCGCGGTGAACTCGCCGGTCGAGTCCAGGAGGCGGACGTAGCCGACCACGGGCTCGCCGTCCTTCGTCACCTGGCCCTGGATCGTGGTCTCACCGGGCTTGATCGTCGAGGCGTCGGGGCCGCCGGCCTTCGCTCCACACATGTGCTTCTCCAGAGGTCTTGAAAGGGGCGGACTTACTTGTTGGCGCCGAGCTCGATCGGCACGCCGACGAGGCTGCCGTACTCGGTCCAGGAACCGTCGTAGTTCTTGACGTTCTCGACACCGAGCAGCTCGTGCAGCACGAACCAGGTCAGGGCCGAGCGCTCGCCGATACGGCAGTACGCGATGGTGTCCTTGGCGAGGTCGACCTGCTCCTCGGCGTAGAGCTCCTTGAGCTCGTCGTCCGACTTGAAGGTGCCGTCGTCGTTGGCGTTCTTCGACCACGGGATGTTGCGGGCGGACGGGACGTGGCCCGGGCGCTGCGACTGCTCCTGCGGGAGGTGGGCCGGCGCGAGCAGCTTGCCGCTGAACTCGTCGGGGGACCGCACGTCGACCAGGTTCTGCGAACCGATCGCCGCCACCACGTCGTCACGGAACGCTCGGATCGCCTTGTTCTGCGGCTTGGCCTTGTAGTCGGTGGCGGGGCGCGAGGGCACCTCTTCCACCAGCTCGCGGGCGTCCAGCTCCCACTTCTTGCGGCCACCGTCGAGCAGCTTGACGTTGTCGTGGCCGTAGAGCTTGAAGTACCAGTAGGCGTACGAGGCGAACCAGTTGTTGTTGCCGCCGTAGAGGATCACCAGCGTGTCGTTGGCGATGCCCTTGCCGGACAGGAGCTTCTCGAAGCCCTCCTGGTCGACGAAGTCACGGCGTACCGGGTCCTGGAGGTCCTTGGTCCAGTCGATCCGGATGGCGTTGCGGATGTGGTTCTTCTCGTACGCGGACGTGTCCTCGTCTACCTCGACGATGGCGATGTCGGCGTTGTCGAGATTGGCCTCGACCCAGTCGGCGTCGACCAGGACGTCACTGCGGCTCATGTTCGTTCTCCTCCGGGGCAGTTGCGGCGGTGCGGTGCGGTGCGTGAGAGGGGGGTGCGCTCGCGTCCGAGTTCAGGGCAGCGCACAGGCGCGCTGTTCAGGGCGCGCGGGAATGCGGGAGTCTGCGCTTCCGCTCAGAAGGTGCGACAGAGCATGGCGGCGACGCGGCACAGGTCCACTGCCCGCCGCTTCGTGAAATCCGCCTGTTGCCTCATGGGGTCGATCGTAGGGACGGATAACCGGGCATGTCACCGGTGTGTCGTATTTTGAGACGCGATCGTCCGTGATGTGAGACAGAATCCATGCCAGGGGTGCGGTGGCGGGGTCTCCGGGCCTCCGTGGCTGTCGTCACACCTCATCGCCATCCCCGCTCCGGACGCGGGCGTCTCGCTCCTCGGACACGTCCCTACCCGGCCAGCTTGACGTTCGAACCCTTCACCTTGATCTCCACACCGCCCTGCTGGGCCTGCACACTGTCCAGCTTCACACCGCCCGGCAGTTGGTCGATCGTCTGCTGGAAGTCGGTGATCGAGCGGATCCGGGAGTCGGCGAGGTCGACGACCAGCTTGGGCAGGTTGTCGGCGTGCACCTTCACGGTGTCGCCGTCGACGGTGACCGTGCTGAGCACCGGGTACGTCGTCGTCCCGACACCGGTGACCGTGACCTTCATGTCGGCCTTGATCTTGCCGGCGCCGCCGTCGGAGAGGCTGACGATCTGGGCCTTGACCCCGGTGAAGACGTCCGTCGGCTGGGACTTGGCGGCCTTGAGCAGCTCGTCGTAGGAGATGCTCGCGGAGCCGGTCGCGCTGGCCGCGGTGGCGGAGCTGTAGTCGCCGGAGAACTTGACGTCCTTCATGTCGGCCTTGAGGTCGTCGATCCGGATCGTGGAGGCGCCGCCGTCGGTGTTGCCCGTGGGCGCCTCGTAGGTCTTGATGCCGAGCTCCACATCGTCCAGCTCACCGGAGGCGACCTGGGTGAGGAAGGGGAAACCCTTGATGGAGACGTCGGGGGTGGTGGCCAGGTTCTCCGTCGTCTTCACCTTGGACGCCGCCTCGTCCTCGGCGAAGTAGACCGCGACCCGGTCCACGACCACGAACAGGATGCCCAGAACCACCACGACGATCAGAAGTATTCGTAGCCCACGCATGACGGTGATCCCCCACCTGGCGGTCGTCGAAGAAAGCGGTACAACGACCTGGTGGCCGCCGAGCGCGAGAGTAGTCCTGCGGAGCGGGTGCGACCGGGAATTGTCGATCACCTGTGACAGGGCTCTTAACTACGCCAGTGCGCGGCCCAACACGTAAACCGCCGGAGCCGCGACCGCCAGCGGCAGCGCCACTCCCGCCGTGAAGTGGACGAACCGGGACGGGTAGTCGTAGCTCGCCACGCGGTGGCCGATGAGGGCGCAGACCGCCGCGCCCGCGCCGAGCAGCGCGCCCTTCGCGCCGAGGCCCGTCATCCCGCCGACCGCGATGCCCGCACCGGCGGCCGCGAGGAGGGAGACGACGACCGACGCCACCGTAGGCAGCGGGAGCGCGCGGGCCAGGATCGCGACCGCGATCGCCGCCGCGCCGACGGTGACCGCGTCCGGGTCGGCCGCGAGGTGGCCGGCCGCGACGATGGCCAGGGCCGCCGAGGCGACGGTCGCCATCAGGCTCTGGATGCGGGTGTCCGGGTCGGCGTGCGAGCGCAGTTGCATGACGAGGGAGAGCAGGACCCACACGCCCAGCGTGCCGAGGATCGCGGCCGGGCCGTTCTCCCGCCCGGCCGCCAGCAGCACCACGTCCGCGACGAGCGCGCCCGCGAAGGCCAGCGCGATGCCCTGCCGGGCGGGCCACATTCCGTTCAGCCGGAACCAGCCCGCGGCCGTGACCGCCTGGAGCACGACGAGCGGGACGACGAGGGCGTACGACCCGATCTGCGCGGTGACGGAGAGCAGCAGCGCGAGGAAGGCGGTGAGGCCGGCGGGCTGCATCCCGGGTTCGATGATCGGCGAGCGGCCTTCGAGCCGGGCCCGCTGGGCGTCGGTGATGCGGGCGTTCCCGGAGAGGGTGGAGGGGCCGTAGCCCTCCTCGGGGGCGGGGGCAGGAGCCGGCGTCTCGGGTCTCGGAGCCTGCGCGTACGGGTCGTAACTCTGCGGCGGCGCTTGGTAGTTCTGCGGTGGCAGGTACGCCGTGTCGGCGGCCGCGGGCGTGGTCTGGTGGACCTGGGTGTCCCAGGTCTGGCCCTGCCACTGCTGGGTGTACTGCTGGGCCGCCTGCGGGTCGTCGTACGCCTGCTGCTGATGGCCGGGCCACGCCTGCGCCTGCTGCGGCTGCTGCGCCTGCTGCTGCTGGGCGGCGTAGGGGTCGTAGCCCTCGCCGTAGCCCTCGTACGGCTGGTTGCTCATCGGTGCGCTCATCCTCCTGCGAACGGCGGGAGCACCTCGACCGTGCCGCCCTCGGCCAGCCGTACCGTCTCATGTCCGCGGGTGCCCACGGGGTCACCGTCGACGAGGAACGAGCATCGCAGCAGTACGCGGGCGAGTTCCCCGGGGTGTCGCTCGCGTACCGCGCCGAGGGCCTCGTCGAGGGTGGCCGCTTCGTACGGCTCCTCGGCGGTCCCGGCCGCGGCCTTCGCGGCGGCCCAGTAGCGCACCGTGACCTTTGCCATCCGCTCTTCCTCAATCGATCAGGGTCGACCAACTCGGTATCGACAACCGCCAGGCTAGCTCTCCTGTGAACCGGCCCAGCGCCCGATGCGGGCCAGCAGGTCGTCGGTGGCCGCGTGTTCGGCGTGGCCCATGCCGGGCTCCAGCCAGAGTTCGGCGTGGTCACCGGCGGCCGCGGCCAGCATGCGGGGGTGGTCGAGGGGGAAGTAGCCGTCGATCTCGCCGTGCACGACGAGCAGCGGGGTCGGGGCGATCCTGGGGACCGCCTCCACCGGGGAGAGCGGGACCGGGTCCCAACCGCTGTGATCGATACGGGTCTTGAGGCCGTAGCGGCCCACGAGCCGGCCCTCGCGGCGGGTCACCAGCCAGTGCACCTTGCGCATGGGGGCCGTGCCCCGGTAGTACCAGCGGGCCGGCGCACTCACCGAAACCACCGCGTCCGTGTGCGCATCCGTGCGCCCTCCGCGCCCCTGCCCGTCCGGGTGCTTCTGCGGGCCGTAGAGCGCCGCGTGCCGCAGCACCACGGAACCGCCCATCGAGAAGCCCACAGTGACCACACGCGCATGCCCCTGTTCACGGGCCCAGGCCACCGCGGCGGCCAGATCGAGCACCTCGCGGTCGCCGACGGTGGACCGCCCGCCGGACCGCCCGTGCCCCCGGAAGGAGAAGGTGACCACGGCCCCGTACTGGGCGAACGCCCCGGCCACCCGGCGCACATGCGGCTTGTCCACATCGCCCGTGAAACCGTGCGCCACGACGAACACCAGATCACCGGAAGGTGGCGGGGAGGCGTCGTATACGGCCGCCCTCGGTTCGTATACGGAATCGATCGTCACACCGTCGTCGGTGTGCAGAAACGTCCGCAAAGGTGTAGGTCTGATCGTCTCAGAGTTCGGACGAACGGTGGATCGTGCCACATGACCTGCCGTACCAGCGCTCATGTGGGCTATTCTGCTGGACAGAGGACTCGGGCAGCGAAGCCCCCGGGTCCTTTTGTGCTTTCAGGAGCGTTGTATACGACACGGGAAACCTCGGGAAACCCCAGGTGGCCGCCGGTGATACAGCGCCCCCGGGACCACAGAAGCAGTGCCGCAACGCCGCAGTGCCGCAAACGTCCTCGCAGGGACCGAGGAGGAACCAGACATATGAGTTCTCTGCTGCTCCTGACCAATGCCCTCCAGCCGTCGACGGAGGTGCTTCCGGCCCTTGGCCTGCTGCTGCACAACGTGCGCGTGGCACCGGCGGAAGGCCCCGCACTCGTCGACACCCCCGGTGCCGACGTCATCCTCATCGACGGCCGCCGGGATCTGCCTCAGGTACGCAGCCTGTGTCAGCTCCTGAGGTCCACCGGACCCGGATGCCCGCTCATCCTCGTCGTCACCGAGGGCGGCCTCGCGGCCGTCACCGCCGACTGGGGCATCGACGACGTACTGCTCGACACGGCCGGTCCGGCCGAGGTCGAGGCGCGACTGCGGCTGGCCATGGGCCGCCAGCAGATCGTCAACGACGACTCCCCCATGGAGATCCGCAACGGCGATCTCTCCGTGGACGAGGCGACGTACTCCGCGAAGCTCAAGGGCCGGGTCCTCGACCTGACCTTCAAGGAGTTCGAGCTCCTCAAATACCTCGCGCAGCACCCGGGCCGCGTCTTCACCCGCGCCCAACTGCTCCAGGAGGTCTGGGGCTACGACTACTTCGGCGGCACGCGGACGGTCGACGTCCACGTCCGACGCCTGCGCGCCAAGCTCGGACCCGAGCACGAGTCGCTGATCGGGACCGTCCGGAACGTTGGTTATCGATTCGTTACGCCGGAGAAGGGTGACCGGGGCGGCGAAGAGGCCAAGCTCAAGGCAAGCGCGGCTCGCGCCGGTGCAAAGCCGGAGGATGCGGACGAGACGGCCGACACGGCCGCCCTGGACGCGGCCGAGATCGCGGCCGAGGCGTAAGCCGCTCCGGGGCAGGGCATTGCTTCCGCACAGAGAAGCTGCGGAGAAGTTCCA
Organism: Streptomyces sp. NPDC005492; assembly: GCF_040605995.1. Taxonomy (NCBI): domain Bacteria; kingdom Bacillati; phylum Actinomycetota; class Actinomycetes; order Kitasatosporales; family Streptomycetaceae; genus Streptomyces; species Streptomyces sp. NPDC005492. The sequence continues at coordinate 58,961 of NZ_JBEXDX010000027.1, forward strand.
TACGCCCTGCCCAGAGCGGGTCCATCCGCGTAGACTCCGCGCGTGGCCAAGGTGACTCGGGATGATGTGGCGCGGCTGGCGGGTACCTCGACCGCCGTTGTCAGCTATGTCATCAACAACGGACCCCGGCCGGTTGCCCCGGCCACGCGCGAGCGTGTCCTCGCCGCGATCAAGGAACTGGGGTACCGGCCGGACCGGGTGGCCCAGGCCATGGCGTCCCGGCGTACGGACCTCATAGGCCTGATCGTGCCGGACGCCCGCCAGCCCTTCTTCGGGGAGATGGCGCACGCGGTGGAACAGGCCGCGTCCGAGCGCGGAAAGATGGTCCTGGTCGGGAACTCCGACTACGTGGCCGAGCGCGAGGTCCACTATCTGCGCGCGTTCCTCGGGATGCGCGTCTCCGGCCTGATCCTCGTCAGCCACGCGCTGAACGACCTCGCCGCCGCCGAGATCGACGCCTGGGACGCCCGGGTCGTCCTCCTGCACGAGCGCCCCGAGGCCATCGACGACGTCGCCGTGGTGACGGACGACCTCGGCGGCGCCCAGCTCGCCGTACGCCACCTCCTCGAACACGGCTATGACTACGTCGCCTGTATGGGCGGTACGGCGGAGACTCCGTCCGTCGGTGACCCGGTCTCCGACCACGTCGAGGGCTGGCGGCGCGCGATGGCCGAGGCCGGGCTGCCCACCGAGGGCCGCCTGTTCGAGGCGCCGTACAACCGCTACGACGCCTACCAGGTCGCCCTCGGGATCCTCGCCGGGCCCCAGCGGCCGCCCGCGATCTTCTGCTCCACCGACGACCAGGCGATCGGCCTGCTGCGGGCCGCGCGCGAGCTGCGCATCGACGTACCGCGCGAACTGGGCGTCATCGGCTTCGACGACATCAAGGAAGCGGCCCTCGCGGACCCGAAGCTGACAACGATCGCCTCGGACCGCCCCGCGATGGCCCGCGCGGCGGTGGACCTCGTCCTCGACGACGGCCTGCGGGTGGCGGGCTCGCGGCGCGAGCGGCTGAAGGTGTTCCCGTCGCGTCTGGTGATACGGCAGTCCTGCGGCTGCGAGACGGCCTGACGCCTCCTGACACCTCTCGGATTCGCCGGATTCCCCGAATTCTCGGGGCTCCGGCGTCTTTATATCGGGCATACGAGGTTCTGTCGGGCTTCTCAGCGGGGACTCAGGTACCTCTCATGATCACGCGACAGTCTCTTTTCCATGACCGAGAGCTTCCGCCGCAGCGGCGAGTACGAGACCCCCCAGGGCGACCAGCCGCAGGCGTACCCCCAGCAGCAGCACGCTTCTTCTCCCGTGAACCCTGAGTGGCCGCCCCCGCCGGCCCACCAGCCGCAGCAGCCGGTCACCGTCGAGCCGGGTACGACGGTATGGCCGGGCCAGACGGCCGCCCCCGCGCCCGCCCCGCAGGCCGCCTTCGGCGCCGACGGCGGTGCCTACGGCGGTGACGGCCACGGTGGCGGCGGCGACACGGCTCTCCTCACTCCCGTCCAGGCCGAAGCGCCCAAGCCGAAGAAGCGGACCCGCGGCCCGATAGCGCTGCTCGCCGCCGTGGCGATCGTCGCCGCGGCCGTCGGCGGCGGTACCGCCTACGCCTTCCAGCAGTTGACCGGCAAGGACACCGTCGCCACCTCCAGCACCACCACGGCGGTCGTGCCCTCCAGCAAGAAGGGCGACGTCGCCTCCATCGCGGCGGCCGTCAGCCCCAGCGTGGTCGAGGTCAGCGCCACCCTCAGCAACGGAACGTCGACCGGCGCGGGCGTGATCATCACCAGCAACGGCGAGATCGTCACCAACAACCACGTGATCTCCGGCGCCACCTCGGTCAAGGTCAAGACGAGCGACGGCAAGTCCTACACCGCGACGGTCGTGGGCACCGACAGCAAGAAGGACCTCGCGCTCCTCAAGCTGTCGAACGCCTCCGGCCTGAGGGCCGCCACGCTCGGCAACTCCGCCGGCGTCCAGATCGGCGACACGGTCGTCGCGATCGGCTCCCCGGAGGGGCTCACCGGCACGGTCACCAGCGGCATCGTCTCCGCCCTGAACCGTGATGTGACCGTCTCGACCGACGAGAGCCAGAGCCAGGGCTCGGGCTCGGGCGGCGGCAGCGGCCAGTGGCCCTTCCAGTTCGGCGGTCAGCAGTTCAACGGCGACACCGGCTCGTCCACGACGACGTACAAGGCGATCCAGACCGACGCGTCCCTCAACCCCGGCAACTCCGGCGGTGCGCTGATCGACGCGAACGGCAACATCATCGGCATCAACTCCGCGATGTACTCGTCCAGTTCCTCCTCGTCCTCCTCGTCCGACGCCGGCAGCATCGGCATCGGCTTCGCCATCCCGATCAACACCGTCAAGGCGGACCTGGCCTCGCTGCGGGCGGGCGGCTCCGACAGCTAGATCAAGGCTCCAACGCTCAGTTCAGCGACCAGTCCAGTAGGGAGTACGTCATGATCAAGCAGGTTTCGCACACGGTGACCGACACCGGAGCGGCCGGTCTCGGCCTGGCCCTCGGGGTGGCGTACGAACTGCACGCGCCGCAGACGCCGACGCGGGCGCCGGAAGTGGTGTCCGCACCGGAGCTGATGGGGCTGCGCACCAGCGCGGCCCGCCCGCACCACCGCAAGGTGCCGCTGAACCGGCTGACCGCGGTGCGGGGCTGATCTCACCCTTTGTCCGTCCCTTCCTCTTTACGCGCCAGCCGGGAAACATGCGAGGCTGATTGCGACCAGCCGATCGTTGTCTCCCTGTCCCACCGCACCCGAGGAATCCAGCCCATGAGCCCCGCCGAAGGCGACCGTGACACCCAGCGCATCCTGATCGTCGACGACGAACCGGCGGTACGCGAAGCACTCCAGCGCAGCCTCGCCTTCGAGGGATACGACACCGAGGTCGCCGTCGACGGCGCGGACGCGCTGGAGAAGGCGACCGCCTACCAGCCCGACCTGGTCGTCCTCGACATCCAGATGCCGCGCATGGACGGCCTGACCGCCGCGCGCCGTATGCGCGGGGCGGGCACCACCACCCCGATCCTGATGCTCACGGCCCGCGACACCGTCGGCGACCGGGTGACCGGCCTCGACGCGGGTGCCGACGACTACCTGGTCAAGCCCTTCGAACTCGACGAACTCTTCGCGCGGGTACGGGCGTTGCTCCGCCGCAGCTCGTACGCGGCGGCGGCCGCGGCCGGCACGGCCCCCGAGGACGACTCCCTCACCTTCGCCGACCTCCGCATGGACCTCGCGACCCGCGAGGTCACCCGCAACGGCCGCCAGGTCGAACTGACCCGCACCGAGTTCACGCTGCTGGAGATGTTCCTGGCCCACCCCCGGCAGGTCCTCACCCGCGAACAGATCCTCAAGGCGGTCTGGGGCTTCGACTTCGAGCCGTCCTCCAACTCCCTCGACGTGTACGTCATGTACCTGCGCCGCAAGACGGAGGCGGGGGGCGAGCCGCGACTCGTGCACACGGTGCGCGGGGTCGGGTATGTGCTCCGGCAGGGCGGCGCGGAGTGAAGAAGCTCGTACACCGGTTCCGCACGCTGCCGATCCGGTCGCGGCTGGCGATGCTGGTCGCGGCGGCGGTGGCGTTCGCGGTGGCGGCGGTTTCGGTCACCTGTTGGTTCATTGTGCAGGGGAAGTTGTACGAGCAGGTCGACGCCGATCTGCGGCAGATGGCGCAGCCGCAGGTGCTCGATGATGTCACGCGCTTCCTCGCCAGTTGCCCGCAGACCGTGGACACCACGCACAGCAGCGCGACCCACACCGGTTTCAGCGGAATCCGGACGCAGACCACCTATCTCCAACTGGTCAAGTCCAGCGGGAAGTTCTGCGTCTCCCAGGACTCGGCGGGCGTCATCAAAGTCACCGGCACCGACAAGAACGTGATCAAGGACGCGAGTACCCTCACATCGCTCCCGAGCACCCTCAAGGGGGTGTTCCGCAATGGCGTCGACTCAAACGGCAATGCCGTACGCGTGCTGACCACACCCCTGCTCGTCAGGGCGGGCCCGGGTCTCCCCCAGCTTTACTCCAACACCGCGCTTACCGTCGCGGTCCCCCTCAAGAGCACCCAGGACACCCTCAACGAGCTCGCCCTCATCCTCCTCCTCGTCTCCGGTATCGGAGTGATCGGCGCCGGAGCCGCCGGCCTCGCCGTCGCCCGTGCGGGCCTCCGCCCCGTCGACAAGCTCACCGAGGCCGTCGAACACGTCGCCCGCACCGAGGACTTGACCATACGGATCCCGGTCGAGGAGGACAGCGACGACGAAGTGGCCCGTCTCTCCCGCTCGTTCAACTCGATGACCGCGTCCCTGGCCAACTCCCGCGAGCTGCAGCAGCAGCTCATCGCCGACGCCGGTCACGAACTCCGCACCCCGCTGACCTCCCTCCGTACGAACGTCGAACTCCTCACCCGCAGCGAGGAGACCGGCCGCCCGATCCCCCCGGCCGACCGCAAGGCCCTGCTCGCCTCCGTGAAGGCGCAGATGACCGAACTGGCGTCCTTGATCGGTGACTTGCAGGAGCTGTCCCGCTCGGAGGGCCAGCGGGGTGAGCGTGTACAGATGGTCTCGCTCCAGGACACCGTCGAAGCGGCCCTGCGCCGAGCCCGCCTGCGCGGCCCGGAGTTGACGATCACGGCGGACGTACAGCCGTGGTACGTCCAGTCGGAGCCCTCCGCACTGGAGCGCGCGGTGGTCAACATCCTCGACAACGCGGTGAAGTTCAGCCCCGAGGGCGGCACGATCGAGGTCCAGCTCGCGCGCGGTGTCCTCACCGTCCGCGATCACGGCCCCGGCATCCCCGCCGAGGAACTCCCGCACGTCTTCGACCGGTTCTGGCGCTCCCCGAGCGCACGGGCACTGCCGGGCTCGGGCCTGGGCCTGTCGATCGTCGCCCGCACGGTCCAGCAGGCCGGCGGCGAGGTGACCCTCGCACACGCGCCGGGCGGCGGGACGGTGGCGACGGTACGGCTGCCGGGGACACCGACGGCGCCGCCGGAAGCCTCGTAGCACTCGTCGCGTCGCCTTGGACGATGGGCTGCTGATCGCGGCCCTGCGGTGAGGGGCAGATCAGTCCCAACACCGTTCGGTGTCACGGCTGTTCGGTGGCACCGACCGGGACGGATCTGCCACTTGCAGCTGGGCCCTCTCCTCCGTGAAAAAGATCCCGGCAACCTTTCCGCCCCGGGCTGCGACCACCAAGTGATCTCTCTCCACCCTCACTTGATCGGACGCAGCCCGTGAGCAGAACCCGCAGCAAGGCCCGGCACCGCAGACGGAACATGGCACTGGTGGCCGGCATCCCCCTCGCCCTGGCCGCCGCCGGAGTCATGGCCTATCAGAGCGGCGGCTCGCAGAAGGCCTCCGCCGCGACCGCCGCCCCCGCCTGGGCCACCGCCACCGCCGACGGCTTCGCCTCCGTCAACGCCCTTGGGCAGAACGGGACCTACGGCGGGCGGGACGGCAAGACCGTCACCGTGAAGACCCTGGCCGACCTGGAGAAGTACGCGACCGCCGCCGACCCGTACGTCATCGTCGTCGCGGCGACCATCGACATGGACCCGGTCGGCAAGGAGATCAAGGTCCAGAGCAACAAGACCATCGTAGGGTCGGGGACGGCCGGGCAGATCGTCGGCGGTGGGTTCTTCCTCGGGGAGGGCGTCCACAACGTCATCATCCGGAACCTCACCATCCGCGACGCCTACCAGGGCGTGTGGAACGACAAGGTCCACGACTACGACGGCATCCAGATGGACGGCGCCCACCACGTCTGGATCGACCACAACGACATCCGGCACATGGCCGACGGGCTCATCGACAGCCGCAAGGACACGACGTATCTGACCGTGTCGTGGAACAGGCTGAGCACCGAGAACAAGGCCTTCGGCATCGGCTGGACCGACAACGTCACCGCGGACATCACGATCCACCACAACTGGATCCGCGAGACCGAGCAGCGCAACCCGTCCACCGACAACGTCGCCCACGCGCACCTCTACAACAACTACCTGGAGGACGACGCGGGCACCGACATCACCTCCTCCTACGGCAACTACGCCCGCGGCAAGACCAACATGCTCCTGGAGAACTCCTACTTCCAGGGCATGAACAACCCGGTGATCCGCGACACGACCGCCACCCTCGTCCAGCGCGGCAACGTCTTCTCCGGGACCAGCGGCAGGAACGAGAGCGGGGGCACGGGCACCGCCTGGGACCCGAAGAGCTACTACGGCTACACGCTCGACAAGACCGCCGATGTCCCGGCGCTGCTCAAGTCCGGTGCGGGCCCGCGTTCCACCATCGGCACGGCATCCGCGACGACCGCGGCCACCACGGCGACCACCCTGACCGTCGCCAAGGACGGCAGCGGGAAGTACGCCACCGTGCAGGCCGCCGTTGACGCCGTACCGGCCGGCAACACCTCGCGGGTGGTCATCTCCGTCAAGCCGGGCACGTACCGCGAGACCGTCAAGGTCCCGGCGGACAAGCCGCACGTCACCATCCAGGGGTCCGGCAGCAGCCGTAAGGACACGGTGATCGTCTACAACAACGCGGCCGGTACGAAGAAGCCCGACGGTTCGGGGACGTACGGAACTCCGGGCAGCGCCACCGTCTCCGTCCAGTCGGACGACTCGCAACTGCGCAACCTGACCGTCACCAACGACTTCGACGAGGCCGCGCACCAGGACATCTCCAACCAGGCGGTGGCGCTGCTGACTTCGGCCGACAAGATCTTCCTCGACGGGGTCATCGTCAACGGCGACCAGGACACCCTGGAGATGGAGACCGCCGCGGCCGACAAACTGGGCCGCGTCTACATCGCCAACTCCTACATCACCGGCAACGTCGACTTCGTCTTCGGGCGGGCCACCGCGGTGGTCGACAGGTCCGTGATCACCCTGAAGAAGCGGTGGGACGGCACCTCCGCGGGGTACGTCACCGCTCCCTCCACCCCGGCCGGCCGCAAGGGCATCCTCATCAACCGCTCGACGGTCAACGGTGACGTGTCGACGGCCAGCTTCTACCTCGGCCGCAACTGGCACCCCGGCGGCAGCACCACGGTCGACCCGCAGACCACCGTCCGCGACAGCACCCTCAGCGCCGCGATCAAGTCCACCCCCTGGTCCGACATGGGCGGCTTCTCCTGGAAGGACGACCGCTTCGCCGAGTACGCCAACTCGGGCGCGGGCGCCGGGAGTTCAAGCACCGACAGGCCCCAGCTGACCACGACCCAGGCCGCCGACCAGGAGGTCGCGGACTGGCTGGGGGACTGGACGCCGACGGCACAGTAGAACGGTGGAGACGTCCCCGCCGTACGATCACTCCCGGACAGACTCTGGGGAGGGTCGATGGGCGGGGACGACGGGGGCGGGCGCGGGATCGAGCGGGAGTACCGCAGGCGCAGGAGGCTCTCCTGGCGGAAGATCGCCGTCATGGTGGTCGTCGGCGCGAACTGCGTTCTGCAACTGACGGTGAACCCCGCCGAGGACGGACTCTGGCCCAGGCTGGTGCTGTCGGCGATCCTGCTGGCCTCGCTCGGTTCCATGCTGCTTTTCGGGTGGCGGGGCCGCACGATCGTGGGCCCGGGCGGCATCACCGCGCGCGGCGCCGTGCGAACGGTCACGCGGACCTGGCACAGCGTCTACGACATCCGGGCCGAGCCCAACCCGGCCGGTCCCACGGACGACTCCAAGTGGGTGACCTACCTCTACGGCATCGACGGCCGCAGGATCCTTCTCCCCTATGTCGACGACTGGCAACTCCCGGACTTCCACACCGAGTTCGCTGGCCTGCGCACCACGGCCGCCCTGCACCGAGGCACGGCCTGGGACCCGCGGCCCGAGACGGAGACCCTGATCCGACGGCGCGCCCGACACCGCACGACCCTGGAACTGACCTGCGTCGCAGCCGCCGTCGCCCTCTTGGGCACGCTCGTGTTCCTGGCATAGTTTCCCGATCTACGATCACCTCAGCAGACTCCGGGGAGGGTCAGCGGGAGTACCGCAGGCGGCGGAAGCAGTCCCGGTGGCGGATCCTCTTCATGTGGCTCGTGCTGAGGAACTCGGCTCTTCAGACGACAAGGGCCGACGGCATCCCCGTGCCGTTCAGGCTGCTCGCCGTGGTGCTCCCTGTCCTGCTCGGCGTCTGGGGTGGTGCTCCTCGTGCGACTGGGGCGCACCGTCGTCGGCGCCGACGGGATCGCCGTCCAGGGAGTGTTCCGCGTGCGCAGACGGGCCTGGTGCGATCTACGATCTGCGCGTCGAGTCCCGTCCCGTGCGCGGTGCCGACGCGCGGTCGTTGACCCGCCTGCGGTCCCTGTCCGCCCGGTCCTGGGGCATGACCTGGGAGACGCGCCCGGGGGTCGAGGTGCGCATCCGCGAGCGGGCCGAGCGCCGCAAGGTCTGGGAGCGGGCGACGACATGGTGACGCTCGGCGTCTTCTTCGCCGCCTTCGCCCTCGTCTCCGCCTTCCTCCTCCCGAGCCCCAGCCCACACATAACCCCCTGCCAGCCCCCGCACAGCCGCCCGTCCCACCGTGTTCGGATGGCGCGGAAGACAACGGTTCTGCTGGCCGACGACGACGTGGACGTACGGGAAGGGCTCGGGCGGCTGCTCAGGTTCGAGGGGTACGAGACCGTCCTCGCCGGGGACGGGCGTACCGTCCTGGATCTGGTCGGCGTACCGGAGGACGCCACCGCGCCCGATCTGGTGCTGATGGACGTCACCATGCCGGAGCTGGACGGGCTCGCCGCCACGCGACGCATCCGGGCCTCGGGGTGCACCGTGCCGATCCTGATGCTCACCGGACGGGACGCGGTCGGCGACCGGATCGTGGCTCTCGACAACGGCGCCGACGACTATCTCAGCAAGCCGTTCGCCGTGGAGGAACTCCTCGCGCGAGTACGGGCGTTGCTGCGCCGCAGCAGCTCACGGCGGGAGCCCGAGAAGCCGTCTCCCGAGCTCGAACAGCTTGTCTTCCACGACCTCGTCATGGACCTGCGCGGCCGGACCGTCACCCGCTCCGGCCGGCCGCTCGACCTCACCCGGACCGAATTCCTGCTGCTGGAGTACCTGTTGAGGCATCCGGCGACCGTACTCACCCGGTCCCGGATCCACCGGCACGTCTGGGGCTTCGACTTCGAGCCCGCGTCCAACACCCTCGACGTCTACGTCATGTACCTGCGCCGGAAACTGGAGAGCCGCGGCGAACCGCGGCTCATCCACACCGTGCGGGGGCTCGGGTACAGCCTCCGTACCGTTACTTGAGGGGAAGCCTCAGGATCATCGTCTCGTCCGAGGCCGGTGCCGGTGCCTGCGGCCGGATCGGACGCAGGGTCATCGTGTCCTCCAACTGCCGTCCTGTGATGGCCATTTCGGGGAGCGGTCCGGCCAGCCGGGCGTACGCTCCGCCCCTGGCCACCAGCTCCGCGTGGGTGCCGGTCTCGACGAGCCGGCCGCCGTCGACGACCAGGATGCGGTCGGCGTCGGGGGCGAGGCTCAGGTCGTGGGTGATCATGATGGTCGTACGGCCGGACATCAGGCGGCGCAGCGGCTGGATCACCTGACGGGCCGCCACCGAGTCGAGACCCGCGGTCGGTTCGTCCAGGACAAGGACCGGTGCCTCGCGCAGCATCGCCCGGGCGATCGCGATCCGCTGCAACTGGCCGCCGGAGAGCGCCGCCGTGCCGGGGGCGATCTCGGTGTCGTAGGCCTCGGGAAGTGCGGCGATGAAGTCGTGCGCCGCCGCCGACCTCGCGGCCCGCTCGATCTCCTCGTCGCTCGCGCCCGGGCGGCCGCACTCGATGTTCTCCCGGATCGTGCCGTTGAGGATCAGGGTCTGCTGGGGCAGCAACGCCACGTTCTCGCGCAGGAATTCGAGGGGTACGTCACGGAGGGGGACGCCGTCCAGGCAGATCACGCCCTCGGAGGGGTCGTAGAAACGGGTGAGGAGTTTGGAGAGCGTGGACTTGCCCGCTCCGCTCTCGCCGGTGACGATGACCAGTTCGCCGGGGCCGGCCCGGAAGGTGACGTCGTTCACCGAGTCGCGGCGCGCGCCGGGGTAGCGGAAGGTCACGCCGTGGAAGCTGACCCAGCCGTGGACGGGCCAGGCGGGGACGGGTTCGCGGGGGTCGCCGACGGACGGGGTGGCGTCCAGGATCTCGTTGATGCGGGCGGCGCCGGCGGTGGCTGCGGTGAGGGTGAGGCCGAGCTGGCCGAGGTTGCGGACCGGGGGGTAGAGGTAGCCGATGAAGGCGGCGAAGGCCAGGAGCGCGCCGAGGGTCATGCGGTCGGCGGAGATCTCCCACACGCCGAGGCCGATGACGGACAGGACGCAGAGGGTTTCGACGACCTCGACGAACTGCTCGTACATCTCGCTGAGTCGGGCGCCCCGGACGGACGCCTTCATCCAGGCGCGGGCCTCCACGTCGAGGCGCTTCTCCTCGTCCCGGCGGCGGTTGTACGCCTGGGTGAGGACCACGTTGCCGAGGGACTCCTCGACCACCGAGGTGATCGCGCCGTCCGCGACCCGCTCGTCCTGCGAGGCCTGCTTGATACGACCGGAGAAGCGGCGGGCGGCGAGCAGGAAGAGGGGCGCGAGGACGAAGGTGGCCAGGGCCAGGTCCCAGCGGAGGTACAGGGCGGCGCAGGCGTAGAAGACGGCGGAGAACGCGGCCGAGACGGTGCCGACCACGCCGGACACGACCATCTGCTCGATGGCCTCGACGTCTCCGGTGAGGCGTTCGACCAGGTCGCCCTGGCGGTGCTTCTGGAAGAAGTGGGGTGGCAAGTCCTGGACGTGGCGGAAGACGTTCGCGCGCAGGCGCAGGACGAAGCGTTCGGCGGTCCAGGTGGCCAGGGAGTTGCCGAAGTAGCCGACCAGCGCGCCGAGCGCGGCGACGCCCAGCCAGGCGGCGGCCGGGCCCCAGAACTCGGACAGTGAACCGGCCTTGAGGGCGTTGTCGGTGAGGTCCGCGAAGAGCAGGATCGCGGCGGTCTCGGCGAGCGCCGAGACGATGACGCACGTGATGATCACCGCGAGCCACTTGCGGTCACCGCGGGTCAGCGGCCAGAAACGGCGGAAGGCCTCACGGGCTTCCCTCATGGTCAACAACTCCCTTCAGAGCGTGGGTCGGACGTGGCCGAGGCGGGGCCACCGGGCGAGTTCGCTCGCTAACCGGTGACCCCGCCTCAGGGTGTGGCGGGTCAGCCCTTGTGGCCGACGGGGCGCTTCGGCGCGGGCTTCTTGGGCGCGGGCTTCTTCGGGGCCGGGGCGGGCTTGCGGTGCTTCTTGACGGGGACGATCTTGTGGAAGCTCATGGTGGGTTCCCTCTCTGGGGGTTCGGCCCTGGGGCCGGGTGTGGGGTGCTGCGGGTCTTCTGCGGCTCGCGGGACTGCTTACTTGTGACCGACCGGGCGACGCTTCGGCGCCGGCGCCGGCTTCTTGGGCGCCTTCTTCGGGGCCGGAGCGGGCTTGCGGGTCTTCTTGACCGGGGCGATCTTGTGGAAGCTCATGGTGGGTTCCCTCCCTGTTGCGGTCTGGCTCGGGTGCTGGTCTGCTGCTTACTTCTGGCCCACGGGGCGACGCTTCGGGGCGTGCGCCGGCTTCTTGGGGGCGGGCTTCTTCGGGGCCGGGGCCGGCTTGCGGGTCTTCTTGACCGGGGCGATCTTGTGGAAGCTCATGTCTGTGTCCCTCTCTGCTGCTGCGGTGTCTGCTGCGGTTCTGCAACAGTTCTTCTACCGATCTGCTGCAATTGCCTTTGAATTACGCCTGTAAATTCTTTGTCAGCCCTCGTGGGCGACGGGGCGACGCTTCGGAGCGGGCTTCTTCGGGGCGGCCTTCTTGGGGGCCGGAGCGGGCTTGCGGGTCTTCTTGATGGGGTGAATCTTGTTGAAGCTCATGATTAATTCCCTCCCAGGATTTATTTATCTACGACTTACAGCGGGTGGCTTACTTGTTGCCGACCGGGCGCCGCTTCGGGGCCGGGACGTGCGCCTTCTTCTTCGGGGCCGGGGCGGCGGGCTTGTGGGCCTTCTTCACCGGGGCGATCTTGTGGAAGCTCATGGTGCTCTCCTTTGTCTCGTTCGTCTTGCTGTCGTTTGCGCCGTTCGCTTTCGACATGGAAAACACTACTGGACTCCTGACGCAGAAAAAGCCTTTTCCGCTTAGACCTTCCTGAGTGATTCCTGTGGAAGACTCTTAGGCAATTTGCGGAACTGAAACCGGTCTCACACAGAATTTAGAACGGAAAACAGCGGGGGCCCGGCGCCGACCTGCGGCACCGGGCCCCCGAGGGGTCGGCTCCTCCTACTGCACGACGGTGATCCGGTTCGCCGCCGGAGGCACCAGCGGGCTCGCCGCCGACGAGTGCGCCGTCAAGTACCGCGCCAGCGCGGACAGGTCGTCCGCCCCGACCAGGTCCCCGGTGCCCTGCCCCAGCGTCGTGAAGCCGTCACCACCGCCCGCGAGGAAGCTGTTCGTCGCGACGCGGTAGGTGGCGGCCGGGTCGATCGCCGCGCCGTTCAGGCGAATCGAGTCCGTGACCACGCGGTCCGCGCCCGTCTTCGTCAGGTCCAGCGTGTACGTCAGTCCGGACGACACCTGGAGCACCTTCGGCGCCGCCGCGTTCGCCCCGCTCACCTGTTCCTTCAGCGCCTGGACCACCTGCGCACCGGTGAAGTCCTGGAGGTTCACGGTGTTGGCGAACGGCTGCACCGTGAAGCCCTCGGCGTACGTCACCACACCGTCGCCCTCGGCACCGGACGCCTTGTAGGTCAGACCCGCCCGCACCCCGCCCGGGTTCATCAGCGCGAGGTCGGTCTCCGGGTCCAGCTCACGGCCGTAGGCGAGTTGGGCGTCGGCGATCAGGTCGCCCATCGGGGACTCGGTGCCAGTGCTGTTGACGTCGGCGGAGATGTAGCCGATCGCGCGGTTGCCGATGGGAGCGGCGAGGGTGTTCCACTTGCTGATCAGGGAGGTCATGTCGGCGGCCTTGGGCACGTCCCGGGTGACGACGTGGTTCGCGGACTTGACCGCCGTACGCGCGATGTCGCCGGTCCTGCGGTCGTACGTCAGCGTGGTGTCCGTGTAGAGGCGACCGAAGGAGGCCGCCGAAGTGACCATACGAGGCTTGCCACTTGGGTCGTCGATGGTGCAGACGTACGCGTTGTGGGTGTGGCCGGTGACGAGGGCGTCGACGGCCGGGGTGACGTTCTTCGCGATGTCGACGATCGGGCCGGAGATGCCGGAGCCGCCGCCGGACGCGTCGCAGTCGTAGTTGTAGGACGCGGAGGCCGGGAAGCCGCCCTCGTGGATCAGCGCGACGATCGACTTGACGCCCTGCTTCTGCAACACCTTGGCGTACTTGTTGATCGTCTCGACCTCGTCCTTGAACCGGAGGCCCTTGACGCCGTCGGCGGAGACGATCCCCGGGGTGCCCTCCAGGGTCACACCGATGAAGCCGATCTTGACGTCCTTCTTCTTCCACACCCAATAGGGCTTCAGGATCGGCTTGTCGGTCTTCTCGTCGAGGACGTTGGCCGCGAGGTAGGGGAAGTCGGCGCCCTGGAACTTCTTGTCCGTGTAGCAGCCCTCGGTGGGGTGGCAGCCGCCGTTCTGGAGCCGCGCCAGTTCCCCGGCGCCCTCGTCGAACTCGTGGTTGCCGACCGAAGTGACGTCCAGGTCGAGCTTGTTGAGGGCCTCGATGGTCGGCTCGTCGTGGAACAGACCCGAGATCAGCGGGGAGGCGCCGACCATGTCGCCGCCGGCCGCGGTGATCGAGTACGGGTTGCCCTTGCGGGCGTCCCGCAGATGGGTCGCGAGGTACTCCACCCCACCCGCGTCGATCGTCTTCGTCGTGCCGTCCGCCTGGAGTTCGGTGACCCGGCCGGAGGAACCGGACGGCGGCTCCAGGTTGCCGTGCAGGTCGTTGAAGGAGAGGAGCTGGACGTCCTGGTAGCGGCCGGGCCCGGCCCCGTGGCCGTATCCGTGGCCGGGCGGGTTGCCGTGCGCGTCGGCGGGCAGCGCGGCGGCCAGCGCACCGGCCGTGGCGAGGCTCGCGGCGGCGGCGAGCAGGCCTGCGACACGGCGTCTGCGCGGGCGGTACAACTGGGAAGTGGCTGGCATGAGCCCCCCTGTGAGTCGGCTGAGAGTCACCACGTTCCGGCGCAGCCTAGGGTCAACGCGCGTAGCACGGCAGGGGGTTCTTGGTTACATCCTGGTTTCTTCTTTGCCGCCACTTTGCCGGTACATCCGCTTACCCTGATGCCCATGACCAGCGACGACACCGCACGGCCCGCGCCCGCCTCCCGCTCCATCGAGACCTACTCCGCGCTCTCCCCGGACCAGGCGGCGGCCGTCCTCGCGCTGATCGCCGAGGCCGCCCGGACCGACGGACAGCCGGCGGTGTCCGAGCAGGGCCGGCTCCAACTGCGCGGCGGCGCACGGCAGGGCGTCTCGCATCTGCTGCTGACCCTGGGCGACGAACTCGTCGGCTACGCGCAGTTGGAGGACACCGACCCGGTGGAGGCGCCGACCGCCGAACTCGTCGTCCGTCCCTCGGAGCGGGGGCACGGACACGGGCGGGCGCTCGGTGCGGCGCTGCTGGCCGCTTCGGGCAAGCGGCTGCGGGTGTGGGCGCACGGCGGACACTCCGCCGCACGCCATCTCGCCCAGGTCCTCGGCCTCGCCCTGTTCCGTGAACTCCGCCAGCTCCGGCGGTCGTTGACCGATCTGGAACTGCCGGAGCCGGTCCTCCCGGAGGGCGTGACCGTACGGACCTTCGTCCCCGGCCAGGACGACGCGGCCTGGCTCGCGGTCAACGCCGCCGCCTTCGCCCACCACCCCGAGCAGGGCTCCCTCACCCAGCGCGACCTCGACGACCGGATCGCCGAGCCGTGGTTCGACCCGACCGGCTTCTTCCTCGCCGAGCGCGCCGGCGAACTCGTCGGCTTCCACTGGACCAAGGTGCACGCGGAGGAACAGCGCGGCGAGGTGTACGTCGTCGGGGTCCTCCCGGACGCCCAGGGCACCGGCCTCGGCAAGGCGCTGACGACAATCGGCCTACGGCACCTCGCGGCACAGGGGCTGCCGACGGCGATGCTCTACGTCGATGCCGACAACAAGGCGGCGGTGTCGGTGTACGAGCGGCTGGGCTTCACGACGTACGAGACGGATCTGATGTACCGGTCGGAGTCGTAGCCGGGCCGGTTCGAGGGCTCGCCCGGAACCCGCTCGGCCGCCACCACCCCCGCCGCACCGGCTCCGGCCCGCACCCCGCCCATACCGCCACCGCGCCCACCAGGACGAGCGCCCAGTGGTGGTGGCCCGGGGTCCACCACTTGTCCTGTGGGGTGGCGAACAGGCCCCAGTTGTCCGGGAGGAGCAGGGCCGCCGCCATGGATGTGGCCAGGAGGGCGATGGCCACCCGCTGACCCGGTTCCGGCTCGTCGGTGAGGCGTACGGCGGCGGCGGAGGCGGCGAGGGCGACGACCGCGGCGGCGGCCGCCTCCAGGGTGACGGCGCCGACCGGGGGGCGGGCCTGTGCCGGGATCAGCAGCAGGGCGGCCGTCCACCACAGTGCGGCGAGCGGGACGACCAGCGCGGTGCGCAGGGCGCCGCGGACCATGCGCCGGGTCGGCACCGCGGCGGTCACATGGCGGGCCGGGTCGTCCAGGAGGAACGTCAGGCCCAGGGCGAAGACGAGCGCGGCGCCGCGCAGCACGAGCAGCGCCGTCCACGGGTTGGGATGGTCCGCCAGCAGGCGCGGCAGCGAGGCCAGCACCAGTCCCGCGGCGGTGCCCGCGCCGAGGGCCCGCCGGGGCAGCGCCCGCAGCACCGGGCGCACCAACTGCCCCAACATCTCTGTACTCACTCGCACTTGTCCGCCCCCGTCGGCGCCTTGACACCGAGCAGCTCGGCCACGCGGGCGGTGGTCACCTTGGGTGCGGTCAGCTCCGCCCAGTGCGCCTTGACCTTGGGGGCGACCGCTGCCCGGCCGGCCGTGAACAACTCCCTTACGACCGTGGTCTGTTCGGTCGTCATGGCGAAGGAGCTGGTCGGCGAGAGGACGGTCGAGGGGCCGGTCACGGTGTCGTCGAGCCGGACCGTGCGCAGTTGGGCCACCGGGTCGGACTGCCAGCCGAGGGCCATCCACATGATGGTGACCGTGCGTCCGTCGCAGAGGGACTCGGTCGCCTTCTCGCTGCCGGTGACCAGCACGGAGGAGACCGCGGCGGCGAACTCCGGTACCCGCGACCCGCCCCAGCGGGTGCCGACCGTCACCTGGTACGGCACGGTGGACGGCAAGATCGCGCCGTCGCCGTCCACGCCGTAGCGGGCCTCGATGCGCTGGCGTACGAGCAGCTTCTCCTGGGCGGCGGTGCCGCCGGCCAGGGACTGCACGGAGTCGGTGACCTTCGCCCACGTACCGGTGCGCGGCATCCACTCGGGGAACGCGCAGTACGTCGACCGGCCGATCCGGATGCAGGACTGGACCTTCTCCGGGGTGAGCGTGGCCACTTTGCGGGCGGCGACGGTCGCCGCGGGCACCTCGCCGGCCTGGCCGACGGCGCCCCACGCGCCCAGGCCGATCGCCACGGCGAGCGCCGCCGCCACGGTCTTCGTACGGCCGCCGTTGACCAGTACCGCGGCGAGGGCCAGGGTCAGCGCGAGACCGACCAGATACAGGGCGTGCCAGGCGGCGGGGCGGCCCAGCAGGTCGGAGGGGAGCGGCTTGCTGCTCGCGTCGCCGATGACCGGGACCAGCCACCTCGTCGCGTTGCTGTCCGAGTCGTCCGTGAGCGTGCCGAAGAAAGTCGACGCGAAGAACGCCAGCACCAGGAGCATCGGTGCCGCGAACGGCCACCGCACCACCCGGGCCAGCAGTACCCCGGCCATCCCGGCGAGCAGCACCGTCAGCGGTCCGACGAGCAGTTCGGCGACCGAGCCGGTGCCGACCGAGCCGGGCGCCAGCACCGCCCAGGTGAATTGCGCGGCCACGAACAGCGCGGTGAGCACGGCCACCGGCACCACGGACAGCGCGAAGGCGATCGTACGGCGCCAGGGTTCGAGGATCAGGACCGCGAAGTGCCGGTCGGTGTCCTGCCGTTGGGAGCGCAGGACGGCCTGGTTGGCGCAGAGCAGTACGGCCAGTGCGGGCAGCAGCGGGGCGGTCTGGGTGTCGCGGTCGGCGTCCTGGAGCGCCGGGTAGCTGGTCCAGGCGTTGCGCATGGTCCAGCCGATATAGGCGGCGTAGAGGACGAACATGAACAACACCGGGAGCCGCAGCAGGAGTTGGCGGCCCTCGAAGCGGGCCAGCGCGAACACCGCCGCCCAGGAGCGTCGTTGGTCCTCGGTGCGTTCAGCCGGGAGTGCCTTGTCGAGTACGGCGCTCATGCCGCCACCTCCGCGGCCATGCCGTCGAGGGTGATCAAGTAGCCGTCCTCCAGGGTCGGTTCGACGAGTTCGGCGCCGGGCGGCGGGTCGCCCACGTTGCGGAAGGTACCCAGGCCGGTGCGCCAGCCCGCCATCGCGGCGGGGTCGCGCTCCCTCCCGAGCCACACCCGGCCCTCGGCCCGTGCGGTGAGTTCGACCGGGGTGCCCTCGAAGCGGATGGTGCCGCCGGCCATGACGACGACGCGGTTGCAGAGCATCGCGACGTCTTCGGTCTGGTGGGTGGAGAGCAGGACCGTCCGGCCCTCTCCGGCGCGGGCGATCAACTCCCGGAAGCGCATGCGCTGTTCGGGGTCCAGGCCGACGGTCGGCTCGTCGAGGACGAGGAAACCGGGGTCGCCGACCAGGGCCGCCGCGAGCGCGACGCGCTGCCGCATCCCGCCGGACAGCTTCTTGATGCGCTTGCCGCGCACGTCGGAGAGGTCGACCTCCTCCAGCACCCGCCGCACCTCGCGATGGCGTGCCTCGCGGTCGGTCAGCTCCTTGAGGATCGCGACGTAGTCGACGAACTCGAAGGCGGTGAAGTCCGGGTGGAAGCCGGGCGTCTGCGGCAGATAGCCGAGCACCCGCCGCACCTCCTGCCGTCCGCCGGTGGTGGACGGGTCGTGGCCGAGCACGCCGAAGGTGCCCGAGTCGGCGGGCAGCGCGGTGGCCAGGACCCGCAACAGGGTGGTCTTTCCTGCTCCGTTGGGGCCGAGCAGCCCGGTGACTCCTTCGCCGAGCCACAGCGACACATCGTCGAGGGCGTGCGTCGTGCCGTAGCGCAGGCTGAGCCCGGCCGCGGAGACGGTGGTGTTCATGTACGGAACTCCAGTCAGGGTTCGAGAGAGAGGTTCAGAGTTCGAGAGATCGAGAGATCGAGAGATCGAGAGATCGAGGGGTTGAGAGATCGAGGGTCCGGGAGATTCAGGCGAGCGGGCCGAAGGCGGCCGGCCTCGTGTCGAAGCGGTCCCGGAGCAGGTAGAGGAGCCCGGCCGCGAGCGCGGCCACCGCGGCGGCCACTCCCTGCCCGGCCGCGGTGAACGGCGCGAGTGTGCCGCCGTGCAGGTTCTGGGCCACGAGCAGGAACGCCACCCAGCCACCGCCGACCAGCGACGGCGCGAGGACCGGTCCCAGGCGGGGGGTCAGGGCGAGAGCGGTCGTCGTCAGGGCGAGGGCGGGCAGCAGCCAGCCGAGGGCGGCCAGGCCGTACGCGGGCAGGGCAAGGGACGCCAGGCCGTTGAGACCGAGGCCGGCCACCAGCACGGCGACCGTGCGGATCATCAGGAGGCGGAAGCCGTGCAGCGGGGCGACGACGGCCATCTCGTACGTGGGGTCGAACTTCGGCCCGTACGACAGGGCGACGCCACCGAGCGGCAGCAGCGGGGCGAGCCCGAGGAAGAGGCTCGGGGACCCGGTGTTCTTCAGCGCGTTGGTCATGAGCACGGTCATCACGAGCAGCGCGACGACCGCGCCGAGCCACGAGCGGCGCAGTACCGGCGTCGCCGCGAGCAGCCGTGCCGTGTGGTCGGCGACGCCGAACCGCACGAGCAGCGACTCCAACAACCCCCGCTTGGGGGCGTCGAGTTCGGCGTCGAGCCGCTCCCAGCCCGCGTCCAGCGCCACCGGGTCGGAGACCGTCGCGAGCAGGGCCCGGCACTCGGCGCACCGCTCGAGGTGGGTGTCGGCGGACCAGAGCAGAGGAGCTACCAACTCGCCCCGCGCATAGGCGCGTACGTCGTCCTCGGCCATATGCCAGGTCATGCCAGCTCCTCCCGCAGTTGCTTACGGGCCCGCATCGCCCGCGTCTTGACCGTGCCGGCCGGGATGCCCAGCAGCACGGCCGCCTCCCGGGTGGTCAGCCCGTCGATCACCGTGGCCTGGAGGACCGCCCGCAACTCCGGCGAGAGCCGGACCAGGGCGCCCGCGAGGTCCCCGTGCTCAACCCCCGCGAGCACGCGTTCCTCCGCCGACACCTCGTCCCGGTGCCGCAGCCGCGCCAGCGCCTGCCGCATCCGGCCGCGCGCGCCGTCGCCGCGCAACACGTCGATCAGCCGCCGCGACCCGATCCGCCACAGCCACCCGGCCACGTCGCCGTCCTCGCGGTAGCGGGCACTCCCCCGCCACACCGCGAGAAACGTCTCCTGTACGACGTCGTCGACCATCCCGGCGTCGGCGCACCGGCCGCGCAGCCGCGCGGTCAGCCATGGCGCGTACCGCCGGTACAGCTCCTCGAACGCGCGTCGGTCGCCGTGCGCCGCGATGGCGCGCAGCAGGTCACCGTCGCTTCCGTCGCTTCCCGTTTCGCTCACGTCTCCTCATCGCACGAGCCCCACCGATCGGTTCACGGATCCGACCCCGACCTTCCGAACCGACTTGACTTTATGAACCCCCTTCCACCACCCTTTCACTACTCAATTAGTGAAAGGGTGGTGGAACCCCAGTGGTCGAGTACCGCATCGACCGGCACAGCGGCGTGGCCACCTATGTCCAGATTGTCCAGCAGACCAAGCAGGCGCTGCGCCTGGGCATGCTGGAGCCCGGCGACAAACTGCCCACGGCCCGTGAGGTCGTCGAGGCCACCGCCATCAACCCGAACACGGTCCTCAAGGCCTACCGCGAGCTGGAGCGCGAGGGGCTGGTCGAAGCCCGCCGCGGCCTCGGCACGTTCGTCCGCAAAGGGCTGAGCACCACCCCCGCCGACTCGCCCCTGCGGCTGGAGCTCGACGACTGGGCCGAGCGGGCCCGGGCCTCCGGGCTCGGCCGGGAGGACATCGCCGCGCTCTTCACCGCCGTACTCGAAAAGCACTTCCAAGGAGAACCTTCATGACAGGCACCGCCGCGATAGAGGCCGCCGCGCTCGGCAAGCGGTTCGGGCGACGGGGCGGGTGGGCGCTGCGGGACTGCGCCTTCCGGCTGCCCGTCGGGCGCGTCTGCGCGGTCGTCGGCCCGAACGGCGCGGGCAAGTCCACGCTCCTCGCCCTCGCCGCCGGCCTGCTCGCCCCCACCGAGGGCGGGATATCCGTCCTGGGCGAGCGCCCGGGCGTCGCCCGCGAACGGGTCGCCTACGTCGCGCAGGACAAGCCCCTCTACCCGCAGCTCTCGGTCGCCGAGACGCTCGCGATGGGAGCCGACCTCAACACCGACCGCTGGGACGCGGCCGTCGCCGAGCGGGTGGTGGCCGACGGCGATCTGAACCCGAAGTCCCGCATCCGCGCCCTCTCCGGCGGCCAGCGCACCCGCGTCGCGCTCGCCCTCGCACTGGCGAAGCGGCCCGAACTGCTGCTCCTGGACGAGCCGACGGCCGACCTGGACCCGCTGGCCCGGCACGACATGATGGGCACGCTCATGGCACAGGCCGCCGAGTTCGGTACGACGATCGTGATGTCCTCGCACGTGGTGGCCGAGCTGGAGGACTCCTGCGACCACCTGCTGCTGATCGGCGGCGGCCAGGTCCGCGTCGACGGCCCGATCGACGACCTGCTGGCCGCCCACGCGCGCGTGACCGCCCCCGCGCAGACCGACCTCACCCCGCACACGGTCGTCGAGTCCCGCACCACCGGCCGCCAACTCACCGCCCTGCTCCGCCCGACGGCCCCCCTCCCCACCGACTGGCACGCCACTCCGCCCACCCTGGAGGAGCTGGTCCTCTCCTACCTCCGCAATCCCGAAGCCGACACGACGACGACGGCTCCCGCCGAGACCCGGGAGAGCGCGGCATGACCGCCCTCGACACCCCCACGCGCCCGGCCACCGGCCGCCGGGCCGCACCACACGCCACCACCCGGCGCACCAACCCGGCCGCGGAACACCGACCGCCCCTCTCCCACCCACGCACCCCGAACCACCACGCCCCGGGAGCGCCCGGCACAACCGCCTCCACCGGGCACCACCCGGCACACCGGCCCACCCGCCAAGAACCAGCCGGCCCGCTCCCGCCCGCGCACCCCAACCCGGCAGAGACCCGCATGACCGGCCCCCGCCGCCCTCACACGCCCGGCCACCGACCACCCGCCGCCCACAACACACCCCACCACCCCACCCGCCGAACACCACCCGGCCCGCTCCCGCTCGCGCACCCCAGCTCGGCAGAGACCCGCATGACCGGCCCCCGCCGCCCTCACCGGCCCGGCCGACCACCGGCCCACCCCACTGCCCCACCCGGCGACACCGCGCCCCGCCACTCGGCACACCGACCCACCCGCCCAGGACCACCCGCCCCGCTCCCGCCCGCGCACCCCAGCCCGAAAGTCCGCCGCGTAACCGCCCCCACCCCCCGGCACACCGCCCCCCTGATCCCGGAGCGCTCCGCATGACCGCCCTCGCACCCCCCGCCACCCGGCCCGCCCCCACCCGGCGATCCAGCACCCCCGACCTCGTCCGCTGGCTCGTGCGGCTGCATCGGCCCGCGCTGCTGGTCTGGGTGGGGCTCGTGCTGGTCCTCGGTGGGCTGCTGCTCTGGCTGGGCGGGCCGCTCACGGATGCCTCGGCCCAGGCGTGGAAGCAGTACGACGCCTGCAAGACGAGTTCCTGTCATTACGACCAGGACGCGATCGGCCGGTACAAGGACTGGTACACCTACACGACCGTCGCCGTCCTCGTCCTCCCGTTCCTGGTCGCCGCCTGGTCCGGTGCCGCCCTGATCGGGCGTGAACTGGAGCGCGGGACCGCCCAGTTGGCCTGGACCCAGTCGATCTCCCCGGCCCGCTGGCTCGCCGCGAAGCTGGCTCTCCCGGGCGTCCTGGTCGCCGTAGGATCCGGGCTGCTCGTCGCGCTGCACCACTGGGCCTGGTCCACCGGACAGGGGCGGATCGACACCGCCAAGCGGTGGTACGACACCGGGACCTACGCGGCCAACGGCACGATCGTCGTCGCCCTCGCCCTCGCCGGTCTCGCCGCCGGCGCCCTCATCGGCCTCGCCCGGCGCGAAGCCCTCAGCTCGCTCGTCGGCGGACTGGGCGCCACCGGCATCCTGTGGGCGGCGATCGACCGGGTGACACCCCACCTCTGGCCCACCGTCACCCACGTCAGCGGCCTCAGCCACGAGCACCCGACCGGCAACGGCATCAGCGTCACACAAGGACTGCTGACCTCGACCGGCGCCCGTATCCACACCCCGGACTGCGGCAGCGTCACCTACCTGCCGTGCAAGGACGTCTACGCGAAGCTCGACGCCGTCAGCTACTTCAACGACTACCACCCCCGATCCCACTACTGGCCCCTCCAGTTGACCTCGACCGCGCTCGTCCTCGCCGTCGCCGCCGCCCTGACCCTGGCCGCGTTCCAGATCCTCCAGCGCCGGACCGCCTCCGCGCCCGCCCGCAAGGAATCCGCCGTATGACCGCGCACACCGTCACGCTGACCGTCCGCCCGCGACCCGTCCGTGTCTGGCGCACCGTGCTGCGGCTGCAACGCGGGCCGCTGGTCCTCTGGGCGGTCATCGTCACCGGCGTCTCCGGGATCCTGCTGTGGGCCTACGGCCCCGGGGCGAGCGCCGCCCAGGCCGGACTGCGGAACACCTGCACCGCCACCGGCTGCGACTGGAACGCCGCCGTCTCGCTCTACGAACTGGCGTACACCGCCGCCGAGATCGCGATCGGCGTGCTCCCCTACCTCGCCGCCGCCTGGGCGGGCGCGATCGTCGGCCGCGAGCTGGAGAGCGGCACCGCCCACCTCGCCTGGACCCAGTCCATCCCCCCGGCCCGCTGGCTGGCCGGCACCCTCGCCGTGCCCGGCGCGCTGCTCACCGCCGGCACCACGGTCCTGGTGCTGCTGCACCGGCTGCTGTTCGACGCCAACAAGGTGCCCGTCCCCTGGAACTGGTGGAACGACGCCACCTACAACGCCGACGGCCCCGTCGCCGTGGCCCATGTCCTCGTCGGTCTCGCCGTGGGCGCCCTCGCCGCCCTGCTGCTGCGCCGCGCCCTGCCCGCGCTCGCCCTCGGGATCGTCGCCACGGCGGCCCTCGTCGCCGGCCTGCTCGCCGCCCGCCCGCACCTGTGGGCCCAGGCGACCAGCCTCGGCACCCTGGCCGGCGGCCCCAGAGCCCCGTCGAACGTCCTCCTCGGCGACGAGGGCGCCGTCACCTCCACCGGCGCCCACATCGCCGACCCGGGATGCGGCAACAGCACGCGCTGCCTGAAGGAGCACGACATCACCGGCTACTTCAGCCACTACCACCCCGCCGCCCACTTCTGGCCCCTCCAGCTCGTGGAGACCGGCATCCTCCTGGCCGCCACCGCCCTCCTCGTCGCCGCCGCCTTCACCGTCCTGCGCCGCCGCACGGCCTGACCGGATCCCCCCTCCCGGTGGCTCCCGGGCATCCGTTACGTTCGTTTACGTTGCTTCTGGCGCCGTAGACCCCCGGGAGCCGCTCCCCGATATCCCGCACGCCATGTCGCCGTAACCATCGGTTCAGACGGGCTTGCGACGCTCGGCGAATGAAGCCCGCCGCGCCCGAGCCTTCGCCGCCGCCCGAGGGGAACGGGGGGAACGGAGCCTCCTCTCTCGCGCTCACGCTCCCTCCCGCGCTCTCCGACGCGCCCGTATTGCCCGTGGCGCGGAAGAATGGGTCCATGAGCAGCCAGCCCAACGCCCAGGCACAGATCCAGCACGCGCAGCCCTCCGTGGGTTCCATAGCCGCGCACCGCCCGCACACCGTGTCGGCGGCGGTCTCCGACCTTGAACCCGACATCGACGCCGACCTCGACGAGTACGAGGAGTCGCCGTACGACGGGCCCCAGCTCCCGCAGGGCCGCTTCCTGGACCGGGAGCGGAGCTGGCTCGCGTTCAACGAACGGGTCCTGGAGCTGGCCGAGGACCCGAACACTCCCCTGCTGGAGCGGGCGAACTTCCTCGCGATCTTCGCCAGCAACCTGGACGAGTTCTTCATGGTTCGAGTGGCCGGCCTCAAGCGCCGTATCGCCACCGGTGTCGCCACCCGCTCCGCCTCCGGCCTGCAGCCGCGCGAGGTGCTGGAGATGATCTGGGCCCGCTCGCGCGAGCTGATGGCCCGGCACGCCGCCTGCTACCACGAGGACGTCGCCCCCGCGCTCGCGGAGGAGGGCATCCACCTGGTCCGCTGGAACGAGCTGACGGAGAAGGAGCAGGCGCGCCTCTTCACCCTGTTCCGGCACCAGATCTTCCCGGTGCTGACCCCGCTGGCCGTCGACCCCGCGCACCCCTTCCCGTACATCTCGGGACTCTCGCTGAACCTCGCGGTCGTCGTCCGGAACCCGGTCACCGGCCACCGCCACTTCGCGCGCGTCAAGGTGCCGCCGCTGCTCTCCCGCTTCCTGGAGGCCTCCCCGGGCCGGTACGTCCCGCTGGAGGACGTCATCGCCGCCCATCTGGAGGAGCTCTTCCCCGGCATGGAGGTCCTGGAGCACCACGCGTTCCGGCTGACCAGGAACGAGGACCTGGAGGTCGAGGAGGACGACGCCGAGAACCTGCTCCAGGCCCTGGAGAAGGAGCTCATGCGGCGCCGCTTCGGGCCGCCGGTGCGCCTGGAGGTCGAGGAGTCCATCGACCGCGAGGTGCTCGACCTGCTGGTGCGCGAGCTGAAGATCAGCGAGGCCGAGGTCTACCCGCTGCCGGGTCCGCTGGACCTCACCGGCCTGTTCCGGATCGGCGGCCTGGACCGGCCCGAGCTGAAGTACCCCAAGTTCATCGCGGGCACCCACCGCGACCTGGCCGAGGTCGAGTCGGCGTCCGCGCCCGACATCTTCGCCGCCCTGCGCGCCCGTGACGTACTGCTGCACCACCCCTACGACTCCTTCTCCACCTCCGTGCAGCGGTTCCTGGAGCAGGCGGCCAACGACGACGACGTCCTCGCCATCAAGCAGACCCTGTACCGCACCTCGGGCGACTCCCCGATCGTGGACGCGCTGATAGACGCCGCCGAGTCCGGCAAGCAGGTCCTCGTCCTGGTCGAGATCAAGGCCCGCTTCGACGAGCACGCCAACATCAAGTGGGCGCGCAAGCTGGAGGAGGCGGGCTGCCATGTCGTCTACGGCCTGGTCGGCCTGAAGACCCACTGCAAGCTGTCGCTCGTCGTCCGCCAGGAAGGCGACCTGCTGCGCCGCTACAGCCATGTCGGCACCGGCAACTACCACCCCAAGACGGCCCGCCTCTACGAGGACCTCGGGCTGCTGACGGCGGACCCGCAGGTCGGCGCCGACCTCTCGGACCTCTTCAACCGGCTGTCGGGCTACTCGCGCCGCGAGACCTACCGCCGGCTGCTGGTCGCCCCCAAGTCCCTGCGCGACGGCCTGATCGCCCGGATCAACAAGGAGGTCCAGCACCACCGTGCCGGGCGCCCCTCGTTCATCCGCATCAAGGTCAACTCGATGGTGGACGAGGCGATCATCGACGCCCTCTACCGCGCGTCCCAGGCGGGCGTCCCGGTCGACGTGTGGGTACGCGGCATCTGCGCGGTGCGGCCCGGCGTCCCCGGACTCTCCGACAACATCCGCGTACGGTCCGTCCTCGGCCGCTTCCTCGAACACTCCCGGGTCTTCGCCTTCGGCAACGGAGGCGAGCCCGAGGTGTGGATCGGCAGCGCCGACATGATGCACCGCAACCTCGACCGTCGGATCGAGGCCCTGGTCAGGGTCACCGACCCGGCCCACCGCGCCGCGCTCAACCGGATGCTGGAAACCGGTATGTCGGACACCACCTCCTCCTGGCACCTGGGCCCGGACGGCGAGTGGACCCGGCACGCGACCGACGCGGAAGGCCAACCCCTGCGCAACGTCCAGGAGATGCTCATAGACGCCCGGAGGCGCCGGCGTGGCACAGCAACACCTTGACCCGACGGATCCCACGGCCGGGGCGGTGACAGGTGACGCCCTCGCGGGCTACCTGCGCGCCCAGGCCACGGAGTTCCTCCGTGCGCTACGGCTGCACCGGGAGACCGGCGGCCAGAACGGCACGGAGGAGTCCGTCGACGCGGCACGCGCCCTGCGCCACTCCGCCCGCCGGATCAGCGGCAGCCTGCACACCTTCCGGCCGCTCCTGGACGCCGACTGGTCCGAGGAGATGCGCCCCGAACTGGCATGGCTGTCGGGCACGTTGGCCCTGGAGCACGCGTGCGCGGCCCGGCTGGAGCGGCTGCTCCTCGCCCTGCACCGGCTCTCGGGCTCGTCCGCGTTCCCCGTGCAGTCGGTGGCCTCCGCGGTCGGCGGCCGGGTCACCGGAGCGGGCCGCGCCACCGGCAACGGACCGGTTCCGGCGCCGACACCGACCGCCGAGCGCGGCAACCTCACCGTGGGCGCGGCGAAGGCGGGCGCCCTGCTGGAGCGCCAGCTCACCCTGGCCAGGACCCGGGCGCACTCGACCGCCCTCCAGGCCCTCGGCTCCTCCCGCTTCCACGCGGTCGCCGACAAGGTCGCCGTGCTGGCCAGCGAGGTCCCGCTGACCCCGGCCGCGGCCACGGCCGACCTGCGC
This sequence comes from Streptomyces sp. NPDC005492, assembly GCF_040605995.1. Taxonomy (NCBI): domain Bacteria; kingdom Bacillati; phylum Actinomycetota; class Actinomycetes; order Kitasatosporales; family Streptomycetaceae; genus Streptomyces; species Streptomyces sp. NPDC005492. The sequence continues at coordinate 85,848 of NZ_JBEXDX010000027.1, forward strand.
CCGCTGGCCGCCGCCGCCGGGGAGCGCCTCACGGACGCGGTCACCGCGCTGCCGCTGGTCACCGCCGGGCATCCGTACAACGCGGAGGCCCTGATCCACGGCCTCTCCCCGGACCCGGCCCCGCACCCCCAGGACGGCCCCTGGCACCAGGTCCGGCTGCTGCTGCGGCTGCACCGCTACGCCGGCGAGGTGCTGCGCCCGGACGGCGCGCCGACGGACGTACGACTTCTGGCGGCCGGCCAGGCCCTCAATCTGCACCGGGACGCCTCGGAGGCCGCCGCGGCGGCCGCGGCGGCGGCCCGGACCCCACGCATCGCCCCGGCGACCGCGTACGCCCTCGGAGTGCTCCACGCCGACCAGCGCCACGAGGTGGAGGCGGCCCGGTTCGCCTTCCAGCAGTCGTGGCAGAAGCAGGCGGTGGGCACGCTCTGACGCCCTGACCCGACCCGCGCGGAGGAGACGGTGAACGACCGATGACTGCTCCCATGAACGACATCACTGTCCAGGCGGCCGGCTGCGTACTGTGGCGCCGCTCTCCGATGGACGGAGGGCTGGAGATCTGCCTGGTCCACCGTCCGAAATACGACGACTGGTCCCACCCGAAGGGCAAGCTCAAGCGCGGCGAGGATCCGCTCGCCGGCGCCCGCCGCGAGGTCGCGGAGGAGACCGGCTATACGGCCACCCCCGGTGCCGTACTGCCCACCGTGCGTTACCTCGCGAACGGGCGGCCGAAGCAGGTCCGCTACTGGGCGGCCGAGGCCGACGAGGGCGCTTTCACGCCGAACACCGAGGTCGACCGGATCCTGTGGCTCCCGCCCGCGGCCGCCCGAAACCGCCTCACCCAGCCGAGGGACCGCACCCTCGTGGACGCGCTGCTGGCCTCGCTGCGCCTGGCATAGTCCGGAATCAGCTTGTGTCCTCGACGTGAGCGTTCCGTGACCTAACCGCACCGCCCACAGGGGTTCACCCTCCGTTCACTTATGCCCATAGGCGCCTTCACCTGTTCTGCCTAATTTCGGCCTTACGCGATGCGGACCGCCGACCCGGGGGTCGTACCCGCATCACCCAGTCTTCGTCTTCGCACGCCGCCGGAAATTCAGGACGGCGGCTCCTGGAAGGAACTCCCTCAAGTGAAGCTTCAGCGCATGAATCGGCGGGCCATCGCCCTCGGTGCTCTCGCCGCGTCCGGCGCCCTGGTCCTCACGGCGTGCGGCTCGGACGACAACAGCTCGGGTACGACGAGCAGCAGCTCCTCGTCGGCCAACGCCAGCGCGGTCAAGTGCGGCGACGCCAAGAAGGGGCAGCAGCTCCTCGCCGACGGCTCGTCCGCGCAGAAGAACGCGATCGCCGCGTGGGTCAAGAACTTCACCCAGTCGTGTGGCGTCCAGATCAACTACAAGGCCGGCGGTTCCGGCGCCGGTGTGACCTCCTTCAACCAGGGTCAGCTGGCGTTCGCCGGTTCCGACTCGGCACTGAAGCCCGAAGAGGTCACCGCCTCCAAGCAGGTCTGCTCCGGCGGCCAGGGCATCGACCTCCCGATGGTCGGCGGCCCGATCGCCCTCGGCTACAACGTCCCGGGTGTCTCCAACCTGGTCCTGGACGCCCCGACGATCGCCAAGATCTTCAACGGCAAGATCACCAACTGGAACGACGCGGCGATCAAGAAGCTGAACCCGTCCGCCACGCTGCCCGACCTCAAGATCCAGGCGTTCCACCGCTCGGACGAGTCCGGCACCACGGACAACTTCACCAAGTACCTGCTCGGCACCACCGCCGCCAACTGGCCGTACTCGGGCGGCAAGGCCTGGCAGGCCAAGGGCGGCCAGTCCGCGCCGCAGTCCGCGGGTGTCGCCCAGCAGGTCAAGGCGACCTCCGGCGCCATCGGCTACTTCGAGCTGTCGTACGTCACCGACGGCATGAAGGCGGTCAGCATCGACACCGGCGCCTCCGCGCCGGTCGCCCCGAGCACCGACACAGCCACCAAGGCCATCGCCGACGCCAAGGTCGTCGGCACCGGCTCCGACCTGTCGCTGAAGCTGAACTACACCACCAAGGCCGACGGCGCCTACCCGATGGTCCTCGTCACGTACGAGATCGTCTGCGACAAGGGCAACAAGGCCGACACCCTGGCCGCCACCAAGGCGTTCCTGACCTACATCGCCAGCGAGGACGGCCAGAAGGTCCTCTCCGAGAACTCCTACGCGCCGATCCCCGACGCGATCATCACCAAGGTTCGCAGCACCATCGCGAGCATCAGCTAGTCCGAGTGTGCGGCCGGGTCCCGCTCAAGGGGCCCGGCCGCACCGTCCGGTGCACCGCCGCCACGGACCGCACACAGCACGTGCGGACCCGCAGACCGGAGAATCCTCATGGATATATCGACAAAGAACCCCGCAGAAGCACCGCCCCCCACTCCCCAGCCCACCGCCGCCGAGCAGAAGCGCGCGGCCCGCGGCGCCACCCGACCCGGTGACCGGATCTTCCTCGGTCTCTCCCGTGGGTCGGGCATCCTGCTGTTGGTGATCATGGCCGCCATCGCGGTCTTCCTCACCTATCGCGCCTCGCTCGCGATCAGCAAGGACCACGCGAACTTCCTCACCACCTTCGAGTGGAACACCAGCCTGGTGCCGCCGAAGTTCGGCATCGCCGTCCTGGCGTTCGGCACGGTGGTGTCCTCGATCATCGCCATGGTCATCGCGGTCCCGATCGCGGTCGCCATCGCCCTGTTCACCACGCACTACGCCCCGCGCAAGCTCCGCGGCCCGGTCTCCTACGTGATCGACCTGCTGGCCGCCGTACCGTCCATCGTGTACGGCCTGTGGGGCGCTCTGATCCTGGTACCGCACATGGTCGGCCTCTTCGGCTGGCTCAACGACTACTTCGGCTGGACCGGGATCTTCTCCTGGGACAAGGGAGCCCCCCGCTCGATGCTCACCGTCGGCATCCTGCTCGCGATCATGATCCTGCCGATCATCACCAACGTGAGCCGCGAGGTCTTCCGCCAGGTCCCGCAGATGCAGGAGGAAGCGGCGCTCGCCCTCGGCGCCACCCGCTGGGAGGTCATCCGCATGTCGGTGATCCCCTTCGGCCGCTCCGGTGTGATCTCCGCCTCGATGCTCGGCCTCGGCCGCGCGCTCGGCGAGACGATGGCCGTCGCCACCGTGCTCTCCCCCGACTTCCTGATCCACGGCAGCCTGCTCAACCCGGGCGGCGGCACCTTCGCCCAGAACATCGCCAGCAAGTTCAGCGAGGCGACGGCGGACGGCCGGGACGCGCTCATCGCCTCCGGTCTCGTCCTGTTCGTCATCACCCTGCTGGTCAACGGCGCGGCCCGGCTCATCATCGCCCGCCGCGCGGAGTACTCGGGGGCCAACGCATGAGCCACGCAGCCGTAGCCGACAAGCCCGCGAGCACCCTTCAGGGCGCGACGCTCCCCAAGTGGTCGCCGTACGCGATCGCCGGCGGCTCCATCGTGCTGGCCGTCCTCATCGGACTGGTCGGCGGCCTCGACAGCAAGATCCAGTGGGGTCTGATCGCGGCGGTCCTCTTCGTCGTCGGCACGTACGTCATCGCGTCGCGCGTCGAGGGCCCCCGTCAGGCCAAGGACCGGATCGCGACCAGCCTCGTCTGGGTCGCGTTCCTGCTCGCCGTCGTCCCGCTGGTCTCGCTCCTGTGGACGACGATCGTGCGCGGCGTGAAAGTCCTCGACATCTTCTTCCTGACCCACTCGATGGGCGTGGTCGGCGACACCGAGCCCGGCGGCGGTATCTACCACGCCATCATCGGCAGCCTGGAGCAGGTCGGCCTCGCCACCCTGATCGGCGCCCCGATCGGCGTGCTGACCGCGATCTACCTGGTCGAGTACGGCCGGGGCAAGCTCTCGAAGTGGATCACCTTCTTCGTCGACGTCATGACGGGCATCCCGTCGATTGTCGCGGGCCTGTTCATCCTCAGCCTTATGCTGATGTGGAACATGGAGCCGTTCGGTTTCGCCGGCTCCTGCGCCCTGGCCATCCTGATGATGCCAGTCGTGGTCCGCTCCACCGAGGAGATGCTCAAGCTCGTCCCGAACGAGCTGCGCGAGGCCTCCCTCGCGCTTGGCATCCCGAAATGGCGCACGATCCTGAAGGTGGTCCTCCCGACCGCGATCGGCGGCATCACCACCGGCATCATGCTGGCGGTCGCCCGAATCGCCGGTGAGACCGCGCCCGTGCTGCTGCTGGTGTTCGGCAACTCGTTCATCAACAACAACCCCTTCGAGGGTGCGCAGCAGTCGCTGCCGCTGTACATCTACCAGCAGTTCTCGAACAGCTCGGGTTCCGGTGCGGCCTACGACCGTGCCTGGGCCGCCTCGCTCACGCTGATCGCCTTCGTGATGATCCTCAACATGGTGGCTCGCGGCATCGCCCGCTGGAAGGCCCCCAAGACCGGTCGCTGACGCGGCCCACTCAGCGACCGATCTGACCCCCCTGGAAGTGAAGTAACCATCATGTCGAAGCGAATCGACGTAAGCGGGCTGACCGCCTTCTACGGCTCCCACAAGGCAATCGAAGACATCTCGATGACGGTCGAGCCGCGCTCGGTGACGGCCTTCATCGGCCCGTCCGGCTGCGGCAAGTCGACGTTCCTGCGCACGCTCAACCGTATGCACGAGGTGACGTCGGGCGGCCGGGTCGAGGGCAAGGTGCTCCTGGACGACGAGGACCTCTACGGCCACGGCATCGACCCGGTGTCGGTGCGCCGCGAGATCGGCATGGTCTTCCAGCGCCCGAACCCGTTCCCCACGATGTCGATCTTCGACAACGTGGCGGCGGGACTGCGCCTGAACGGCAGCTACAAGAAGAGCGAGCTGTCGGACGTCGTCGAGAAGTCCCTCAAGGGCGCGAACCTCTGGAACGAGGTCAAGGACCGCCTGAACAAGCCCGGTTCGGGCCTGTCGGGCGGCCAGCAGCAGCGCCTGTGCATCGCGAGGGCGATCGCGGTGGAGCCGAAGGTCCTGCTGATGGACGAACCGTGCTCCGCTCTCGACCCCATCTCGACGCTCGCGATCGAGGACCTGATCGGCGAACTGAAGGAACGCTTCACGATCGTCATCGTGACGCACAACATGCAGCAGGCGGCCCGCGTCTCGGACCGCACGGCCTTCTTCAACCTCGCCGCCGTAGGCCAGCCCGGCAAGCTCATCGAGATCGACGACACGGAGCGCATCTTCTCCAACCCGTCGGTCCAGGCCACAGAGGACTACATCTCGGGCCGCTTCGGCTAGACCGGCCTCCAAAGAACCCCTCGCGGTGCTGCATGGCGGTGCCACCGCGAGGACGAAAAGGGCCCGCCCCTGGCTCCCGGGGGCGGGCCTGTTCGTTCGGTCACCCAACGAGCCACCGAGACGGGTGGGCGGCTGGGTAGGCAAGACGGTGGCTACAGGAACGCCAAGTTCACGACCCAGAACGAACACGCCGCGACCACCGCGGCCGCCGGCATCGTGATGAACCAGCCCATCACGATGTTCTTCGCGACCCCCCACCGCACAGCGTTCACCCGCTTCGTCGCCCCGACGCCCATGATCGCCGAGGTGATGACATGCGTCGTGGAGACCGGTGCCTTGAAGAGGTAGGCCGTGGTGAACATGATCGCCGCGCCCGTCGTCTCCGCCGCGAACCCCTGCGGAGGATCCAGCTCGATGATCTTCCGTCCCAGCGTCCGCATGATCCGCCACCCACCCGCGTACGTCCCCAGCGACAGCATCAGCGCGCAGACGATCTTCACCCACACCGGAATCGGATCGCCGTAGGTCGAATGCCCGGAGATCACCAGGGCCATCACCACGACACCCATGGTCTTCTGCGCGTCCTGGAGACCGTGACCGAGGGCCATGCCGGCCGCGGAGACGGTCTGCGCGATACGGAACCCGCGCTTCGCCTTGTGCGGGTTGGCCCGCCGGAAGATCCACATGATCGCCGTCATCACCAGATAACCGCCGACCAGACCGACGACCGGCGACACGAACATCGGCACGATGACCTTGTCGACGACCCCGTTCCAGAGGACATCGGTGCCACCGGCGAGCGCCGCCCCCACCAGTCCGCCGAAGAGCGCGTGCGAGGACGACGACGGCAGCCCGAAGTACCAGGTGACCAGGTTCCAGACGATCGCACCGACCAGTGCGGCGAAGAGGATCCCCATCCCCTTCGACCCCTCGGGCGTCTCGATCAGCCCCTCACTCACCGTCTTGGCGACCCCGGAACCGAGAAAGGCGCCCGCGAGATTCATCACCGCGGCCATCGCCAGCGCCGCCCGCGGCGTCAGCGCCCGCGTCGACACGGACGTGGCGATCGCGTTCGCGGAGTCGTGGAAACCGTTCGTGTACGTGAAGAAGAGCGCGACCAGAATGGTCACGACCAGAGCGAAGGTGTCCATGAAGAGGTCAGGACTCCTTGACGGCGATGGTCTCCACCGTGTTCGCCACGTGCTCGAACGCGTCCGCCGCTTCCTCCAGCACATCCACGATCTGCTTGAGCTTGAGCACCTCGATGGCCTCGTACTTGCCGTTGAAGAGCATGGCCAGCAGTTTGCGGTGGATCTGGTCGGCCTGGTTCTCCAGCCGGTTGACCTCGATCCAGTACTCGGTGAGGTTCTCCATCGTGCGCAGGTTCGGCATGGCCTCCGCGGTCAGCTCCGCCGCCCGCGCCAGCACCTCGATCTGCTGCTCGACGCCCTTGGGCAGTTCCTCCACGTTGTAGAGGACGACCAGGTCGACGGCCTCCTCCATGAAGTCCATGATGTCGTCGAGGCAGGAAGCGAGGTTGTAGATGTCCTCGCGGTCGAAGGGCGTGATGAAGGAGGAGTTCAACTGGTGGAAGATCGCGTGCGTGGCATCGTCACCGGCGTGTTCCGCGGCCCGCATACGCTCTGCGATCTCGGCCCGGCCGGCGGTGTCCGCCCCGAGCAGTTCCATGAGGAGTTTCGAGCCCGTGACGATGTTGTCCGCGGATGCGGCGAACATGTCGTAGAAGCTCGTCTCCCTGGGGGTCAGACGAAAGCGCACAAGGGGTCCTAGGTTGCATCGGTTTCGGTCAGGCTGATGCTAAGTGCATCATCCGGCCACGGCTAATGGGCCGCCCACCAGTGTCGCCCATCGGGCAGAGTGATCAGCACGGGGGCGGTAGGGGGGCGGTACGAGGCGTCGGCCAAGGGCCCTATACCCAGCAAAGTTCGTTACCATATACCCACTAGGGGTATACGTCTGGAGGACGCGATGGACGCGATGACGACCACCGAGGCCGGCGCGGCGGCAGCGCCCTCCGAAGCGGCGAGCGAACCGGTGACGCACGGTTACCACAAGCAGAAGGACGAGCACCTCAAGCGCCTGCGCCGGATCGAGGGCCAGATCCGCGGCCTGCAGCGCATGGTCGACGAGGACGTCTACTGCATCGACATACTCACCCAGGTGTCCGCCTCCACGAAGGCCCTGCAGTCGTTCGCGCTGCAGCTCCTGGAGGAGCACCTGCGGCACTGCGTCGCCGACGCGGCGGTCAAGGGCGGCGAGGAGATCGACGCCAAGGTCGACGAGGCGACAAAGGCGATCGCCCGCCTCCTGCGTACCTAAGCTCCGGACCCGCCGGAGGCATCCCGCTCCTCCGCCACCCTCAGCACCGCGTCGATGCTCTCCAGGCTCAGCCGCTCCTCGGCGGCCGATGCCGCGATGATCAGGTCTCCGCACAGCTCGATCTCGGCGAGGGCCACGTGGTCCTGAACTGCCGTACCGCCGACCGGAGCCACGTGCATCACCTCTTCTCTGCCGTCACCGACTTCCTAGAGTAGGGAGCGGCCTACACAACGCGCATGGCACGGACGGGCTAGTCCTCACCCCGCCGCACACCGATCGATTCAGGTCACTTGTCGGCGATCTGCCCGGCGTAGATGTCCTTCGACGCCGGAAGGCGTACGTCCACGGCGGCCCCGAAGTCGTACAGCAAGGTCGTCGAGGCGACCGCCACGGCGCTGCGGTGCTGCCCGTTGACGAAGCTGAAGCGCTGGCGGACCTTGCGGACGCGCCCCTGGTCGTCGAGGTAGACGTCGAAGGGCACCCGGGGGGTGGCGAACCCTTTCGCCGCCGACCGCAGAGCCGCCTCGTTCCCCGCCGAAGCGCTCCGCGCGGCGACGGAGAGATCGGCGACCCCCCGATAGTGACGCACGGATGCCCCGGCCACCTCCGTCTTTCCCAGATACGTCGCCGTGGTCGCCCCCCGCAGCACCTCGGCGGCGGCGTACGGGTCGGTGGCCCCGCCGGTCACGAGGTTCCCGTCGGACAGCGTCCCCGTCTCGACCCGTACCCATTTGTCGGCGGGCACCCCGGCCCCCCGGTTCTTCATGAACAGGGCGCCCGGCGCGAGGAGCTCGGTGATCGGCCGGTGCTCGCTGGCACCGGCGGGATCCTGCGGGAGCTGCACCCTGAGCCGGCCGAGCTGCCGGCCGAAGTCGTAGACGCCCTCACCGCGGATGGTCACACGGGTTCCGCCGGTGGCCATCTCCATGGACGTACGGGCCTGCGAACTCCCCGCCGCCACCAGACCATCGGCCGCCCGCCGCACCACCGCGACCGTGCCCGCGGCGCCTCGCGCGTCGGCGACGGCGGCACCGTCACCGCCACCGCATCCACCGGCGCCCGCACAGACCCCGATCATGAGTCCCGCCGCGACGACCGCCCCACCGGTACGCCCCCGCTGCTGCCGCTCCATAGCTGCCGTACCCCCGGTACGTCGTCACGGGCCCTGTCGTTCCGCTTAACGACGGGTAGGTGGCCCCGTCACGCGGCATCGCGGCCGTACAACCGCTCTACGGCCGTCGCGCGACCGCCATACGAGTCCTTTACCCGGGCTCGGTAACGTGGTCCGGGTGGCGCAGCAGGACGGCCTAGAGGCTCCTCCCGGACATCAGGAACATCACACGACGACGGTCGAGCAGGGTCCCTTCTGCTTCGCCCGCTGTGTCTGCGGCTGGCGTGGTCCGGCGAGACGGGCGAGAAGTCAGGCCAGGACGGACGGGTCGGGGCACGCCGCTGTTCCGAACCCGTGACATGGCCACCGCGAACTTCTGCGGTCCGGAGCGCATCTCATTCCACGAAACCCCACAGGAGGCGAAATGGAACGGCGTTCGTTCATAGGCGGCGGCGCGGCCGCGATTGCCGCGGTCGCGACGGCCGCGTGCAGCGGCAAGACCCTCGGCGGCGGTGACACGACCGCCTCGGCGGCCGACGCCTCCGCTTCCGCTTCCGCCTCGACGAGTACGACGGGACTGCGCACCACCAGCGCCGCCGCGGCCGCCAACTGGACCGCCCTCGCCCGCGAGCTGGACGGCACCCTGGTCCGCCCCGGCGACGCCTCCTGGAAGACGGCCCACCAGCTCTACAACACCCGCTTCGACAACCTGAAGCCGGCCGCGGTGGCGTATGTCGCGAATCCCGACGACATCCGCTCCGTCCTCTCCTACGCCCGCGCCCACAGCATCCGCGTCTCGATCCGCAACGGCGGCCATTCCTACGCCGGTTGGTCCTCCGGCGACGGCCGCCTCATCCTCGACGTGTCGAAGCTGAACAAGATCCGGGCGAGCGGCTCGACCGCGGTCGTCGGCGCCGGCGCCAAGCTCATCGACGTGTACCGGGGTCTCGCCGCGAAGGGCGTGACGATCCCCGCCGGCTCCTGCCCGACGGTCGGCGTCTCCGGCCTCACCCTCGGCGGCGGCCACGGCGTGGTCTCCCGGGCGTACGGCCTGACCTGCGACAGCCTCACCCAGGCCACGCTGATCACCGCGGACGGCAAGCAGGTGGTCGCCAACGCGAGCCAGAACAAGGAGCTGTTCTGGGCGCTGCGCGGCGCGGGCAACGGCAACTTCGGCGTCGTCACGGAACTCCAGTTCAAGACGCACGCCGCGCCGCAGGCCGTGTCGGCGTACCTGAAGTGGCCGTCGTCGAAGGCGGCGGCCGTGGTGAAGGCCTGGCAGGAGTGGGGCCCGGACCAGCCGGACGAGATCTGGTCGTCCTGCCACCTCACGAACACCCCCGGCGGCACACTCGGCGTCTCCGTCGCCGCGTTCTCGCTCGGCACCTACAACGAACTCCAGAACGCGGTCGACCGCCTGGCTCACCTGATCGGCGCCGACGCGACGACGGTCTCCCTGAAGCGGCACAGCTACGAGGAGTCGATGGAGGCCTACGCGGGCTGCTCGTCCTTCTCCACGGACGCCCAGTGCCATCTGCCGGGCTCGACCCCGGGCCGCTCCCCGCAGGGCGCGCTGGGGCGGGAGACCTACACGGCCCGCTCCGACTTCTTCGACCGCTCCATTTCGGCCACGGGCATCCAGACGATGCTCTCCCAGATGCGGTCGGTCCGCGGCACCTCGGGCGACATCGCGCTGACGGCCCTGGGCGGCGCGGTCAACCGCGTCTCCCCCACGGCGACGGCCTTCGTCCACCGCCGCTCCCGCATGCTGGCCCAGTACATAGTGTCCTGGCCGTCCGGCACGAGCGGCACGGCGGCCCAGTCCTGGCTGACGGCGGCCCACAACGCGATGAAGCCGTACGCCTCCGGCGCGGCCTACCAGAACTACACGGACCCGACCCTCACGAACTGGCGCAAGGCGTACTACGGCGACGCGGCGAACCGCCTGGCGACGGTGAAGAAGCAGTACGACCCGAGCCGGTTCTTCACTTACCCGCAGGGCTTGTAGGGCGCGCGGAGCTCGCGGGACCTGGTGCTCAGGCCGCCAGGTCCCGTTCCTCCGTGCCCGACGTCTCCGTCCGGGCCCCCGGAATCACCGCGTCCCGCCCGAGCCGCCGTACACCGGCGGACCGGACCACCCAGGCCCCCCACCCGGACGCCTCGACGGCCTTCAGCACCGGGGTGAGCAGAGCCATGGCGACCGGCGAGAGGAGCAGCGCGACGGCCGTGCCGAGCGCGAAACCGCCGATCACGTCGGTCGGGTAGTGCACGCCCATGTAGACCCGGCAGAACCCTTCGAACAGCGCGAGCGCGATCCCGACCAGACCGAACCGCCGGTTGGCGACGAACAGGGCGACGCCCATCGCCATGGTGATCGTGGCGTGGTCGCTCACGAAGGAGAAGTCGGTCTTCCCGGAGACGAGGACGTCGAGCCCGGTGTGGTCACGGAAGGGCCGGGGCCGCTCCACGAACCCGCGTATGGGTACGTTCACGAGGACGGCGAGCGACGCGGCCAGCGGCGCCCAGACGAGCCCCGCGACGGAGGCGGCGGAGTCCTCGGCGCCCCGGCGCCGCACGGACCACCAGCACCAGACCACCAGCAGCACCATCGCGATCAGCAGTCCGTACTCACCGACGAACGCCATGACCCGGTCGAACCAGTGCGGTGCGTCCTTGGCGAGTCCATTGATGTCGTAGAGCAGATCGACGTCGGGGTTCGACCCGGATTCGGCGAGTACAGCCATGGTGCTGCGGCTCCTTCGTCGTAGTTCCGGGCGCACCTCGTGTGCGCATTACTGAACAGGAACGCATGGCCTCGGTTAATACGTTCCACACTCCACCGAATGATCACTCAGACGTTATCGAAGAGAGACTCATCGCCGCAGCTCAGGGGGTGGGTTCACGCTCGGTTCACACCGTCGTGGGGAGTGCTTTCGCGCCATCTTCGGTGACCCGGGTGGCGCCGAAGTAATCGGGGGTGTCAATGGGGTCGAACCGGATCACAGCACCCGTCCGGGGTGCGTCGATCATGTACCCGCCGCCGACATAAATCCCTACATGCCGGATGGCCCGGGAATTGGTCAGGTCGTCCGAGAAGAACACCAGATCTCCCGGCAGCAATTCGGCCCGCTGCGGATGCGGCCCCGCGTTGTACTGATCGTTCGCAACGCGCGGCAGCGTGATCCCGGCGCTTTCGTAGGCGGCCTTGGTCAGCCCCGAGCAGTCGAAGCGGCCGCCCTGGTCGGCGGTGCCGTTACCGCCCCACAGGTAAGGCGTGCCGAGCTTCTGCTGGGCGTAGTTGATGGCGGTGGCGGCCTGCGCGGAGGGATCGACCCGGGTGACGGGCGCGGCGAAGCTCTGCGCGAGCGTCGTGATCGTCTTCACGTAGTTCTTGGTCTCCGAGTACGGCGGCACGCCCCCGTACTTGATGACCGCATAGGCCCCCGCGTTGTACGAGGCGAGCATGTTCTGGGTCTGGTCGCCCGGCACGTCCTTCACATACGAGGCCAGCTCGCAGTCGTAGGTCGCGGCCGACGGGATCGCGTCATTCGGATCCCATACGTTGCGTACGCCGTCGCCGTTGCCGTCGATGCCGTGCGTGGCCCAGGTCCCCGGGATGAACTGCGCTATCCCCTCGGCCTTCGCCGGGCTCGTCGCGTTCGGGTTGAACCCGCTCTCCTGGTAGAGCTGGGCGGCGAGCAGCGCGGGGTTGAGGGAGGAGCAGAGGTTGCCCCACTTCTGGACGAGCGGCGCGTAGGCGGTCGGCACCGCTCCCTTGGCGAGCGCGATGCTCCCGCCGCCGGCTCCGTTGACGAGGTTCCCGGCGACGAGGTACACCCCGACGACGAGCAGCATCACAAAGCTGAGCCCCAGCCCAACCGCGACCCCACCGGCCACCCATACTTTTCGCACGGCTCAACCCTCCCCCATGTCGGCCCTGTTCAAGGCCATTTCGGGGGAGGGTGGCGGCATTTCGCCGTGCTTCCGCCACATCTGACGCGTATTCAGCGAGTGGGCCCCGCCTCGCACCGATCCTTATAGGGCCCTATTCCGGGTCGGTCGTCGCGTCCCTGTACAACTCGGCCGCCTCTTTCCCGAAGACGACACTGTACGAAATGTCAGGCGTCGCCCCGCCCTGCTCGTGCCCGCCGATGGCACCGACGATCTGCTGGTCGCCGTTCACCCAGGGGCTGCCGCTGGTGCCGCCGGGGAAGCCCGGGCAGTCGATGCGCTGCTGGGTGGTGCTGTGCACGGTGGGTTTGTTGGTGCAACTGATGGGCTGGTCGGTGGTGGAGGGATACCCGGTGATGGTCACCGCCGTGGCCCCGGTCGCCATCCCGGTCACGAACCGGTCGGCCCCGACCACGTCCTCGATATTCCTGCCGTCCTCCTCGGCGACCGTGGCGAACCCGATGTCGCTGTCCTCGGCCTGCCCCTTGGACCACCCGTCGGGCAGGAACCGCCGCTCGATCTTCCACACTCCGTACGGCGCCGTGCCGTCCCGGTATCCCGGCACGAACACGTCACCGGGGTCCCCGTCCAGGCAGTGGGCCGCGCTGACGATGAGGTCGTGCCCGGCGCTGTGCACCACGGACGCGGTGCAGTGGTGCCCGCCGACGAGTCTGGTGGCATGGGCCGCCCCGAACAGTGCCCCCACGCGCGCGCTCTGTTTGCTCGCCTCGGTCACGGTGGTCACCCCGAAGGGCCCGGGACCGTCGTCGGCGGTCGCCACGGACGCCGAGGTCAGCGCCAGCGTCACCACGGTGACGAACAGCGTGTACCGGCGGTTGCCCGCGAGGCGAGCGGAACGGGAGGTGCGTGAGCTGCGCTTCATCGGCCCCCACTTTGTCCCACGAAGGTGAGAAAGGACGTCGACGTCGGCTGAGATTTCGCTGTGAACGGCTCATGCGGTTTCGTTCGGCGGTCAGTCCACCGTACTGTCCCCCCGCCTCTCCTGCCCCCTGAGCCATACTCGAAGCCACCCCGGCCCCAGAAAGAGGAAAATCCCCGTGTCCGACCTCCCCCCCGACCTCACCTGGGAACGCGCCGCGCCACCGGACGCGACCGGCCCCGGCCCCTGGATCGAGATCGCCTTCGGCGCGGGGGACGACGACGAGACCCCGGTCTACCTCCGCGAAACCAGCGACCCGACCAACATCGTCACCACCAACCGCCGCAAGTGGAACGCCTTCGTACTCGGCGTACAGGCAGGGGAGTTCGACCACTTCGTCGAAGGCGTGGAGAACGTGGGGGAGACGGATGACTCGGAACACCCGCCGCATGCATAGAAGTCGCGTCTTCGCCCTGCTGATCGACACCCCCGGGCCGGAGGCCGCGGCCGCGGCGGCCTTCTGGTCGGCGGCACTCGGCGCCCCCGCCGAACCGGACCCCGCCGAGGAGCAGTTCACCAGACTGCACGAGGCGATCCCCGGGCTGGTCACGGCGGTTCAGTCGATCGACGACACCGACCCGCGCTTCCACATCGACATCGAGACCGACGACGTGGAGGCGGAGACCGCCCGTCTGCTCGCCCTCGGCGCCACCCAGATCGCCCGCTGGCTGGAGTGCCGGGTACTGCGCGCCCCCGGCGGCCACCTCCTCTGCGTCCTCCCCGTCCACAGCGACCCCGCCGTCTTCAACGCCCGGGCCCGCACCTGGAGTTGACGGCGTCAGGCCACCACCCCCACCGAGAAGCGCACCCCGGTCAGCTCCTCCGAAGTCGTCCACAGCCGGCGCGCCGCCGCCACATCGCTCGCCGCCGCACTCCGCCCCACCAGCGTCGGCGCCCCGCGCATCTCGCCCAGCCCGCCCGGGCCGACGTAGCTCGCGCCGGGCAGGTCCTCGACCGCGGCGAACAGTGTGGGCAGGGCGCCGGCCTTGTCGTCCTGGGCCACCACCTTGTTGCCGAGGGCCATGAGCGCGCGTCCGACCGGGTTCGCCGTGTGGCTCTGGAGGTTGGTCGCCGCCCAGCCCGGGTGGGCCGCGAGGGCGCGGACGGGTGAGCCCGCCTCGGCCAGCCTTCGCTGGAGTTCGAGGGTGAAGAGCAGGTTGGCCAGCTTGGACTGGGAGTAGGCGCGCTGCGGGCTGTAGTCGCCCTCCAGGTTCAGGTTGTCGAAGTGGATGACGCCGTCACCCATCCGGTGCGCGCCGGAGGCGACCGTGACCACCCGGTCGGTGATGTGCGGCAGCAGCAGGTTCGTGAGGGCGAAGTGGCCCAGGTGGTTCGTGCCGAGCTGCATCTCGAAGCCGTCCCGCGTCCGCAGCTCGGGGAGCATCATCACGCCCGCGTTGTTGATGAGCAGGTCCAGCGGACCGTCCCAGCCCGCGGCGAACTCCCGCACGGACGCCAGGTCCGCGAGGTCCAGCCGCCGCACCTCGGTGCTGCCGCTCGCCTTCGCCGCCGCGGCCCGCCCCCGCTCCGGGTCCCGTACCGCGAACACCACGTGCGCACCCGCCCGGGCCAGCTCTGCGGCGGCCGCGAAGCCGATACCGCTGTTGGCGCCCGTGACGACCGCCGTACGGCCGGAGAGGTCGGGGATCCGTGTCGCGTTCCACACGCTCTTGTCAGTCGTTTTCTTCGCCATGACATCCAATGTAGGCAACGCCAACAATGATGTCAATGACAACATCGGCGACGGCCCTCGATAGGATGTTCACCATGGCCGTACGCCCCTATCACCACGGAGACCTGCGCTCCGCCCTGCTCGCGAGCGCGGAGCGCACCCTGCTGGAGAAGGGCGTCGCGGCCCTGTCCCTGCGCGAACTCGCCCGTGACGTGGGCGTCAGCCACGCCGCCCCCGGCCGGCACTTCAAGGACAAGCAGGCCCTCGTCGACGCCCTGGCCCTGTCCGGCTTCGAGCGCATGGCGCAGACGCTGGACGAGGCCGACGCCCCGGCCCTGCCCCTGGAGGAGCGCCTCACCGCGCTGGCCACGGCATACGTGCACTTCGCGGTGACCAACGCCGAGCTGGTCGAGGTCATGTACTCCCGCAAGCACGACCCGGACATCTCCGAGCAGTTGAGGACGGCCGTCGACAGCACGACGGCCCTCTTCGTGCGGGTCATCGCCGAGGCCCAGGAGCACGGCGAGATCGTCCCCGGCGACCCCTGGACCATCGGCCTGGTGGCCGGTGTGGCCCTCCACGGCATGGCGTCCCTCGCGGCCCAGGGCACCTTCACGCCCGAGGCCGCCGTCACCGGCGTCCCGACCCTCGTCCACCACCTGCTGAACGGCCTCAAGCCCCGCTGACAGAGCACCCCTTGGCGCTTGTCAACGCGCGTCACGCTGTGGATTTTCGGTGGAGAGAGTCAAGCCGGGACCATCGCCGTGCCATCCCGGCGCCATTGATCAGCAATCCCACAACCCCCTTGAGTAACGCGGAAGTCAGAATTCCGGAACCCTCCTTGTTGTCACGTACTCAACAAGAGATGGTCGACGCGGGCCGCCGCCCCCACCGGGAACCTCACCGGTGGACCCCCCACCCCGCAGGCCTCTGCCCACCTCTCTCTGGAGGCTGTACGTTGCGTACGTCACCCCCCAACTCCCCCCACATACGCGGCAACTGGCGCAGAATCGGTTCCGCCGCCGCCGCGACCGCCGCGCTCCTGATCGCCGGACTCGGCACCGCGGCCCACGCGAGCGCGGCCGCCGACACCACCGCGAGCAGCAAGAAGGTCAGCGCCAGGACCGTCGCCGCGCAGGTCGCCAAGGCCCATGTGCAGTACGCGAAGCTCGGCTGCGGCGCGACCCCGAAGAAGGCCTACGCCGCGTGTAACGCGTTCCGCGTGACCAGCGGCACCACCGCCTTCATGGAGAAGCAGGCCGCGCTGAAGGGCATCGCCCCGAAGACGATCTCGCCGAAGGCCGCCACCGACGACCCCACCGGCTACGGCCCCTCGGACATCCAGTCCGCCTACGGCCTGGCCAGCGCCGCCGCCTCGAACGGCTCGGGCGAGACCGTCGCCATCGTCGACGCCTACGACGACCCGAACGCGGAGTCCGACCTCGCGACCTACCGCGACTACTACGGCCTCTCCGCCTGCACCACGGCCAACGGCTGCTTCAAGAAGGTCAGCCAGACCGGCTCGACGACCTCCCTGCCGACCGCCGACAGCGGCTGGGCCGGCGAGGAGTCCCTCGACGTCGACATGGTCAGCGCGGCCTGCCCGAACTGCAACATCCTCCTGGTCGAGGCCAAGTCGGCGAGCGACGCCAACCTGGGCACCGCGGTGAACGAGGCCGTCAAGCTCGGCGCCAAGTTCGTCTCGAACTCCTACGGCGGCTCGGAGTCATCCTCGGACACGTCGTACGACACCTCGTACTACAAGCACCCGGGCGTCGCCATCACCGCCAGCGCGGGCGACGAGGCCTACGGCGCCGAGTACCCGGCCGGTTCGCAGTACGTCACCTCGGTCGGCGGCACCAAGCTCTCCACGTCCTCCACCTCCCGCGGCTGGACCGAGAGCGTCTGGAAGACCAGCAGCACCGAGGGCACCGGCTCCGGCTGCTCGGCGTACGACGCCAAGCCCTCCTGGCAGACCGACACCGGCTGCACCAAGCGCATGATCTCCGACGTCTCCGCGGTCGCCGACCCGGCCACGGGCGTCTCGGTCTACGACACCTACGGCTCCGACGGCACCGGCTGGGGCACCTACGGCGGCACCAGCGCCTCGTCCCCGATCATCGCCTCGGTCTACGCCCTCGCCGGCACCCCGGGCAGCAGCGACTACCCGGCCTCCTACCCGTACGCCGCGGCTGGCACCTCCGCGCTGAACGACGTGACGAGCGGCAACAACGGCTCCTGCTCGACGAGTTACTTCTGCACCGCCACCTCGGGCTACGACGGCCCGACCGGCTGGGGCACCCCGGAGGGCGTGTCCGCCTTCACCGGCTGACACACCCCGCGAGACCTCCCCGTCGGGTCACGGGGAGCCGCCGACCAGAGGGGGACGTGGGGTCCCCTCGGCGGAGCAAGTGGCAACGGGCCGCGGCAACCAGCCGCGGCCCGTTCGCCGTGCTCTGAGGCCCCAACTCCCATGAAAAACCTGTGGGTTTGGTAAAGGACCAGACCCCGTTCGGTAAGCCGGAAGTCATGATTCCAGCAGCCTCTTGTTGTCACGTACTCAACAAGAGATGGTCATCGCGAACCGCCCCCCACGGCCGGGGAATCCGTACCGGCGACGCGCACCCGCACTGCCCCTGTTCCACCGACTCAGGAGGCTGCACCTTGCGTACCACCACCCCCAACTCCCCCCACACGCACGGTAGATGGCGCCGCATCGGATCCGCCGCGATAGCCACCGCCGCGCTGGTGTTCACCGGCCTCGGCACCGCCGTACAGGCGGACGCGGCACAGAGCACCACCACCTCCACGAAGGTGACCTACGCCGCCACCCCCTGTGCGACCCCCAAGCACACGGGCGACCTCACCTGCAAGTCCTACCGCGTCACCGGCGGCCTCACCGCCTTCCAGAAGATGCAGGCGGCGAAGACCGGCATCACCCCCAAGGCGGCCGACGCGTCGACCCCCTCCGGCTACAGCCCGACCAACCTCCGGTCCGCCTACGGCCTGACCTCCGCCGCCGCCTCCAACGGCTCCGGCGAGACCATCGCGATCGTCGACGCGTACAACGACCCCAACGCCGAGGCCGACCTCGCGACCTACCGCTCGTACTACGGCCTCTCCGCCTGCACCACGGCCAACGGCTGCTTCAAGAAGGTCAGCCAGACCGGTTCCACCACCTCGCTGCCCACCTCCGACGCCGGCTGGTCCGAGGAGATCTCCCTCGACCTCGACATGGCGAGCGCGATCTGCCCGCTGTGCAACATCACCCTCGTCGAGGCCACCAGCGCCAGCTACGCCAACCTCGGCACCGCCGAGAACGAGGCCGTCGCCCTGGGCGCGAAGTTCGTGTCGAACTCCTACGGCGGCTCGGAGTCCTCGGCCCAGACGACGTACGACACCTCGTACTACAAGCACGCGGGCGTGGCCATCACCGTCTCCTCCGGTGACAGCGCCTACGGCGCCGAGTACCCGGCGACCTCCCAGTACGTCACCGCGGTCGGCGGCACCAAGCTCTCCACCTCCTCCACCACCCGCGGCTGGACCGAGGCCGTCTGGCGCACCTCCAGCACCGAGGGCACCGGCTCCGGCTGCTCCTCCTACGACGCCAAGCCCACCTGGCAGACCGACACCGGCTGCACCAAGCGCATGGAGTCCGACGTCTCCGCCGTCGCCGACCCCGCCACCGGCGTCTCGGTCTACGACTCCTACGGCGTCACCGCCGGCTGGTACACCTTCGGCGGCACCAGCGTCTCCGCGCCGATCATCGCGGGCGTCTACGCCCTGGCCGGCACCCCGGCCAGCGGCACCTACCCGGCGCAGTACCCCTACGACTACGCGGGCACCTCGTCCCTCAACGACGTGACCAGCGGCTACAACGGCACCTGCTCGACGGCGTACTTCTGCACCGCCGAGACCGGCTACGACGGCCCGACCGGCTGGGGCACCCCGGAGGGGATCTCGGCCTTCACCAACTGATTCCCCTGATCCCCTGTCTGACCCCCAGTCACCTGTCATGCCACAGTGGGTCGTGGGGGCCACACGTGGCATGACGGAACGGGCCGCGGCATCCAGCCGCGGCCCGTTCGACGTGAGAACATCGATCAGGGGCTAACGACCGAACCACGCCCAGGTTCCGATCCGGCCTCGTTGCCCGGCGTTACCTAGCGTGATACACAGAGTGACCGTACGGTGTAACCGTACGGTGTATTCGTACGAAACCCGCCAATCAATGACGCCAAGTCGACATCGGACGGCGCCTTTGTCGGCGACAATGATGCCTGACCTCTGCGCACCCGCAGGGGATGCGGAACTACCCACCAGGGGCGGTGACTTACATGCTCTTCGCGGCCGACAAGGGAGACATCAACACCATCATCGGGGGGATCGCTCCTGACTGGGGCCCCTTCGGCAGTCTGGGCAACGAGGCGAAGGTGATGATCGAGGTCGTGATGGCCGTCGCCATCCTCCTCTGCCTCGGAATCGCCGTATGGGGTGCGGCCAAACAGCGCATCGGCGCGACGGCGCTGCGCGACACGTTCAGCGCGGAACAGGGCAAGGGCCTCATCGTCGCCGGTCTGACCGGGGTCTTCATCATCGGCTCCCTCGGCACCCTCTTCACGATCGTGTACGGCATGGCCGTATAGCCGAGCCCGGCAAGTCCCCCTCTCCCCGCTGAGGTTGCGTTTCCCTGATGTCGAGTCACCACACCGCGCCCGCGCGGGAACCAGCACGGCTACCGTCGTACTTCCAGATGTTTCTGGACGACGGCGAAGGGACGTACCCGGCATGAGTCCCGGAGACGAGCACGAGACCTCCGGCGGTTACGGCGGCACCGGCCAGACCCGAACACGCCTGCCCCAGGGCGGGGGCGACATCTACGGCGGCGCCCGCAGAGGCCCCCGCTCCTCCTCCAGAAGCCTCGTCACGGTCGTCGGAGTAGTAGTCCTCCTCATCGCCGCCATCGCCTTCGCGAACCGCGGCGACGACAACTCCACGTCGACAGACGGAAGCACGACCAGCGGCGCGAAGCCTGATTCCTCGTCGACGGCGGCCAGCGGGACGAAGCCGGTGGAGACGAAGACCGGTGGAATTCCCTCGGGGTTCGCGCACAACGAACAGGGCGCGCAGTCGGCGGCGGCGAACTACTCCGTCTCGCTGGGCTCGACCGGCATGTTCCAGAAGGAGATCCGGCACACGCTGGTGAACACCCTCTACACACCCGCCGAAGCGAGCAGACTGACGGGTCGGATGGATCAGGCCTACTCGGCCGACTTCCTCAGCAAGCTGGGCCTCGACGCCAACGGCAACGCCCCGACCGGCAGCACGTTCGTCTCGCGCGTGATCCCGGTGGGCACGACCACCCAGCAGTACAGCGACACCAGCGCGAAGGTCGCGGTCTGGTACGTGGGGCTCCTCGGCATGGCCGGACAGACCTCGACCGACCCCGTCACCACCTCGTGGAAGACCTGGACCTTCGACCTTCAGTGGTCTGGCGGCGACTGGAAGATCGCCGCGGACTCCCAGAAGGACGGCCCCGCCCCGGTACCCGGCGACGACACGGCTGCCGCCTCGGACGAGATCAGCAAGGCCATCGACGAGTACGGAGGGTTCACGTATGCCCGGTAACCCGCAACGCGTGCTCAGGCTCGCCGGCATCGTGACGGCCGTACAGACGTCACTCGTGCTGCTGGCCACCCATGCCGTGGCCGCGCCCAGCCCCTCCCCCTCGCCGTCCAAGAGCGTCGACTGCGGGGCCATCGTCGGCGACGCCAAGAAGTACTGCGAACGCGGCAACAGCGCCACCACCGGCGGCACCACCCCCAGCACCACAGACACCCTCGACCCCCTCTCCTCCCTCGCCAAGGGCTGCGCAGAAGCCGCCTCCTGGACCATCGACAAGCTCAGCGACGCCGTCAAGGACACCGCGAACGTGGACTTCACGAACGCCAAGTTCCTTCAGCAGTACGCCGTCGTCTTCGCCGCGTCCACGATCCTCACCCTCCTCCTGTGGCTCCTCGCGGTAGCGAAGCGCGCGGTCCGAGGCGTCCCCCTCACCACCGCGATCTCCGAGGCCATCGGCTTCCTCTGGCTCACCGTCATCGCCTCCGCGTTCACACCCCTGATCCTGTACACAGTCGTCTCCGCCACCGACGGCATCACGGAAGTCCTCGCGAAGACGACCGGCAACCAGGACACCTTCTTCGGCAACTTCTCCAGCGCCCTGTCCAAGGGCAACAACATCGGCGGCGGCCCGATCATGCTGATCGTCGTCTCCCTGGTCAGCATCCTCGCCGCCGGCGTCCTCTGGCTGGAGCTCGTCATCCGCGCCGCCCTCCTCTACGTCGGCGCCCTCCTCGGCACCGTCGTCTACGCGGGCCTCGTCGACAAGAACCTGTGGAGCCACGTCCGCCGCTGGGCGGGCATCATGATCGCGGTGATCCTGGTGAAACCAGTCATCGTCATCGTGCTCGGCCTGGCCGGCGCACTGTCCTCCGCCGACGGCCCCGACTCGTTCTCCGCCGTCGTCTCCGGCCTCGCCATCATCCTGCTCGCCATCTTCGCCAGCGCGATGATCTACCGATTCGTCCCCGGCTTCGGCGACGACATCGCCAACGGCCGCAACAACCGCATCATGCAGGGCGCCGAGGGCAAGGCCGCGGCCGTCATCAGTTCCCCGGCGACCATGGTCGCCCAGGGCATCAAGACCCACAGCGCCCGCACGAACGACGGCGGGGGCGGCCAGTCCTCGTCCGGCGGCGGCGCCCGCCCCTCCAACCCGGTCTCCGGCGGCGTCGCGGCGCACAGCAGCCGCACGCCGAGCGGCGGTGGTGGAGCCGTCCCCTCCGCCGCGCCCCCGCCCCGCCAGAGCCCGGTGAACACCCCGCACGCCAGCAACGCCCGCAACAACCGCACGGGAGGTGAAGGGCGTTGACGACAGAGTCCCACCTGTCCCATCCGATCACGCCCCGCCGGACATATCTCATCGGCCGTGCCCGGCCGAACGCGATCGTCGGCAAGAATCGTGAGACCGGCGAGATCGCGCTCATCATCCTGGGCGCCTTCCTCGGCATGATGAGCGGACTCCTCGTCCCCGTCCTGTCCCTGCGCATCGTGCTCCTCACGGGCTTCCCGATGCTCGCGCTGATGGCGGTCTACGTGCCGTACAAGCGCCGTACGTTCTACAAGTGGTTCGAGATCAACCGCAGTTACAAGCGGACCCTGCGCAACGGCACGGTGTACCGCTCCTCCGTCATGGAGGCCGGCGTCCACCTCGACGGACGCGAGGTCGAGATCGGCCCGCCGCCCGGCATCGGCCGGATCAACTGGCTGGCCGCGCCCTTCGGCCCGGACGAGATCGCGGTACTCCTGCACGCCGACCGCCGTACGGTCACCGCCGCGATCGAGATCGAGGGACCGGGCGTCGGCCTGCGCGACAGCGAGGACCAGGAGGCCCTCGTCGACCGCTTCGGCACCCTCCTCAAGCACGTGGCGAACGGCGACGGCTTCGTCACCCGCCTCCAGATGCTCGCCCGCACGCTCCCCGCCGACCCGGACGCCCACGCCAAGGACGTCGCCCAGCGCGGCGACGAGAAGTCCCTGACCTGGCTGCAGCAGTCGTACGACCAACTGCAGTCGATGGTGTCGACCAGCAGCGAGCAGCACCGCGCCTACCTCGTGGCCTGCATGCACTTCACCCGCGAACTCTCCGCCGAGGCCCACGCGATGGCCCGCGCGACCCGCCCCCACGCGGGCCGCAAGCTCGACCGGGACGCGGGTCTGGCGGTCGTCATGGCGCGTGAACTCACTGACATCTGCTCGCGGTTGCAGGAGGCGGACATCCGCGTACGGCAGCCGCTCGGCCAGGGCCGGCTCGCCTCGCTCATCCACTCCATGTACGACCCGGACCATCCCATCGACCACCTCCAGGCGATGACGAAGCGCAACGCCTGGCCGGCCGAACTCGACGCCATGGAACCGACGTTCCTCCAGGCGAAGACCCGCGAGTCCTCCACCCGCGACCCGTGGTGCCACGCCACGGCCTGGGTGAAGGAGTGGCCGATGACCCCGGTTGGCGTCAACTTCCTCGCCCCGCTCCTCGTCCACACCCCGGACGTCATCCGCACGGTCGCCGTCACCATGGACCTCGAACCCACCGAGGTCGCCATCGAACGCATGCTGACCGAGAAGACCAACGACGCGGCCGACGCCTCCCGCGCCGCCAAGATGAACCGCACCGTCGACCCCCGCGACGTCGCCGCCCACTCCCGCATGGACCAGCGCGGCGAGGACCTGGCGAGCGGCGCGGCCGGCGTCAACCTGGTCGGTTACATCACCGTCTCCTCCCGCAACCCCGAGGCCCTGGCGCGCGACAAGCGCACGATAAGGGCGTCCGCCGGCAAGTCCTATCTGAAGCTGGAGTGGTGCGACCGCGAGCACCACCGCGCGTTCGTGAACACACTCCCCTTCGCCACCGGCATCCGGAGGTAGGGCTCAGATGCGGGATCCGCTGTCCATCCTGACCGACGCCTTCACGTCCTTCCTCTTCGGCAAGATCGAGTCCACCCGCCTGCCCGTCCGCACCTCCACGGGCCAGGCCCAGGCGGTCTACCTCCCGACGGCCGCTCCCGGCCTCGGCGACTCAGGCGTCATCATCGGCCGCGAGGTCTACTCCGGCAAGGGCTACATCTACGACCCCTTCCAGCTCTACGGCCAGCAACTCCCCGCCCCCCACTGGCTGGTGCTGGGCGAGTCGGGCAACGGCAAGTCGGCCCTGGAGAAGACGTACGTCCTACGGCAACTGCGCTTCCGCGACCGCCAGGTCGTCGTCCTCGACGCCCAGGGCGAGGACGGCGTCGGCGAATGGAACCTGATCGCGGAGGAGTTGGGGATAACCCCCATCCGCCTGGACCCAACAGCCGCCCTGGACATGGGAATCCGCCTCAACCCCCTCGACCCGGCGATCACCACCACGGGCCAACTCGCCCTGCTCCGAACCATCATCGAGGTGGCGATGGGCCACGGCCTCGACGAGCGCTCCGGCTTCGCGCTGAAGGTGGCGCACGCCTACGTCAACGAGACGATCGTCGAACGCCAGCCGGTCCTCATGGACATCGTCGAGCAACTGCGCCACCCCGAGCCGGAGTCGGCCGAGGCGATGAACGTCGCCATAGACGACGTACGGGCGTGGGGCCTGGACGTGGCACTCGTCATCGACCGCCTGGTCGACGGCGACCTGCGCGGCATGTTCGACGGCCCGACGACGGTCGGCATCGACCTCGACGCCCCGCTCATCGTCTTCGACCTGTCCCACATCGACCGCAACTCCATCGCCATGCCCATCCTGATGGCGATCGTCGGCGTCTGGCTGGAGCACACCTGGATCCGCCCCGACCGGAAGAAGCGCATCTTCCTGGTCGAGGAGGCCTGGCACATCATCAACAGCCCGTTCGTGGCCCAACTCTTCCAGCGCCTGCTGAAGTTCGGCCGCCGGTTGGGTCTGTCGTTCGTGGCGGTCGTCCACCACCTGAGTGACGTCGTCGACGGCGCGGCGGCAAAGGAGGCGGCGGCGATCCTGAAAATGGCCTCGACGCGGACCATCTACGCCCAAAAGGCGGACGAAGCACGCGCCACAGGCCGGGTGTTGGGCCTACCACGCTGGGCGGTCGAGATCATCCCCACTCTCACCCCCGGCATCGCGGTCTGGGACGTCAACGGCAATGTCCAGGTGGTCAAACACCTCATCACCGAGACGGAACGCCCGCTCGTCTTCACCGACCGCGCGATGACCCAGTCCTCCCGCGACCACGACCGCGAACTGACCGACGACGCCCTGCGCGCCGCCGAGTTGGAGGCGGAGGAACGCGCGGCGGCCTTCATGGAACAGCACCTGAGCGATCTCGACGGCTCCTCCGAGTCAACGGTGGCGTGAGGTGAGATGAGACCGAACGACGAACGGGAGGGCCGAGGAGGCATCCCCGACGGCCTGCTGATCGGCCTGCTCGCGTTCCTCCTCGGCATGACCCTGCTGGTGTGGTCGGCCACGGGACTGGCCGGCTGGTTCTCCCACAGCACCTGGCCCGACGGCGTGACCTTCACCCGCACCCCCCTGGCCATGCGCCACTTGATCGGCCGGCCGCACGACCTCCCCGGCGCCTGGCCCGACACCCCACCGACCCAGCTCTCCGGCTACGGCCTCTTCTGGGGCCTGTTTATCGGCCAGTTGATGGTCCTGTTCGTCCTGACCGTGTTCACCATGGGCACGGTGGCGAGATGGCGAGCGGTACGGGCGAGGGCCAGGACGACAGCGCAGCGGCCCCCTGAGGCGGTACCTGAGGTGGTGCCGGCCCAGAGACCGGAACCCCAACCGACGGCACTCGTCGAACAGGCACCGCTCGCACCCCCCGTCTCAGCCCCTCCAGTCGTCGTTGAACAGGTCGTGAGTGTGGCCGGCTGGGAGAAAATCCTCCTGGCACCCACGGAAACCCGCCACACCACCGCAACCCAAGCCATACGGGACGCGGAGGGCGCCGCACTGGTCATCACCTCGAACCCCGCCATCTGGCAGGACACCAAGGACGCCCGAGCCAAACTGGGCCCGATCCTCCTCTACGACCCCGCCCACCTCTGCGACACCCCGGCCCGCCTGCACTGGTCCCCCACGACAGGCTGCGAGGACAAGCAGACGGCGCTGAAAAGAGCCACCGCCCTCCTCACCCCCGTCCGCCCCACGGCAAAGATCGACCAGGCGGTCGCGGACACGGCCGAAACGCTCCTGCGGAGCTATCTGCACGCCGCCGCCATCGACGGCCGCACCATCCGCCACGTCCACCGCTGGGCCCAGGGCACCCAGATCCAGGACGCGGTACGAACCCTCCGCACGAACCCCAAGGCGGCCGCCGGCTCGGCGGGCGAACTGGAAGCCGCGCTCACCTCGCACCCCGAACGCCGGGACATCGCCCAGGAGTTGACGAGCCGCGCGCTGTCCTCGCTCTTCACGGTCAACATCCGCGAAGCGTGCACACCCAACAGAACTGATGCGGTCAGCCTGGATTCCTTCGCGAACGAAGGGGGCACGCTTTACCTGGTCGGTGAATCCATCGAGGACCCCCGTACGAACCCGGGTGCGATGCCTCTGCTCACCGCCCTCGCATCAAGCGTGGTCGAGCGCGGCCGGCACATGGCCGAACGGTCATCGGCCGGTCGCCTCGACCCACCAATCACGCTCGTCCTGGACGACGTCGCCGCCGTGGCCCCCCTCCCCCAACTCCCCGATCTACTGGCCACCGGGGCAGACCGAGGCATGCCGACCCTGGCCCTCCTCCGCTCCATGGAACAGGCCAAGGCACGCTGGCCCCACCACGAACTCCCGGCGTAATGTCCAGACTTACCGCCGCTTCCTGCCCTACGGCCGCTCGATCGCCATCTCCAGCTCACGCTCGTCCGCCTGTCCGCCCAGCGGCACGGTGATGCCCGTGGGGACGAAGCCGACCTTGCCGTAGAACCGCCGCGCCCGTTCGTTGTGCTCGTGGACGATGAGCCGCACCCGCTCGACACCGCGCCCCCAGGCCCATTCCAGGGCCGCGTCGAAGAGCACTTCGGTCAGCCCGATGCCCCGAACCTCCGGGCGCACGAACACCGCGACGAGATGCCCCTGCTTCCGCTCGACCGGAAAGCCGGCCCAGTCGACGGTCCCGGCCTCCTCAAGCAGCACGGTCACCGTCCCGACCCACTCCCCGTCCGGCCCCTCGGCAATGATCTGCTGAGCCCCGTCAGCGCCTTCGGCGGCCCCTGCGGCCCGCTCCTGGTAGAAGGAGTCCGGCCGGGCCACCGCGGTGTCGTAGGTCTCCAAAAAGGCAAGATGCGCGACGGGATCCCGCAGGGCGACGAGCCGCAGCTCCTTCGCCGCGGCCCACTCGTCGGCATGTATCGACCGGATCTTGTAGTTCATATCAGCCACGGTAGCCGAAACGCAGAAAACCCCCGTACCGAATTAACGGTACGGGGGTTTTCGCAATATTTGTTCGGCGGCGTCCTACTCTCCCACAGGGTCCCCCCTGCAGTACCATCGGCGCTGTAAGGCTTAGCTTCCGGGTTCG
>NZ_JBEXDX010000028.1:0-112956 GCF_040605995.1 Streptomyces sp. NPDC005492
GCCTACACGATGGGTCCCCAAATCCCGCAGGGGACCGTCGACTTGGGGAACGGTCGGTGGAGACAAGTTCACCTGGTTGCCGCACTAGGCCTTACGAGGTCAGCCGACCGTCCACTTCTGGTTGGCGGCGCCCGAGCAGGTCCAGATCTGGAGCGGCGTGCCGTTGGCGGAGTTGTTGCCGGTGACGTCCAGGCACTTGTTGGCCTGTGGGTTGACGATGTCGTTCGCCGAGCTGACGGCCCACTGCTGGGCGGCGGAGCCGTTGCAGTCGTAGAGCTGGACCTTGGTGCCGTCGGCGGTGCCGCCACTGGCCACGTCCAGGCACTTGCCGAGGGCGCGGATCGTGCCGTCGGAGCCCACGGTCCACTGCTGGGCCGCCGAGCCGTTGCAGTCGTAGAGCTGGACGGCGGTCCCGTTGGCGGAGTTCGCCCCGTTGACGTCCACGCACTTGCCGGCCAGGCCCTTGATCGCCACGCCCGCCGCCGTGTCGCTCGTGGTCACCGACACCGAGTCCACCACGAGCTGGGCCGGGAAGGCCGTGGCGCTGTTCGGGTCGCCCGGCCAGTCGCCGCCGACCGCCAGGTTGAGGATCAGGAAGAACGGCTTGTTGAACACCCAGGTGTTGCCGCCCACGTCGGCGGGCGTGCGGGTCTCGTAGACGACACCGTCCACCGACCACTTGATCGAGTTGGGCGCCCAGTCGACGGCGAAGGTGTGGAAGGCGTCCGCGAAGGCCGCGCCGTTCGCCAGCGTGTAGGCGGCGCCGATCCCGTTGGCGCCGGAATAGCCGGGGCCGTGGATGGTGCCGTGGACCGTGGAGGGCTCGAAGCCGACGTTCTCCATGACGTCGATCTCGCCCGATCCGGGCCAGCCGGCCGTACCGATGTCGGTGCCGAGCATCCAGAACGCGGGCCACATGCCCTGCCCGCGCGGGATCTTCATCCGGGCCTCGACGTGCCCGTACTGCGCGCTGAACTTCCCGGAGGTGTTCATCCGGGCCGAGGTGTACTGGCAAGTGCCGTACCAGCACTGGTAGTTGGCGGGGTTCTCCTTCTTGGCCGTGATCACCAGGTGGCCCTGGCCGTCCAGGGCCGCGTTGTTGGTGCCCGATGTGTAGTACTCACGCTCGTGGTTGTTGACGTTGTCGCCGGTCTCCTGCGTCCACTTCGAGGAGTTGACGGCACTGCCGGCCGCCCCGTCGAAGGTGTCGGAGAACGTGACGGCGTCGGCCTGTGCTGCCGAGGAGGAGTCGGCCCGCGCCGGACCGATCGCGGCGGACGCGACCAGTGCGGCGGACAGAGCGGCGAAAAGACATCTGCGGAGCATGCGTGGGGAGGCCACGGCATTCCCTTCTGTACGGCGGCCGTGGGGACCGACACGCCGACCGGGGTGGGGGGTGAAAGCGTCGCCTCTTGATTTAAGAAGTGAGATAAGGGGAGCGTCAATACCTTGGTACGGACCAGTAGTTGAAGTCAGGGAGCGGTCTTCGACGCTTTGGCCGCCTTGGATGTCTTTGTCGTCCTGGCCGCCTCCACAGGCTTCCGCGCGTGCAGCGTCCGGCCGAGCCGGCGCCCGAGCAGGACCCAACCGATCAGCGCGCCCGAGGTGTTGAGGATGACGTCGTCGATGTCGAAGGCCCGCCCGGTGATCAGCGCGCCCTGCGCGAACTCCACGAGGAGCATCACGGTCGCCGTCAGCAGCAGCACCTTCAGGATGCCGCGCGCCCGGGGCGCGAACACGGGTATCAGCACCCCGAACGGGATGCCGAGGACCACGTTTCCGCCGATCTGCTTGACGGCGTCCCGCAGGGCGGGCTGATCGACATAGGCCTTCAGGGAGCGGCCCGGATGCAGGTTGGTGTGCACGAGCGCCTTGGACGCGGGCGACGGTTCCAGGGTGAGCTTGGCCAGTACGACAGCGAACCCCACCATGAAGACGAACCCGAGCAGCATCGCCAACAGGCGTACGGCAAGGGGTAGTTTATGGCGCCCGCGGTCGGGCCGGCTCGGCGTCGACGCGGGCTCCGTCTTCTTGGTTGTGCGCAGGCGCGGGACAGTACGGGCCATGCCGTGCTCCTCCAGTGTGGTCAATGGTCCAGCAGCGTCCGGTCAGGCGCTGTAGGTGATCTTCACGTCGGTGAAGCCGAGCGAGCCGAGGAGTCCCTTGAGCATGTTGGTGGTGTTCGTCTCGGCGCGCGTGGTCAGGCCGCTGGTCTTCGCCGCCTCCCCGATGTGCTTGGAGGCGAGCTTCTGCACGGCCTGCTCGCTGTTGGGGTTGTCGGAGAAGATGTCGCCCAGGCGGTCCAGCAGGCCGCGCTGCTTGGAGACCGTGTAGGAGTGGTCCGGGTCGAGCGCGGGCTTGCCGAGAGTCGCGTGTGGCAGCTTGATGCTTGCCGATGTGCGGTCGTCGTTGACCGTCACGTCCTGCTTGCCGAGCTTGCCCAGGTCGACATAGCCCTCCACGGTGCCCGCTCCGACGTACAGCGTGCGGGTGCCGCGGATCGCGTCGGGCAGGTACTTGGCGTCCTTCTCCAGATCCACGACGACCTGGAAGTTGCCGGAGGCCGCGTCGTAACGGCTCATGTCCTGAATGGACTTGAGCAGGGCCGGGCCGGAACGGTCGTGGGTCTCGGTGCCGAAGATGTCGCGCAGGCCCGGGAGCACGGCCAGCCTGAGCCCGGCGAACAGCACGGCGATCACGACGACGACGGCGGTGAGCACCTTCGCCCAGCCCGGCATGCGCCGGTTCACACGGCTGATGGAAGTCGTCATGGGGACGGCCCTCCCTTCCTCGGTATGCGCATGCCCCCCAAATGCCCTGTCAGACCGACCTGTTGGTCGAACGGTCAACCTGACGGGAGCACGGAGGGCGCACAGGGGTGAAAAGTCACGGTTCCGGCCCGCCGGGAGACCCGGATGACCGCAGTCAGCATTTCCCGGCCGCGTCACCCCATGCGTCCCGTGACCGATCCGGAGTCTGGTCCGCTCCGTCCTGTGACACTGGCCGCGGATTCCCCGACCGCACTGGTCAACACCCCTCAGTGGAACCGCAGTTCACGGTCCCCGGACGGACGTGACCACCACATCCCCTCACCGTGCGTGAGCCCGGGCAGGGCCAGTTCCATGTCCCGCACCCGGCGGGCCGGCAGCTCGCCGGTGATCAGCCAGGTGCCGACGCCTCCGGTCGTGCCCGTGAACTCGGCGCGACAGGAGGCGAGGTGTGCGGTCACCGGTGCGAGCGCGCTCAGGGGTACCTCTGTCTCGAACGCGACGTACGGCTCGTACAGCCGCGTCCGCGCCAGCCGCAGCGCCCGGCGCAGCACGATCGGGGTGAGGCCGCGGAAGTCGGCCGCCGTGCTGAGCGGGGCGACGAACCCGGACCGGATGAGGGTGACCCGGTAGTCCGTGACGGGTGCGCCATGCAGCCCGCGGAGCAGAGTCGCGTGGACGGTGTCCTCGACGGCCTGGTGGAACGCGCGGGGGAGGGCGCCGAGTTCGGTCTCGTACGCGAAGACCCCGCCGGAGCCGCGCGCTCCCGGTTCCACGCGCAGCCCGACCGTCGCCCAGTAGCGGGTGCGGTCGTGCCACGGCAGTTCGTCGCAGGCCTCGCCGGTCCCGGCCGGGCGTTCCAGGAAGCGCACCCGGCTCGGCTCGAAGTCGGCCTCGATGCCGAAGTCCTGGACGAGGGTCGCCGCGAGGACCTCCTTCTGGACCTCGCCGTACAGGAGCAGCGCGGTCTCCCCGGATTCGGTCGGCCGCGCGTGCAGCAGCGGGTCCTGGTCGGCCAGCGTCAGCAGGGCCGAGCGCAGGGCCGCCGACTGCTCGCGCCGCCGCGCCCGGACCACCGTCTCCAGGGTCGGCGGCGCGAACTGCGGTGCCCGCTCGGTGAGTTCACCGAGCCGGTCGCCGACCCGGATGTCCTTCGGGCCGGTCAGCGCGCCGATGTTCCCGGCGGTGAGCGGGCCGGACCGGCCGATCACATCGAGCCGCGTGACCCGGCCGGAAACCTCCACGGCCCGGCCGTCCGCCCCGTGCCGGCGGAACGTGAGCCGCTGCTGCGGGGCCACCTCACCGTCGTAGAGCCGCAGATACGCGGTCCGCTCGCGGCCCGGGCCGGGGCGGACCGCGAAGACCGTGCCCCTCGGGGTGCCCGGGCCCGTGGTCGGGGCCGGCGTCAGCCGGGTCAGGTGCTCGACGAGTTCGGGGACGCCCTGGCCGCCGAGGGCCGAGCCGAACAGGAGCGGGTGGACCGAACCGTCGGCGGTGCGGGCGGCGAGGGCCTTGCGCAGGTCGTCCGGGGTGGGGTGCGGGCCGTCGACGACGGCCGCGAGGATGTCCGGGTCGACGTCGGCGAGTGCCTCGGCCAGGTCCGGGTCGCCGGGCGGCCGGGGTCGGACGCGGGCGCCGGGTGTGCCGAGGTCCGTCACGTCCGTCAGCGGGACGATGTGCGGGGTCAGCAGGCGCCGGACGTCGGCGAGGAGGGTGTCGGCGCGGGCCCCGGCCCGGTCGATCTTGTTGACGAAGACGAGCGTGGGCAGCCGTAGCCGCCGCAGGGTCCGCATCAGGACCCGCGTCTGCGCCTGGACGCCCTCCACGGCGGACAGCAGCAGGACCGCGCCGTCGAGCACCTCCAGGGCGCGCTCGACCTCCGCGACGAAGTCCGAGTGGCCGGGGGTGTCGATCAGGTTGATCTGGGTGTCGCCGGACGTGAACGCGGCGACGGCCGAGCGGATGGTGATCCCGCGCTGCCGCTCGATCGCGCCGTCGTCCGTACGGGTGTCACCGGCGTCGACGCTGCCGAGCCGGTCGATGGCGCCGTGGTCGAACAGCAGCCGCTCGGTGAGGCTGGTCTTACCGGCGTCGACGTGGGCCAGGATTCCGATGTTCAGGGTGTGCATGCGTGGTCGAGTCCTCGAGAACCGTCGTCCAGTGGGGAGGCTGGTGGATTCCGAGGAGTCGGCGCATCTGGGGTTCCTGACGTGAGGCGTGGATGGACGCGGTCATCATGACGTGCGCCGTCGGGGCGTCCGCAACCGGTTTTCGGGGTCAGTAGCATGAGGCACGGCCGGGAATGATCATGCGAGGAGCAGATCGTGCGAGACATCGCCGTGTTCAGCGGGAGTGCCCACCCCGAGTTGGCGAAGGAGGTCTGCGCGCATCTCGGTGTACCGCTCAGCCCCACCCGCGTCAGCCGGTTCGCCAACGACTGCCTGGAGGTACAGCTTCAGGCCAACTGCCGGGAACGGGACGTCTTCCTGATCCAGCCGCTGGTCAAGCCGGTCCAGGAGAACCTGGTCGAACTGCTGTTGATGTGCGACGCGGCGCGCGGCGCCTCCGCCGGGCGGATCACCGTCGTCATGCCGCACTACTCCTACGCCCGCTCCGACAAGAAGGACGCCCCGCGCATCTCGATGGGCGGCCGGCTGGTCGCCGACCTGATGGTGGCGGCGGGCGCGAGCCGCGTGCTGGCCATGACCCTGCACTCGCCGCAGGTGCACGGCTTCTTCTCGGTCCCGGTCGACCATCTGCACGCGCTGCGCGAACTCGCCGTCCACTTCCGGCAGTACGACCTCTCCCGCACCACCGTCGTCTCACCGGACCTCGGCAACGCCAAGGAGGCCGCCGCGTTCGCGCGGCTGATCGGCGCCCAGGTGGCGGCCGGTGCCAAGCAGCGGTACGCGGACGACCGGGTCGTCATCAGCTCCGTCATCGGTGACATCGCGGACCGGGACGTCATCGTCCTGGACGACGAGATCGCCAAGGGCAGCACTGTCCTCGAACTCCTCGACCGGCTGCGGGAGTTGGGGCCGCGCTCGATCCGAGTGGCCTGTACCCACGGCCTGTTCGCGGCGGGCGCGCTGAAACGGATCGGGGAGCAGCCCGACGTACTGGAGATCGTCTGCACCAACACGGTGCCGGTGCCCGAGGAGGAGCGCACCGAGAAGCTGCGCATCCTGTCCATCGCCCCGGCGCTCGCCGAGGCCGTCCGCCGCATTCACAACGGCGAGTCCGTCAGCGCCCTGTTCGACGCGCCGCCGAACGAATAGACAGGAAGGGACGGAGCAACGCTCGGCAGCACCGAGGTGATCAGGAGGACTCGCCGTGGCGAAGGCGAAGTTCGAGCGGACGAAACCCCATGTGAACGTCGGCACCATCGGTCACATCGACCACGGCAAGACCACCCTGACGGCGGCCATCACGAAGGTGCTGCACGACCGGTTCCCCGACCTCAACCCCTTCACGCCGTTCGACCAGATCGACAAGGCGCCCGAGGAGCGGCAGCGCGGCATCACGATCTCGATCGCCCATGTCGAGTACCAGACCGAGCACCGGCACTACGCGCACGTCGACTGCCCCGGGCACGCCGACTACATCAAGAACATGATCACCGGCGCCGCTCAGATGGACGGCGCGATCCTGGTCGTCGCGGCCACCGACGGTCCCATGCCCCAGACCAAGGAACACGTACTGCTGGCCCGGCAGGTCGGCGTGCCGTACATCGTCGTCGCCCTCAACAAGACGGACATGGTCGACGACGAGGAGATCCTGGAACTGGTCGAGCTGGAGGTGCGGGAACTGCTCACCGAGTACGAGTTCCCCGGCGACGACCTCCCGGTGGTCAAGGTGTCCGCGCTCAAGGCCCTGGAAGGGGACCCCGAGTGGACCGCCTCGGTGCTCGAACTCCTCGCGGCCGTCGACGAGTTCGTGCCCGAGCCGGTACGGGACGTGGACCGGCCCTTCCTGCTGCCGATCGAGGACGTCTTCACCATCACCGGGCGCGGCACGGTCGTCACCGGCCGGATCGAGCGCGGGGTGCTGAGGGTCAACAACGAGGTGGAGATCATCGGCATCCACCCGCAGAAGACCAGGACGACCGTCACCGGCATCGAGATGTTCCGCAAACTCCTCGACGAGGGCCGGGCCGGCGAGAACGTCGGACTGCTGCTGCGCGGGGTCAAGCGCGAGGACGTGGAGCGCGGCCAGGTCGTCATCAAGCCCGGATCGGTCACCCCGCACGTCGAGTTCGAGGCCCGCGCCTACATCCTGTCCAAGGACGAGGGCGGCCGGCACACGCCCTTCTTCCACAACTACCGCCCGCAGTTCTACTTCCGCACCACGGACGTGACCGGTGTGGTGACCCTGCCGAAGGGCACCGAGATGGTCATGCCGGGCGACAACACGACCATGCATGTCGAGCTGATCCAACCGATCGCGATGGAGGAGGGGCTGAAATTCGCGATCCGCGAGGGCGGCCGGACGGTGGGGGCGGGGCAGGTCACCCGCATCATCAGGTAGGCGTGGTCTCCGCCTCCTCCAGGGCCGCGTCCAGTGTGGGCCGGGGCGGCAGCAGTTGCGCGAGTCCGGTGATCCGGAGGATGCGCAGGGTCAGCGGATGGGTGCAGACGAGGTACAGCCTGCCGCCCCGGTCCAGCACCCGAAGCCGGGCACGGAAGAGCAGGCGGAGGCCCGAGCAGTCGAAGAACTCGACGTGCCGCAGGTCCAGCACGACGCGTGCGCCCTGCCTGCCGGTCACCCGGTCCAGATACGGGATGATCTCCATCGCCGCGGCGATGTCGATCTCGCCGCGTAACTCCAGCACCGTGAACCCCCGTTCCCGGTGAATGTGCAGAAACCGGGTGAGTGGTGCGGGTTCCTGCTGCACGACCACATCCCCTCCAACAGCCCCCGCCCTGCAAGTTACCCTCGATGGAGTGAATTTGAGCATGTTCGATTGACATATGTCTTCGAATCGAGCCAGAGCTTTCTGTGATGTGCGCGGCACGGACCGCCCCGGCGTGCGCCCGGCCTACGACAGGGCGTGCCAGGCCTTGGTCAGTGCCTGGCGGAACTGCTCGCTCTGGTGCGCCGTGAGCTCGCGCACCATCCGCTCCTCCAGCTCCCGCACCGGCTCCGCGCAGTCCGTCAGCAGTTCGCGTCCCTCGCCGGTCAGCAGGATCAGCAGCTCGCGCCGGTTGCGCGGATTGCGCTCCCGGCGGATCAGCCCGCGCCCCTCCAGCGAGCGGACCAGGTCGGCGATGGACTGCGCGGTGACGAAGGAGTCCCGGGCCAGTTGTGCCGCGGACAGGCCGTCGTGTCGCTCCAGGACCGTGAGCGCGGTGTACTGGAGTGCGGTGATGCCGTACGGCTTGACCAGCTCGTCCAGATGTGAGCGGACGACCAGCTCCACCTGCTTGACCATGTACAGCAGGGACGGGGGTGCCTTCGTTGGCTGGGATGTTGCCTGGGTGCCGACCATGGATTCAGCCTAGAGCATTGACAGGAAACCTGTCTGTAATGAGACTGCGGACCAGACGAGCAACCAACAGGAATCCTGTTGGTTGAAATCTTGGCAACGATGCTGAGGAGTGGCGATGACCGCCTTCGAGATCGAACCCGGCCGCCTGTTCGTCGGCGGGCAGTGGCGCGAGGCCGCCGACGGAGCACGCACCGAGGTGGTCGACCCGTCCCGGGGCCGGGTCGTCACCACGGTCGCCGAAGCGGGCCCCGCCGACGTGGACGCGGCCGTCCGCGCCGCCCGTGAGGCCTTCGACAGCGGCCACTGGTCCGGGCTCAGCGGCCGTGAGCGCGGCCGGGTCCTGCACCGCGTCGCCGAACTCATCCGAGAGAACGCCGACGAACTCGCCCGACTGGAGAGCCTCGACGTAGGCAAGCCCATCACCCTGTGCCACGCCGTCGACGTGACCAACGCGGCCAACGACTACGAGCACTACGCCGCCCTCGCGTACTCGCTGGACGGCGCGACCCGCGACACCCCCCTCAACGCGCTCGCCTACACCAAGCGCGAGCCGCTCGGCGTGGTCGCGGCGATCACCCCCTTCAACTTCCCCCTGATCCTTGCCGGTTCGAAGCTCGCGCCCGCCCTCGCGGCAGGCAACACGGTGGTCCACAAGCCCGCCGACGAGACCCCGCTCAGCGCCCTCTACATGGCCGGACTGCTCCAGCGGGCGGGCGTCCCGGACGGTGTCGTCAACGTCGTCACCGGCGCCGGACCGGTCGCGGGCGAGGCCCTGCTGCGGCACCCGGGCGTCGACAAGATCGCCTTCACCGGCTCCACCGCCGTCGGCCGGCACGCCGCCAGTGTCGCCGGTGAGAACCTCACCCCCGTGACCATGGAACTGGGCGGCAACGCGGCCCACATCGTCTTCGAGGACGCCGACCTGGAGAAGGCGGTCGGCGCGGTCATCAAGGGCTTCGTCTTCAACACCGGCCAGTTCTGCATGGGCGGCCCCCGCCTGCTGGTGGCCCGGCCCGTCTACAGCACCCTCCTCGGCATCCTCGCCGACGCCGTCCCCGGCGTCCCGCTCGGCGACCCCCGGCTGCCCGAGACCGTCGTAGGACCGATGGCGGGGGAGAAGCATCTGCGGAAGGTCGAGGAGTACGTCGAACTCGCCCGCAAGGAGGGCGCTCGGATCGTCTGCGGCGGCGAACGGCTCGATCTGGACGGCGGCTACTACTACAAGCCCACCGTCATCGCCGACCTCGCCAACGACTCCCGGGTGATCCAGGAGGAGATCTTCGGCCCGGTCCTCACCGTGCAGCCCTTCGACACCGAGGACGAGGCCGTCGAGCTCGCCAACTCCACGCCGTACGGCCTGGCTTCGGGTGTCCAGACCGGCAACCTCGCCCGCGCCCACCGCATCGCGGACCGGCTCCAGGCGGGCATCGTCTGGGTCAACGACTGGGCGATGCTCGACCCCGCCGTCCCCTTCGGCGGTGTGAAGGACTCCGGCTTCGGCCGCGAGTACGGCCCCGAGGGCCTCGCCGCGTACACCCGGACCAAGTCCGTCGTCGTCTCGCTCGACTGACCGCCACCACCTAGGAGTTCGCACGATGTCCACCACCACGCGCGCGGCCGTCGTCGAGTCGGGCGGCGCACCGTTCACCCTCGCCGACGTCGAACTGGCCGAGCCCGGCCCGCACGAGGCACTCGTCCGGGTCGTCGCAACAGGCCTCTGTCACACCGATCTTGGCGTGGCGAGCGGCGGACTGCCCTTCCCGCTTCCCGGAGTTCTCGGTCACGAGGGCGCCGGTGTCGTCGAGGAGGTCGGCTCCGCCGTCACCGGTGTCGCACCCGGCGACCATGTCGTCCTGTCCTTCACGTCCTGCGGCGACTGCCGCAACTGCCAGGGCGGCCACCCGGCGTACTGTGCGACCTGGCTGCCGCTGAACCTCATCGGGGGTCGCCGCGCCGACGGCAGCAGCACCATCAGCCGGGGCGGAGAGCCGCTCGGCGGGCACTTCTTCGGTCAATCCTCTTTCGCCGAGCGGGCGTTGGTCGACGAGCGCAGCCTGGTGAAGGTCGACCCGGAGGTGCCGCTGGAGTCGATCGCCCCGCTGGGCTGCGGAGTTCAGACGGGAGTGGGCGCCGTCTGGAACGTCCTCAAGCCACGGCTCGGCGACACGGTGGTGGTGCTCGGCGCCGGGGCGGTCGGGCTCTCCGCCGTGATGGCCGCCGCCCTCACCCCCGCCACCCGCATCATCGCCGTCGATAGGATCGCCGAACGCCTGCTGCTGGCAAAGGAGTTGGGTGCCACCCACACCGTCAACGCCGGGGAGGCGGACCTCGGCGAGGCCCTCGCGGTGCTGACCGACGGACAGGGTGCCGACGGCATCGTCGAGACGACCGGCAGTGTCGCCGTCCTCCGCCAGGGCGCCGACGCGCTCGCCGCCCGGGGCACGCTGGTCGTCGTGGGGGCGCCGCCGTTCGGCAGTGAAGTCGCCCTGGACGTCAACGGGTTGCTCCCCGGGAGGCGCATCGAGGGTCTCACCCTCGGTGACAGCGAGACACAGAGCTTCATCCCCGCGCTGGTGCGGCTGGTGAAGGAGGGGCGGCTCCCGCTGCACCGCCTGATCACGACCTATCCCTTCGCGGACATCGACCAGGCGGTGCGGGACATGAGCGCGGGCAAGGCCATCAAGCCCGTGCTCACCTTCTGACCGGGCCGACCGCCTGCGGCTGGGGCAGCCGTTTCCGACCGGCTGGCTGTTTTCGGCCGGGCCGACTGTTTCCGACTGGGCTGCCTGTCTTCGACCGGTTGGCTGTTTCCGAACCGGCCGGCCGTCTTCCACCGGCCGGCCGTCGTCAACCGGCTGACGATGTCCCGCCGGGCCGGCCATGTACGACAGGCCGGCCGGCCCGGCCGTTCTCCGGCTCAGTCGACCGTCAGCACCAGCTTGCCCGCGGTGCGGCCGGTGCCGCCGAGCGCGTGTGCCTCGGCGGCCTCGGCCAGCGGGAACGTCCCGGCGATCGTCGCGCGCAACTTGCCCGCCTCGACGAGGTCCGCGACGGCCTCCATATGGGCGCGGTCGGAGTCGACGAGCATGCGCACCGCCCGTACTCCCAGCCGTTCGGCCTCCTCATAGAAGTCGTCCTTGCCGATCGGCGAGATCGAGACCACGACCCCGCCCGGCCGCAGCACCCGCAGCGAGCGGAGCGAGGTGTCGCCGCCGAGCGTGTCCAGGACGACGTCCACGTCCTTCACGGCCTCGGCGAAGTCCGTCTCCCGGTAGTCGATCGCCTCGTCCACGCCCAGCTCGCGCAGGAAGTCGTGCTTGCCCGCGCTCGCCGTGCCGATCACGTACGCGCCCCGCGCCTTCGCGATCTGCACGGCCACATGCCCGACCCCGCCGGCCGCCGCATGGATCAACACCCGCTGTCCCGACCGCAGTTCGGCCGCCTCGACCAGCGCCTGCCACGCCGTCAGCGAGACCAGGGGCAGCGCGCCCGCCTGGACGTGGTCGATCCCGGCCGGCTTGCGGACGAAGAAACGGGCCGGCGCGGCCACGTACTCGGCGTGCGCACCGTGCCCGAACGGATAGGACAGCATCCCGAAGACCTCGTCGCCGGGCGAGAAGCGGGCGACGCCGATGCCGACCGCCTCGACGACACCCGAGACGTCCCAGCCGAGGACGAAGGGCGGCTCGCCGAGGAAACCGCCGTTGGCCCGGTGCTTCCAGTCGGTGGGGTTGACCCCGGCGGCCCGCACCCGGATCAGGATCTCGTTCGGGCGCGGCGCGGGCCGCTCCACCTCGGCCACTTCCAGGACCTCGGGGCCGCCGAGAACGTGCTGAGTGATGACGCGCATGGTGTTCACAGTGCTCATGGTCGTCCAGCCTGCCGGGAGCCGCACGGCAAGAAAATGGCATGATGGCCAACCTTCGATAGGATCGTGCCATGCAGCATGTGGAACGGGTCGTGGTCCTGGCGCTCGACGGCGTCTACCCCTTCGAACTGGGCATCCCCAGCCGGATCTTCGGCGCAGCCGGTGGCCGCTACGAGGTTTTGACCTGCACCGTCGACGGCCGCCCGGTGCGCACCAACGCCGACTTCTCGATCGCGGTGGACCACGGACCCGAGATCCTCGAAACGGCGGACACGGTCGTGGTGGCCTCCATGGCGACCACGCACATCCCGACCGGGCTCCCCGCCGAGATCGCCGACGCCCTCGCCCGGATCCGCCCGGACGCCCGGATCGTCTCGATCTGCACGGCCGCCTTCGTGCTCGCCGCCGCCGGCCTCCTCGACGGCCGCCGCGCCACCACCCACTGGCATGTCGCCGACCGCCTCCGCGCCGAGTACCCGAAGGTCGAGGTCGACCCGGACGTGCTCTTCGTCCACGACGGCCGGATCCTCACCTCCGCCGGAGCGGCCTCCGGCGTCGACGTCTGCCTGCACATCGTGCGCACGGACCACGGCAGCGAACTGGCCAACTTCGTGGCCCGCTGCTGCGTCGTCCCCCCGTTCCGTGACGGCGGCCAGGCCCAGTACATCCAGCGGCCGGTGCCCGAGTCCGGTGCCACGAGCACGGCCGCCACCCGCGAATGGGCCCTCACCCGCCTCGACGAACCCCTCGCGCTGACCGACCTCGCCCGTCACGCGGGCATGAGCCTGCGCACCTTCGCCCGCCGCTTCCACGACGAAGTGGGGCTCAGCCCCGGCCGCTGGCTGATCCAGCAGCGGGTCGTCCGCGCCCGCGATCTGCTGGAGGCCAGCGACCTCTCGGTCGACCAGATCGCGGGCCGCGTCGGCTTCGCGACCGGCGCGTCCCTGCGCCAGCACCTGCACGCGGCGATCGGGGTGTCCCCGCAGGCATACCGGCGTACCTTCCAGGAAACCCGCTGACCCCGAACGTTCCGGGCCACCCGCACGTCGTAGGAACAACACGCGAGGGGGATGGGTCATGCGCAGAGGGCTCGCGGCGGTTGCCGCGCTGGTGGCCGCGACGGCGGCGGGATGTGGCACCGAGGACGGGGCGGACGTCGTGGTCGCGGGCACCCCGCCCGCCACGCCCTACGCCGGACCGCTGTACGTACGGGCCACCGGCTCCGACGAGTGGGGCGCCGCGGGCCGGGCGCTGGAGTGCGACGGCGAGATGTACCCGGGCGACGGCGCCGAGGCGTGGAGCAAGGGCGACGGCGGCAAGACCCCCGAGGGCGGCCTGCGGGCGTACTTCGACATCGAGCAGCCGGACGTGCCGCACACCGGCTACCGCGTCGAGCGCGAAGAGAGCGGGCGCGTCCTGTTCTCGTACGACGTCGACGGCCGTACGAAGGTCGCCGTCGTCGTCGCCAAGGACCAGAAGAACAGGCCGGGTTGGGGCCCGGA
Organism: Streptomyces sp. NPDC005492; assembly: GCF_040605995.1. Lineage (NCBI taxonomy): Bacteria > Bacillati > Actinomycetota > Actinomycetes > Kitasatosporales > Streptomycetaceae > Streptomyces > Streptomyces sp. NPDC005492. Next base: position 13,627 of record NZ_JBEXDX010000028.1, read on the forward strand.
GAGCAGCGCCTCCTGCGACCCGGCCGAACTCCCGGCGGGCTTCGCCGAGGCGCACGGATACGAGATCTGGACCGACCGGGACGGGCATCGCGTGCCGACCACACGGGTGAGCAGCTCGGTCGGCGCCGCCCACTGCGACTGGCAGAAGGCGCACTTCCTGCAGACCGGCAAGGACGAGAAGGCCAGGCTGTACGCCCGCGATCCGGACGGGGTGCTGCCGTCCGGCATGCTCACCGCCCCCTACGATGGCGACGTCCCGATGCCCGCGACCGCCCGCGACACCGGATACCGGTACCGCCACTGGCAGTTGTGGCTCACGGCCGACGCGTCGAAGGCCTACGTCCGCACACCCGACGGCGTGGAGGCCTGGCCGCTGGTGAAGACCGGCGTGGCCTGTCAGTGAGCCGGTGTCACCGGCTCATGTGCAGGGCGACCAGCAACTGCCATACCTGGTCGGCGATTTCCTCCGCCGTGCCCTCCAACAGCCCGTGCAGCCAGTCGGCCAGGACCCCGCCGAAGGTCCCGGCGACCGCCGAGGCGACGAGCGGGGCGTCCGCCGCACCCGCGAGTTCACGCTCACGCAGGCTGTAGGCGCGCAGGTCCCGGTGCAGGACCCGGCCGAGCGGACCGCCGCCGCCCGGGCTCAACAGAGCGCGGTACAGGGCCGCGTGGGGGAGCAGCCCGGCGAAGAACTCCGGCAGCGCGGGCGGCGCGTGCACCGGATCGGGCCGGCCGCGCCAGGCGTGCAGCGCCTCCACCGCCTCCCGTACGACATCGGCGCAGGCGTCGACCGCAAGCGCTTCCAGGCCGTCGTAGTGGACGTAGAACGTGGCCCGGCCGACCCCGGCCCGGCGCACCAGCGCGGCGACGCCGACCTCCTCCAAGGGGTGCTCGGCGCACTCGTCGAGGAGAGCCTGGCGCAGCCGTGCCCGGGTGCGGGCGGCCCGCCGGTCCTCGGGCTCGGCGCGGCTCACCGGGCGATCAGGACGGCGGCCAGGGCCAGCGCGCCGGGCAGCGCCTGCGCGAACAGGATGCGCCGGTTCGCCGTCACCGCGCCGTACACACCGGCGACCAGGACACAGCTCAGGAAGAACACCTGGGCGCGGAAGCCGGTCGGGTCGGCGGCGATCAGGCCCCAGATGAGACCCGCGGCGAGGAAGCCGTTGTACAGGCCCTGGTTGGCGGCCATGGGCGCGGTGGCTCTCGCCATCTCGGGGTCGAATCCGTGCAGCCCCCGCCCGGGCTTCTTCTGCCACAGGAACATCTCCAGCACCAGGATGTACAGATGCAGCGCGGCCACCAGCCCCACCAGCACGTTCGCGAGCGTTTCCATGATCAGCAGACTCCTCGTCGTCTTGGACAGGTGTCCACTATAGCTGGACACATGTCCATGTTCAGACTTTCCGGAGAGTGACGGAACCCTCACTTCCGCAGGGCCGTGAGGTTGATCTTTTACGGTTCAAACCCGATAAGCTCCCCTGCGGCGCAGCGAGTTGACCTGATCGTGACCGGTCGGCTCGCGGTCGTCCTCCTGAGTGCGGTCTGTCCTCGCACACCCCTGTTCGTTCGTGTCGCTTCGAAGGATGCAGATGGAACTCGCCACTCCGCCACCGGCGGCGCGGGCCCCTGGCGCCTGGTACGGCTGGTGGCTGATGCCGCTGGCCTTAGGAGGTGGAACCGTCGCCGCCACGTGTCTGAGCCCGGAGCGAATAAGCGAAAGCGTCGCCGGAGCGGCGGCGACCGCGGCCAGTGCCGTGTGCGTACGACTGCTTGTCCGGACCCAGGCTCAACTGCGCCGTTCCGAAAGCGGTTTCCGCACCGCGCAGGCCGAGCACTCCCAGCAGTGGCAGCAGCATGTGACCGGCCTGGAGCGGAAGTTCAGCGCCGAACGCGCCACCCTGGAGGCGCAGTTGGCCGAGCACGCCGGCGCCTACGACGCCCAGCTCGCCGACCGTCGCGACGCCTACGAGGCACAACTCACCGAGCAGGCAAGGGCGTACGAGGAGCGGCTGACCGCGCAGTCCGAGTCCTACGAGAGCCGGCTCGCCGACCAGGCCGAGGTGTGGCAGGAGCGGCTCGCCCACCAGCTCGGCGCGGTGGCCCGGCTCGCCGACGAGCAACTCCCGGAAGCGCTCAGGCAGTTGCGCGCGGGTGACGCCATCGACGACCTGCTGCCGGTCGCGAACCAGTGCGCGAAGGTCAGCGCCGAGTTGCAGGCCGAACTCCGCAAGGTGCTGCGGATCTCGCTCATCGGCGTGGAGGAGGAGTTCAACCGCTCCACCGCAGCCGAGCAGGCCGTCATCAGCATCGGCAACCGTATCCACGTACTGACCGGCAAGCTCCGCGGCCGCCTGCACGAACTCCAGGGCGAGCACGGGCGGTTGCCCGCCGTGGCGCGCGGTCTGATGGAGCTGGACCAGGAGATCGGCCCTGCCGACTGTCTCGCCGCGAGCGTCGGTGTGCTCGGCGGCTCGGACCGCCCCGGCCGGCAGTGGCAGGAGCCGCAGCGGCTGCTCAGCGTGGTGCGCGGTGGCATCGGCCGTATCAAGGACTTCCAGCGGGTCGACGTACGCCAGTTGCCCGAACTCGGCGTCGACGGCGGGCTGGTGGACCACCTCACGCTGATCTTCGCCCACCTCCTGGACAACGCGGCCCGCTACTCCCCGCCCACCGAGCCGGTGATCGTCTCCGGCAAGGAGGTGCCCAACGGCGTCGGCATCGAGATCCAGGACTCCGGCAAGGGCCTGAGCGAGGAGTCCAAGCGCGAGGCCGAACACGCCCTGGCGGGTACCGGCGGCGGATCCGGGCTCGGCGGTATCTCGGAGGACGCCAGCATCGGTCTCCGTGTCGTCGGCACCCTCGCCCGCCGCTACGGCATCCGCGTCACCTTCGCCGACTCGCCCTGGCTCGGCACCTCGGTCGTCGTCGTGGTCCCGCACAAGTACTTCAGCCAACTGCCTCCGGCCGCCGTGACCGGCACCCCGTCGTTCCAGGCTGCCGCGACCGCCGCGATGACACGTGTGCGGACCGGCGCCGAGACCCCGGCCGAAACCGTTCCGGCGGAGGACACCACACCCGGCGGGCTGCCCAGGCGCCGTAGCAAACGCGGCGAGACGGCGCGGTCCGGGCCGGCCGGGCGGACGGGGGAGATGGCCGTCTCCGTCGTCCCGCCCGACGCCTCCTTCACCGGCCTGGCCGCCTTCGCCACCGCCGGACGGGAGACCGCGGCGGAGGAATCGGCGTCCGCGGGCCGTGAGTCCACCGAGCACAGCACTGAAGAGAGCGACAAGTCCACATGACGCAGCAGGGAACCGACGTGAGCTGGGCGCTCCGCGATCTGGTGGAGAGCATCCCGGAGATCCGCTTCGCCCTGGTGGCCTCCAGCGACGGCAAGGCGATCACCTCCTTCGGTGCGGAGGACCCCGACGACGTGGACCGCTTCGCCGCCGTCGTGGCCGGACTGCAGGCGCTGGCCCAGCCGGTCGCCGAGCAATTCCCCAAGTACGCGGGGCAGTTGAGGCTGGCGATGATCGAGGTCGACGGCGGCCATCTCTTCGTCGTCCGCGCGGGTGTGGAGACCTATCTCGGCGTACTGGCCCGCGAAGGCCTCGACCAGGGCCTGCTCGGACACCAGATGCGGGACCTGGCCCGCAGGATGGGCGAACTCCTCGGCACCACCGCCCGCCTGGAGGATCACTCTGGATGAGTGCTCCCCGCCGGCCCACTGACCCGTCCGGCCTTGAGCGCTACTACGTCCTCACCCGAGGACGCAGCGGACCGGGCGGTTCGGCGTCGAGCCTCGACGTGGCGACCCTCATCGTCTCCCGCACCGCACCCGTACCGGGCATACAGCACGAGCACGAGGAGATCCTCCGGCGCTGCCGCGAGCCGCTGTCGGTGGCCGAACTCGGCGCCCATCTCGGGCTCCCCTTCAACATTCTCGCGGTGCTGCTGGCGGATCTGCTGGAGGCGGACCGCGTCGAAGCCCGTGACCCCATCCCGGCGCACGGCGCCGGCCGCGGGCCCGACCTCGCGCTGCTTGAGGAGGTACTCAGTGGACTTCAAAGGCTTTGACCGACCCGGCTCGGCGGCCGGTGACGGTGTTCGCTCGGTGAAGGTGATGATCGCCGGCGGCTTCGGCACCGGGAAGACCACGATGGTCCGCTCGGTCAGCGACATCAAGCCGCTCACCACCGAGGAGACCCTCACCGAGGCGAGCGCCGACGTCGACCACCTCATCGGGGTGGCCGACAAGACGCAGACCACCGTCAGCCTGGACTTCGGCAAGATCGGCATCAACGACGAACTGGTCCTCTACCTGTTCGGGACGCCCGGCCAGGAGCGGTTCTGGTTCCTGTGGAACGGGCTGTTCAAGGGCGCGCTCGGCGCGGTGGTCCTGGTGGACACCCGCCGGCTCGCCTCCAGTTTCCGGGCGATCGAGGAGATGGAGCGGCAGGAGGTGCCGTTCGTCATCGCGCTGAACGTCTTCCCCGACTCCCCGCGGTTCCCGGTCGACGAGATCCGCGACGCCCTGGACATCGCCCCGGACATCCCGGTCGTGGCCTGCGACGCCCGTGACCGCTCCTCCAGCCGTGACGTACTGGTCGCGCTGATACGGCACCTGAAGGACCGCTCGGCCGTCGCACTGGAGCCCCGATGAACGACCAGACGTTAAACGGCCCCGACGCCCCGCGCGGCTGCCCGGTCGACCACGGCTCGGGCGAGGACCTCACCCGGCTGTACGGGCCGGAGGCGGCGACCGACCCGAGGGGCATCTACGAGCGGCTGCGCAAGGAACACGGCTCCGTGGCACCGGTGTTGCTCGAAGGCGACGTGCCCGCCTGGCTGGTGCTCGGCTACCGCGACAACCGGCGGGTGCTGGACAGCCCCCGCCAGTTCACCCGGGACGCGCGGATGTGGCGGGACTGGCGGGAGGGCCGGGTCTCGGAGACCTCGCCGTTGATCCCGATGGTCGGCTGGCGTCCCGACTGCGTCTCGCAGGACGGCGAGCCGCACCGCAGGCTGCGCGGCGCGGTGACCGACGGACTGCTCGCCGCGTCCGGCCGCGGCGTCCGGCGGCACGCCACCTACTTCGCGAACAAGCAGATCGACGCGTTCGTCGGCACCGGCCGCGCCGACCTGGTGGCGGAGTACGCCGAGTACCTCCCGATGCTCGTCCTCACCCGCGTCCTGGGGCTCCCCGCGGCGGACGGGAACCGGCTCGTCGAATCCAGCGCGCAGGTCCTCAAGGGCGGCGAGGACGCCCTCCTGCACAACGACCGCATCATCGAGATCCTCGGTGAACTCGCCGACCGTAAAAGGGCCGAGCCCGGCTCCGACTTCACCACCGCGCTCATCGGGCACCCCGCGGGACTCGACGCGGAAGAGGTCGTGATGCATCTGCGGCTGGTGCTGATCGCCGCGCACACCACCACCAGCAATCTGCTGGCGCGGGTGCTGGAGCGGATCCTCACCGACACCTCGCGGCTGTCCGGCCTGGTCAGCGGTCAGTTGACCATCTCGGCCGTCGTCGAGGAGGTCATGTGGGACACCCCGCCGCTGGCCGTGCTGCCGGGCCGCTTCGCCTCGGCGGATCTCGAACTCGGCGGCCACCGTGTCGAGGAGGGCGATCTGCTCGTCCTCGGCCTGACCGCGGGCAACGTCGATCCGGAGATCCGGCCCGACGCGGAGGTGTCCATGCAGGGCAACCAGTCGCATCTGGCGTTCAGTTCGGGGCCGCACGAGTGCCCTGGGCAGGGAATCGGGCAGGCGATCATCGAGGTCGGCGTGGATGTGCTGCTGCATCGGTTGCCGGGGCTGCGACTCGCCGTAGCGGCGGAGGAACTGACGTCCACGGCGTCCACGTGGGAGTCCCGACTGGACTGTCTGCCGGTCGAGTTCGCGGTGTGACGGCAACGGGTGCGCGGGGGCCGGCCGCGCACCCTGAAGGGCGTGGCCGCCGCCGGCGGCCACGCGGGGTCAGACGGCCAGCAGGTCGTCCACCGACCCCTTGCCCGCCAACTCCGCGGTGACCGCCGGGCCTTCTTTCCCCGCCGCGTAACGGCCCGACACCAGCGCCCACTCGTAGTTGCCGTTGATCCAGTGCTGGATGGCCTCGACGCCTTTCCGCACCCGGATCCGTTCGTCCTCGTCCAGCCCCAACTCGTCGCACATGTGAGGGACTTGGGCCTCCAGTCCGAGGTACTCGGTGAGGCACGCGTTCGTCATCCGGTACGCCTCCCCGGCCGCCTCCTCCCAGGAGCAGCCGCGTTCGCGGTGGAGCACGGCTATCAGGTTGTGGCCGTCGCCCCGGCGCCGCTCGCGCTCGAAGGAGTGGATGTCGTTCATGAAGCCGATGGTGTCGGCGGCGAGATCACGCATGCGTTCCATCAGCGGATGCGCCTGTACCTGGGCCGGCACCTCGAAGCCGCTGCTGCGTTCCCCGGCGTCGATGCTGTGGTGGATGCCGACCGTACGGCGCCGGAACTCCGTGTACTCGTCGAGGTCCAGCGTGCCGGCGATACCCCGGGCCGCCAGGTCGACCTCCTCGCAGTGCGCCACCAGGAACCGTCCCCAGGACGCCGCGAACCGGGTCCGCCAGGTCAGGGACATGCCGTCCGAGAGGTGGTCCCACACCTGGGCCCAGGCCACGGTGATCGGGCAGACCACCCGCGGCCTGCTGCCCGCCGGACGCAACGGCGTCACGATCAACTCCCGTGCGACCTCCAGGATCCGGTCGGCGCGGTCGGGCCGGTTCGCGTCGAACTGGTCGTCGAAGAGGAACGCCAGCGAGAACCAGTTCATCAGGACGACCATGTCGGCGGCCGACGCGTGCGGATAGGTGCGGGCCGCCGCCTGCGGGAGATCCCACGACCGGTACTCCTCGAACCCGGCCTGGCTGCGCACCAGACCCATGTCCCAGATCCAGCGCAGATGGCGGGCTCGGGCGTACTCCAGATGATCGCTGACGGGAGTGTCGAAGGGGAGATCGAAGGTGACGTCCTGAGGCATGCGCTTCCTTTCGGGAGACGGAACACGGGAGTCCCCCACTGCGAGCGGGCGGTCCGTACGACCGCCCGCGACCTCGAACTACGCTTCCTGGTACGAAAGTTGAACCGAGAAGCGGTACGAGGCTGCCCAGAGCGTAAATGATCTACGCGGTGCCCCGGTCGTGATCTCCGTTACTGCTCACGCCTCCTGAGCTGCGTACACTCCCACCCCTCCCACATAGGTCAGAGCCACCCTCGTCTCCGCGATCTCCTCCGGCGGATTGGCGAACGGGTCGCGGTCCAGGACCACCAGATCCGCCAACGCCCCCGCCGCCACCCGGCCGGTGTCGTCCAGATGGTTCGCGTACGCCGAACCCGCCGTGTACGCCGTGATTGCCTCCGCGAGCCCGAGCCGCTCGCCGGGCAGGAACACCGGCCCGGCGCTTCCGGGTTCGACCCGGTTGACCGCGACATGGATGCCCTGGAGCGGATCGGGACTGCTGACCGGCCAGTCGCTCCCCGCCGCGAGGGTGGCACCGGAGCGCAGCAGCGCCCCGAACGGGTACTGCCACAAGGCGCGTTGGGGTCCGAGGAAGGGAATCGTCAGCTCGTCCATCTGCGGTTCGTGCGCGGCCCACAGCGGCTGGATGTTCGCGACCGCACCGAGCCGAGCGAACCGCGCCACGTCGTCGGGGTGCACCACCTGAAGGTGCGCCAGATGCGGCCGGGAGTCGCTGGGGCCGTTCACTTCCCGCGCCGCCTCGACCGCGTCCAGCGCGTTCCGTACGGCCCGGTCGCCCAGCGCGTGGAAGTGGCACTGGAAGCCGAGAGCGTCCAACTCGGTGACGTACTTGGGCAGTTGCTCCGGGTCGATGAAGTCGGTGCCCCGATTGGCCGTGGCGCAGCCGCACTTGTCGAGATAGGGGTCCAGCAGGGAGGCGGTACCGGTCTCGGCGACCCCGTCCAGCATCAGCTTCACACTGCCCGCGCGGAACCTGCCGTGGCTCAACGCGGCCCGCCGCTCGACGAGTTCGGGGATCTGCTCGGCCCCGCGCTCCCGGTCCCACCACAGCGCGCCGACCACCCGTGCGGTGAGCGAGCCGTCGCGGGCCGCCGTCAGATACGCGTCCGACGGATCAGCCATCCCCGCGAACTTCCCGACGATCGCGTCCTGCCAGGCCGTGATGCCGAGCGCGTGCAGATGCCGCTGGGCGTGCAGCAGTGCGGCCAGCCGGTCGGCCGGGGTGGTGGGCGGCGTGAGCCGGCCGACCAGCTGCATCGCCCCCTCCTGGAGCGTCCCGGACGGTTCACCCGACGCGTCCCGCTCGATCCGCCCGTCCGCCGGATCGGGCGTGTCCCGCGAGATGCCCGCGAGTTCCAGGGCACGGCTGTTCACCCAGGCCCCATGATGGTCCCGGTTGGGCAGATACACCGGCCGGTCCGGCACGACCGAATCCAGCAGCTCCTTCGTCGGCGTACCGCCCTCGAACGCCTCCATCGACCACCCGCCCCCGGTGATCCACTCCCGCTCCGGATGCGCGTCCGCATAGGCGCGCACGGCGGCGAGCGTGTCCTCGGCGGTCTTCGCCCGCGTCAGATCGCACTGGGTCAGCTCCAGCCCCGCAGGCACCGGATGCACATGCGCGTCCTGGAACCCGGGCAACAGCAACCGCCCCGCCAGATCGACGACTTGGGTACCCGGCCCGGCGAGGTCGTGCACCTCGTCATGTCCTACGGCGGTGATGCGGTCGCCGGTGACGGCCACGGCGGTCGCCGTGCGGCCCTCGGGGGTGAGAACGGGGCCGTTGGTGAAGAGGAGATCTGCGTGCATGATCCGTTTCCTTGGGGGTTCAGCCGGAGGTGGCGAGCAGATGGGGGGCGTCGGCGTCGGTGCCTTCCCCGGACTGGAAGTAGGACGACCCGCGTACCCACTTCGCCCAGGCGGCGGCCACGAAACCCGACACGATCATCGCGACCGGGGTGAGCAGCAGGAACCAGCCGTTGTCCGCGCTGAGTTCGAGGTGGTCGGTGGAGGTGTAGAAGGACCAGCAGAGGTAGCCACCGAGCCCCAGCAGGGCCAGCGCGCTCAGCGTGGGCAGCACCACCGCGCGCACGCCCTGCCGCCAGTCCTCCCGCAGCAGCGAGCGGAACCGCACGGCGGCGGCAAGGGCGGTCAGCGCGTAGGAGAGGGCGACGACGATGCCCACCGCGTTCACCGTGGCCATGATCATGTCGGCGAGGCGCGGGATCACCAGCGCCAGCGCGGCGACGGCCGCCGCCAGCGCGCCGATCAGCAGGGTGCCGGCCGCCGGAGTGCCGTAGCGGGAGCTGACTTTGGACCAGACCGGCCCGAGGGTGCGGTCCCGGCTCATCGCGAACATGCCTCGGGCGGTGGGGATGACACCGGCCTGGAGTGAGGCGACCGCCGAGAACATCAGCGCGACCAGCGGCAGCGCGGCCAGCGGCTGAGAGGCGAGCCGGTCGCCGAAGTACGCCAGGCCCTCGGCGCCGTGGCCAGCCAACTCGCCCTCGGACAGCACCCGTTGGAAGGCGATCGAGCCGAGCAGGAACAGCCCCAGCATCGTCACCAGGGTGATCAGCCCGGCCCGGGAGGCGTCGCGCGGGTCGCGCACCTCCTCGTTCACGGTGAACGCGGCCTCGAAGCCCCAGTAGCAGAACACCGACAGCAGCAGGCCCTGCGCGAGGGCGGACGCCGAGGGGATCGCGAAGGGGTCGAACCAGCTCAGGCTGAAGGCGTGCGGGCCGGTGACGATGCCGTAGCCGCAGAAGCCCAGCAGGACGACGTACTCGAAGATCAGCAGTCCGGTCTGGAGGCGGGCGGCGGTGCGGACGCCGGTGACGGCGGTCAGGGTGACGGCGACCAGGACCACGATGCCCACGGCGGTGGTCTGGGCCGTCGAGCCCGGGTCGAGGGCGAGCCCGGCGAGCCGGTGGAGTCCGGCCTCCCCGGCGAGCTGGATCATGGCCGAGCCGGTGACCGCCGTGGTGTACGCGAGGAAGGCGATCGTCGCGACGATGTTCACCCAGCCGACCAGGAAGCCGAGCCACGGAGTGAGCGAACGGCCCACCCACACATAGCCGTTGCCCGCGTTCGGCTCGACCTTGTTGAGCCGGGAGTAGGCGCCCGCTATGCCCAGGATCGGCAGGAACGCGAGCAGCATGATGGCCGGCAGATGCAGCCCGACCACCCCGGCGGTCACGCCCAGACCGATGCCGATGCTGGTGGTCGCGGCCGTGCTGGACGCGGCGATCGCGACGCCGTCCAGCAGACCGAGGGTCTTGCGCAGTGCGGGCCCCGACGGGGGTGGCGTGTCGATCATGGCGTGCTCTCCGCTCGCACCGGGGGGCCCGGACGGCCCCGGTGAAGGCACATGAAACTGCCCGGGCCCTTAACAGGTCAACGGTGTTGTCATAAGGTGCGGACACCCGGACCGAGCAGCGAGGAGGTGCCGTATGAGCGACCGTGTCGTCCCGGCCGCCGACCGGCGGCGCCGACGCCCCACCAAGCAGGGCGTCGTGCTGTCCGAGGAACTGATCGTCGAGACCGCCCTCAGACTGATCGAGGAACACGGCGCCGACGCCCTCTCCGTACGCCGACTCGGCCGGGCCCTCGGCGCCGACCCCAGCTCCCTGTACCGCTACTTCCGGCACACCGACGACCTGATGCTGGCCGTCGCCGACGAACTGATCGGCCGCACCCTGCGCACCTGGCGCCCCACCGGCGACTGGCGGGCCGACCTGCGGGACCTGGGGCTGCGCATGCACGCCGGAGCGCTCGCGCACCCGGCGGCAGCGGTGCTCAGCTCGTACCGGGTGACCGGACGGGAGCACGAGATCCAGGCCGTGGAGACGATCCTCGGGGTGCTGCGCGGGGCCGGTTTCCCTGATGCCGAGGCGGTGCGGATCTATCACGCCTACGTCGACCAGGCCCTCGCCTTCGGCGCCCTCGACTCCGCGAACACCGTGCTGCCGAAGCCCGCCCGCGAGGCGGAGGCCGCCGTATGGCAGGCGATGTACGCCCGGCTGCCCGCCGACACCCACCCGCACATCGCGGCCACGGCGCGTCATCTCGTGGCCACCATGCGGCACAGCTCCTACCCGGCGGCCCTGGACCTGCTGCTCAGCGCGGCGGCGGCGCGGCTCGCCGAGATCCGCGCGGCGGAGGAGGGCTGAGCGGCAGACTGGGGCCATGACTCAAGAGCCCGCACGCACCGCGAAGCAGCGCAAGCAGGACACCCTCCGTCGGCTGGAGCATGACGAGGACGCCTGGGTCGCCACGGCCGGCGAGGACGGGGGAGCGCCCTATCTCGTGCCGCTGTCGTTCGTGTGGGACGGCTCCACCCTGTTGTTCGCCACCCCGGCCGCGAGCCCGACGGGCCGCAACCTCGCCGCGACCGGCGTCGCGCGGATCGGCATCGGTCCGACCCGGGACCTCGTGATGGTCGAGGGCACCGTCACGATGCTGACGGCCGCCGATCTGCCCGAGGAGGACGCCGAGATCTTCGCCTCGAAGACCGGCTTCGATCCGCGTCAACTGGCCACGCCCTACAGCTACTTCAGGGTTCTTCCGCAGCGGGTGCAGGCTTGGCGGGAGGCCAACGAGCTCAAGGGGCGCGACCTGATGCGCGACGGGGAGTGGCTGGTGGCCGACTGATCCCGTTCTCCTTGGACGGGGAACGTGGGGCGAAGTCCGTTGAACGTTCGTCGATCGGAGCCCGGCTTCGGCATCAACTCGCCGAACGGGGATATCCGTTGGGTGCGTGGCACCGGACTCGATCCTTGCGCGCACGAACCCTCGGAGGACTGACCCATGGCACTCGTGAACGCAAGTTTCGTGGTGCTCGACGCGATCGAGCCGGAGAAACTCGCCGTGTTCTACACGGAGTTGCTCGACGGCGAACAGACGGACATCACACTCGACCAGGTGGAGATCAGGGGTGCCGACGGGACGCGGCTGGCGTTCCGTCGGGACGTCAGTGCCACCCCGCCGAGCTGGCCCCGCGCGGAGAACAACCAGCAGGTCCACCTCGACTTCCTGGTGGAGAACCTGGACGAGGCGGAGCGCCGGATAGTCGGCCTCGGCGGGCGTCCGCTGGAGACCAAGGACATGCCGGGCCCGTACGAGGAGCGGGTGTACGCGGACCCGGCCGGCCACTCCTTCACCCTCCGGCCGGTGCCGCCCGCGGCGACCGAACAGGGCTGAGCCGGATCACTCCCGGCCGCCCTTGTCCTGCGCGGGCCAGATCCCGGTCGAGCGCTCGATGGCCTTCGCACCCGTGCGGTCCGCCGCGCTGCGCGCCACCGCGAACAGGGCGCCCTGGAGCGCGGCGGCGAGCAGGATCTCGGCCCAGCCGCGGTCCCGGTCCAGCGGGTCGGGGGCGTTGTCCTCATGCCGTATCGCCTTCCATGTGGCACGGAAGGTGCGCCCGGCGAGGGCGCCGCTCGCCAGGCCCAGGACGATGCCGACTGGCTTGTAGACGAGGGGGAGTTTCTTCTTCTTGTTCCTGGCCACGGGGGTCTCCTTCTGCCGGCGAGCGGTCGGAACTCCGACGGTGTCATCGAAACCGAGGCTTCGGTAGGGGGTGTGAGCGGCACCCTCAGGGGCATTCGGCGAGAATGAGCGACACAGCCTCCGACCACGCATCCGACGGCAGCACCGACCGGAAGACCCGCGTCACCGTCCTCGTCGCACTCGCCGCCAACCTGGTGATCGCGGCCGCCAAGGCCGTAGGTGGTGTGATCGCGGGATCGCCGGCCCTGCTGTCGGAAGCCGCGCACTCGGTGGCCGACAGCCTCAACGAGGTCTTCCTCCTCGCCGCGCTGCGCCGCAGCAGCCGCCCCGCCGACCAGAAGCACCCCTTCGGATACGGCAAGGAGCGGTTCTTCTGGTCCCTGCTCGCGGCCGTCGGAATCTTCGTGATGGGCGCCTGCTTCTCCGTGTTCCAGGGCGTCGAGGCCCTGCGCAACGGCGCGGAGGAGACATCCACCGGCTATGTGGTGGGTCTGATCGTGCTCGTCGTGGCCCTGGTCACGGAGGGAATCTCGCTGCTGCGTGCCCTGCTCCAGGTCCGCGCCCAGGGCGGCGGCAAGGATGCCCTGCGCGACCCCGCGCTGCGTACCGTCGTCGCCGAGGACGGCACCGCCGTGCTCGGCGTGACCCTCGCCATCATCGGCATGGCGCTCCACATGATCACCGGGCAGGTGGTGTGGGAGGCCTCCGCCTCGCTCGCGATCGGCGTGCTGCTCGGCTACGTCGCCTACCGCCTGGGCCGCGACGCCCGCGACCAGCTCATCGGCGAGGCCGTCGACCCGGAACTGAGCGACCGGATCCGCTCCCTGCTGGCGGCGGAGCCCGAAATCGACAGCGTGGAAGCGCTGTTCACGATGCGGATGGGGCTCGACTCGGCGATGGTCGCCGCCCGGATCGACCTGGTGCCCGGCATGGACAGCGAGCGGGTCGAGGAGGTCTCGGTCCGCATCAAGCGGTCGCTCGCCCGGGCGGTGTCCGAGGCCGGCGAGATCTTCCTGGACATCACCGACCGGCCGGCGCGGGAGGCAGGAGAAAGCCCCGCCGCGACGGGGGAGCGCGGCGGGGCCTGAACATCGGGTGCCCGACGGGCACCGGTCCATGCGTCCCGGAACCGGAATCTTTTCCGCGCCCGGGAACGGGGTGGGACGATCAGCTACCGTCGGCCGGTTCGAGGACGAACAGGGGGATCTCCCGGTCCGTCTTCTCCTGGTACTCGGCGTACGGCGGATACGCGGCGACCGCCCGCTCCCACCACTCGGCCTTCTCCTGGCCGGTCACCTCACGGGCCGTCATGTCCCACTTCCGCGGCCCGTCCTGAAGCTCGACCCGGGGATCGGCCTGGACGTTGAAGTACCACACCGGATGCTTGGGCGCGCCGCCCTGCGAGGCGACCACGGCGTAGCGTCCGTCGTGCTCGACCCGCATCAGCGGGGTCTTGCGGATCTTCCCGCTCTTGGCACCTACGGTCGTCAGCAGGATGACGGGCAACCCCGTGTCCATCAACGTCGTCCCCTTGGTGCCGCCGGAACTCTCGTACAGCTCCACCTGATCGCGCACCCACTGCGCCGGGCTGGGTTCGTACTCACCCTCAAGAGGCATGGCATCCGTCCCATCTCGCGTTCTTCGACTGTCTGGCACCGGGATTCAACACCGGTCGCTGCGTGATTCATCCTTACCGCGACACTGTTCGGCCATGCCCCTCCACCGGGTGATGACCTCGGAGGTAATCGCACCGGAACGGCCCCTCCGGCACAGTCGGTACCCCGCACGACCACCGGCCGAGAAAGGGCACCCGCATGTCGTCCCAGACCACCCGCGATGTCGTGGAGGACCTGCTGTACCGAATCGGGCACGCCGAGCCCGAGCGCATCGCGGAGCTGTACGCCGAGCACGCCGACTGGAAACTGAACTGGCCACAGGACGAACACGGCCGCACCGCCACCCCGTGGATCCGGCACCGTGCCACCCGCGCCGACGCGGCCGACCACTATCGGAACCTCGCCGCCCACCATGTGCCCGAAGAGGCGGACACGGAGATCGAGCGCATTTTGGTCGACGGCGAGGACGCGGTGCTGTTCGGCGAGATCCGGCTGACTGCGAGGTCCACCGGACGGCCTTATCGGGCCAGGTTCGCCCTCCACCTCACCGTCCGGGACGGACTGATCGTCCGTCACCATGTGTACGAGGACAGCCTCGCCGTGGCCCGGGCCTTCGCGGTCGAATCGAGCGCGCTGTGATCTTGGGATCGAGCGAACCGGACCATCAGCTTCAGCCAGATTGTAGGTGCCACCGATCTGGCCGAACTTAAGGTGGCTCCATAGGTGCCTCGGGCATCTAATGAAGATCGGCAAGACGCACTCTTCGTCTGCGAGGTCTTCCATGACGGATCTGACGGATCTGACCGAACCGAAGGACCGAACCGAACCCGTCGCCTTCCCGCAGGACCGCACCTGCCCCTACCACCCGCCCACCGGCTACGACCCCCTGCGCGCCGACCGCCCGCTGACCCGCGTCACGCTCTACGACGGCCGTACGGCATGGATCGTCACCGGACATGCCGTCGCCCGCGCGCTGCTGGCCGACCAGCGCCTGTCGACGGACCGTACGCATCCCGATTTCCCCGTGATCAACGAACGGTTCAACGTGGTCCGGAACCGGCGAGTCGCCCTGCTCGGTGAGGACGACCCCAAGCACCGCACCCAGCGGCGCATGATGATCCCCGGCTTCACCGTCAAGCGCGCCACCGCGATGCGGCCCGGTATCCAGCGGATCGTCGACGGACGGCTCGACGCGATGATCGCCCAGGGGTCGCCCGCCGACCTGGTGTCCGCGTTCGCGCTGCCCGTACCGTCGATGGTGATCTGCGCGCTGCTCGGTGTCCCGTACGCCGACCACGAGTTCTTCGAGGCCCAGTCCCGGCGGCTGCTGCGCGGCCCGAAGCCCGAGGACAGCCAGGACGCGCGTGATCAACTGGACCTGTACCTCGGCGAGTTGATCGACCGAAAGCAGCGGGATCCGGGTGAGGGGCTGCTCGACGATCTCGTCCGGGAGCAACTGCGCGAAGGGGCCCTGGACCGCACCGAGTTGCTCTCCCTCGCGGTCATCCTCCTCGTCGCGGGCCATGAGACGACCGCCAACATGATCTCCCTGGGCACCTTCACCCTGCTGCGTCATCCCGAGCGGCTGGCCGAACTCCGCGCCGATCCAAGCCTGTTGCCGGACGCGGTCGAGGAACTCATGCGGTCGCTCTCCATCGTGGACGGGCTGATGCGGCTCGCCGCCGAGGACATCGAGGTGGACGGCAGGACCATCCGGGCCGGCGAGGGCGTGCTCTTCTCGACCGCCGTCATCAATCGCGACGAGGGCGTCTACACCGCCCCGGACACCCTGGACTGGCACCGGCCCACCCGCCACCACGTCTCGTTCGGCTTCGGCATCCACCAGTGCCTCGGCCAGAACCTGGCCCGCGCCGAGCTGGAGATCGCCCTGCACAGCCTCTTCGACCGCCTGCCGACGCTGCGCCTGGCCGCTCCGGCGGAGGAGATCCCCTTCAAGCCCGGCGACACGATCCAGGGGATGCTGGAACTCCCCGTGACCTGGTAGAGGCTGCGCTCCATGCACACCGAAATCCACATCGACAAGGACGTCTGCATCGGGGCGGGCCAGTGTGCCCTGGCCGCCCCGCGCGTCTTCACCCAGGACGACGACGGCTACAGCACGGTGCTTCCCGGAAGGGAGGACGGGGGAGACGACCCCATGCTGAGGGAGGCGGCCCGGGCCTGCCCGGTGAGCGCCATCACGGTGTCCGACACAGTGGGCTGAGCGGTCGACCGGCCGCATTCAGCACACCCACCTCGGTCTCCCGCAGCCGCTCCTGATCCGCGATCACCTCGTACGCGCTGACCTGCCCGCCCTCCGCCGTCACCCGCAGGGCGAGCAGCAGCCGTCCACCCGGAGCGACCACGATGCCTGCGTCCCCGTCGACGAGGGCCACGGCCGCGAACCGGGTCCGGTCCCGCAGCAGTACCGTCCCCTCCGCGACCGCCCGGGCCCCCCGCAACACGGCCGGCACCCCGGGCGGCAACGCGGCCGGTTCGGCGCGGCGGACCACGTCGGGCGCGAGTACGTCGAGCAGCGCGCCGAGGTCACCGCCGCGCGCGGCGGCCAGGAACGCCTCGACGACCTCGCGGTGCCGGTCCAGTTCGGCGTCCGGCACCACTGGCGTGCCCCGCACCTTCTGCCTCGCCCGGCTGGCGAGCTTCTTCGCGGCGGGCCGGGACCGGTCCAGGATCGCCGCGATCCGGTCGAACGGCACCGCGAACAGATCGTGCAGCACGAACGCGACCCGCTCGGCCGGACCCAGCGTGTCCAGTACCACCAGCAGCGCGAGCCCCACCGAGTCGGCGAGCACCGCCTCGTCCTCGGGCAGCACACCGGCGCTCGCCTCGGGCGCGTCGTCGCCGTAGGGATCCTCGCGACGGGACGCGCGCGAGCGCAGCATGTCCAGGCAGATACGGGAGACGACCGTCGTCAGCCAGGCGGCCAGGTTGTCGATGTCGTCGCCGCCCGCGCGGCTCAGCCGCAGCCAGGCCTCCTGGACCGCGTCCTCCGCCTCGGCGACCGAGCCCAGCATCCGGTAGGCGACCGCCCGCAACTGCCCGCGCCGCTCCTCGAACCGCTCCGCCAACTCGTCGTGCCGCCGCATGGGTCACCTTTCCTCGTCGTGCTCCGTCACCTCTCCGACGAACCCGGACCGACCGAGGTGACCCCACCATGCTGCTGCACATCGACTCCAGCGCCGACACGACCGCCGACTCCGTGACCAGGCAACTCACCGAGACCTTCGTACGCACCTGGCACACCGCGCACCGCACGGCCGACCACCGGCACCGTGATCTGTCCGCAGAGCCGGTGGAGCCGATCACCCCCGCCTACACCACCCTCGGCCGCCGCGTGGAACGCGAGGGCTTTGTCCCGCCGGCCAAGGTTCCCGCGCTGATCGAGACCGCCGCCGAGCGGTACGAGTGGGACCTGACCCACCCGTACATCGCCGAACTGCTCGCCGCCGACACGCTGTTGCTCGGTGTCCCGATGTACAACTTCTCGATCCCCGCGACCCTGAAGGCCTGGATCGACCGCGTCACCTTCCCCGGCGCGCTCACCGACCCGGACACCGGCGAGACCCTGCTGCGCGACACCCGCGTGGTCGTCGTCATGGCGCGCGGCGGCGGATACGGCCCCGGCACCCCGCGTGAACACTTCGACTTCCAAACGCCTTATCTGAAGGCCTACTTCGGGAATCTCGGAGTGCCACCGGAGAACCTCCACCTCGTCGCCGCCGAGCTGACCCGGGTCGACGTCCTGCCCCAACTGGCAGGCCTGGAGCACCTGGCGGCGGTCTCCCTCACCCGGGCCCGCGCCGCGCTCACGGCGCTCGCCGCCGCCTGAACTCAGCGGGCCCGCAGCAGCGACCGGGCCGCCTCGCGCGCCTGTGCCGCCGGCTTGGCGCTCCCGGTGATGCCCGCCGTGACCATGGCACCCTCGGCCAGCAGGAAGAGCTGCCCGGCCAGTACGGCGGGCAGCCCCGCGTCCGCCACGAGACCGGCGAGATACTCGCCGAACGCCCGCTTGTGCGCCCGCACTTGGGCCGCCACACGCTCCGAGGACGCGCCCAGCTCGCCGTAGGAGTTGATCCACGCGCACCCACGGAAGTCCGCCTCGCCGAACCACTTCTCCAGCCAGTCGAAGACGGCGGGAATTCGCTCCAGCGGATCATCGCGCCGCTCGACGTACTCGGCGAGGCGTCCGCGCCAGCGCACATCGCGCCGTTCAAGATAGGCCTCCACCAACTGCTCCTTGGCGGGGAAGAGTTGGTAGAGCCGCTTCAGCGACAGCCCGGACGCGGTGCGGACCGCGTCCATGCCGACGGCCTGGACGCCCCGGGCGTAGAAGAGCGTCTCGGCGGCGTCCAGCGCCTGCTCACGGGCGATCGCGCTGTCCATCGAACCGACCCCTCCTTGACCTGAGAACGTGCGTTCTCTACGTTAGCAGTCACCGCGAGAACGTACGTTCTCCGCCCCTCGCCGCTCTGGAGACGACCATGGCCGACCGACCTCCCCTCCCGCCCTTCACCCGCGAGACCGCCGCGCAGAAGGTCCAGGCCGCCGAGGACGCCTGGAACACCCGCGACCCGCAGCGAGTGGCCCTCGCGTACTCGGAGGACTCCGTCTGGCGCAACCGCGACACCTTCGTCAGCGGCCGCGTCGAGATCGTCGAGTTCCTCACCGCGAAGTGGGCACGCGAGCACGAGTACGCGCTGCGCAAGGACCTGTGGGCCTTCGAAGGCAACCGCATCGCGGTCCGCTTCCAGTACGAGTGCCGGGACGCCGAGGGTCAGTGGTGGCGGTCGTACGGCAACGAGTTGTGGGAGTTCGACGAGCACGGGCTGATGACCCGGCGCGAGGCCAGCATCAACGACCTGGCCATCGAGGAGAAGGAGCGGCGCGTGTTCGGGACGCGGCCCGAAGCGGAGCGCGGGCGGTCGTTCCCGCTTCAGTAGGCTCCCAGGGTGACCGAACAGGACTCGAAGCCGAAGGCCTTCCTCTACGTCGTCGTCTGCGCCGCCGGTATCGCCGCGGACGTCACGAAGCTGATCACCGCCGCGCAGGAGCGGGGCTGGGAGGTCGGGGTCATCGCGACCCCGGTCGCGATGGGCGGCTTCTTCGACACGGCCGCCGTCGAGGCACAGACGGGCCGCCCGATACGTTCGGCGTGGCGCACCCCTGGCGATCCCCGCCCGTTCCCGCCCCCGGACGCCGTGCTCGTCGCGCCCGCCACCTTCAACACGATCAACAAATGGGCGGCCGGTACGGCGGACACTCTCGCGCTCGGCACCCTCTGCGAGGCGTACGGCCTCGGCGTCCCGACCGCCGTACTCCCGTGTGTGGGCGAGGCGTTGGCGGCCCATCCCGCCTACCGAGCGAGTCTGCTGCGGCTGCGCGGGATGGGCGTCCGATTCGGGGAGCCGTACTCTGGCGAGGTCCAGGAGGACGGTGTCCGACCGGAGTTCGGCTGGGAGCGGGGACTCGACCTGCTCTAGGAGCAGCCCACCGTCGGACCCGCCAGCATCCCCCCGGTGTAGAGCGTCTGTCCCTGGGGCATCCAGTAGCCCAGCTTCGAAACCACCGTGGAACAACGGGACTTGAGGGAGACCCGAACCACCACGGTGTCCGGGTGTCCCGGCTGGAGATCGGTGAGCGCGCAGTCCAGGGCGTGCGGCAGCCGGACCCGCGAGGGGTAGCGGCCGACCAGCGGATTGACGCAGCGGGTGTCGGAGGTGGTCAGCTCCGCCCCCGTTCCCTCCTCCGCGATCAGCCCGAACCGCGCGCTGCCGTCACCCTCGTCGCTGTCGCGCCGCACCGTGTACCTCAGGGTCGTCACCGCGTTGGGCCGCAGCGCGCTTCGGTCGACCTCGATTCCGTGCGTCGCCTTCGGCTTGGGCGCGGTCAGGGTCAGCGTGGCGTGGACCGTGCCCTGCACATCCACTCCCTCGGGCGCGGAGCGGACGCGCACGGTGGCCGTGAAGTCGTACGTCCCCGGGCCCGGATACTGGCCCGACCCGGGCAGCGTGCCGGACGCGACCGTCTCGCCGGCGCGCCGCGCGGTCCAGGTGCCCGAGGTCCGGCACGCGAACCGGACGACCGCCGAGTGCCGCCGGCAGGTCGCGGGAGCGGACACCGCCATGGTGGGAGTGCCGGTGCCCGCACACAGGCTGACGGCGGCCCGCTGCCCATGATCCCCGTGCAGGACGCCCGCCATCGCGCACAGGGTCGACGGCGGCTCGGGCGCGGGCGGCGCAGGGTCCGTACCGCCCCACGCGGGCGACACCAGGGCCAGCGGCAGCACGGCCGCCCCCATCAGGATCCTCAGGCTGGTCGAACGTCTCGGCACCGCGTTCCTCCCGAACGGCCACGACCGGCCGGACGCCGGTCGCCTGCGCCGAGAATGCGGGACCCGGACAGCCGCCTGACCGCTCCCACGCCGGTCGGCGGGGGAAGGTCACACCAACGCCAGATGTCGGGGAGCGGCGTGGCGTTGCTCCCGGCTCTGTTCCGTGCCCGGCGGCCAGAGGACGCCGGTGCCGGTAAGCGCGCAGCGTCGACCTCGTCCGGCGGCCAGGGCGGGCATCCCTCCTCCGCACGCCCGTCAGTGCCCCAGCCGCACCCGCAGCTCCGGTTGCAACAGCTCCCCATGCGCCCGTACGAGGTCGTCGCACAGGTCCCAGATCCGCTCCACCGGCAGCGCTGCCGCCGTCGCCGGGTCGGTCATCGCCGCGTGGCGGATGTGGCGTGGGTCGCCGTCCGTGGCCGCGCGTACCACCAGGTCGGTGACGGAGACGTACGCGCTGTTGAGGGCCGCGCACTGCGGTGGCAAGGTGCCGATCCGGGTCGGTTGGACGCCCAAAGCATCGACCAGGCAAGGGACTTCGACGATCGAGTCGGGCGGGAGGTTGTCGATCAGGCCCAAGTTGGGGACGTTGCCGTAGATCGTGCGGGGTGTGCCGGTGACGATGCTGTGGACGATCTGCGGGGCGTATTCCAGTGTGCCTTCCACCGGGAGCGGGGCTCCCAGGGCCAGAGCCTCGCGGGTGCGTTCGTAGCTCGCCGTATTCTCCTCGATGATCTCCAGGTACGCGCCGACCGGGAGCCGTAGCCGCTCGATCTCCTCGGTGTGGTGGAGATACCAGGGCACGTACTCGGCGGAGTGCTCGCTGGTCTCGGTGGGGTAGTGGCCGAGTCGGCGGTACATGTCCACGCGGACCCGGCGCAGCAGTCCGGGATCGCGGGCGATCGTCTCGTCCAGCAGCGGGTAGAGGCTCCGCCCCGATCGCTCGAAACGCAGCACCCACGCCTGGTGGTTGACACCGGCGGCCAGATACGAGACCTCCTCGAAGGGAACGCCCACGAGCCGGGCGAGGTCGTGCATCGTCCAGTACACCGAGTGGCACAGGCCGGTCGCCTTGAGGGCGGGTGCGATCCGGCTCAGGTAGAGCAGGTTCATCGCCATCGGGTTGGTGTAGTTCAACAGGTGGGCGTCCGGGCAGAGTTGAGACATGTCCTCCGCCAGCGCCTTCAGCACCGGGAACGTGCGCAGCGCGCGGAAGACGCCACCGATGCCCAGGGTGTCGCCGATCGTCTGGCGCAGTCCGTAGCGGGCCGGGATCGCGAAGTCCGTGCGGGTGGCCTCGTTCATGCCGACCTGGACGATGTTGATGACGAAGTCGGCGTCCGCCAGGGCGGCCCGGCGGTCGAGGTGCGCGGTGATCTCCGGTTTGGCGCCGCGTACTTCGGCGATGTGCCGGGCCGCGCCCTCCGCCGTCGCCAGCCGCTCCGGGTCGATGTCGTGCAACGCGATCCGGGCATGGGCGAGTTCGGGGTAGGAGAACAGGTCGGCCAGCAGGCCCTGCGTGAACACCACACTGCCGGCGCCCACGAAGGCGATCCTGACGTCGGTCATCGGGCTCCTCCGAGAGTGGGTCAAGTACCGTGCGTGGCTCATCCCTTGAGCCCGCTGGACGTGAGCGACTGGATGAAGGTCTTCTGCGCCAGCAGGAACGCGACCAGCACCGGCACCACCGTGACGACGTTGCCCGCCATCACCGCCGACCACTGGGTGTGATGCTGCCCCTGAAAGGTCGTCAGGCCCAACTGGAGGGTGTAGCGGGAGTCGTGGTTGATCGCGATCAGTGGCCACGACAGGTCGTTCCACGTCGACAGGAACGTCAGTACGGCGACCGTGGCCAGCGCCGGCCGGGCCAGCGGCATCACGATGGAGAACAGCACGCGCAGCCGCGAACACCCGTCGATCCAGGCCGCTTCCTCCATCTCCCTCGGCAGCGCGAGGAAGAACTGCCGGAACAGGAACACCGCGAACGGCGTCACCAGAGAGGGCAGGATCAGCGCGCCCAGCGTGTCGATCAGCCCGAGCCACTTCATCACGAGGAACGTCGGGATCATCGTGAGCTGGAACGGCACGACCATCGTCGCCAGCATCAGCCCCAGCAGTAGCCGCGACCCGGCGAACCGCATCCGCGCGAACGCGTACCCGCCCAGCGACCCGAACAGCAGATTCGACACGACCGCCACCGAGGCCACGATCAGCGAGTTGGCGAACCAGCGCGGGAACATCGCGTTGCCCAGCACATACCGGTAGCCGCCCAGGTCAACTCCCTTGGGCCACAAGGCGGGTGGGAACCGGTTGATCTCCGCGTTCGACATCACCGAGCTGAGCAGCAGCCACACGAACGGCAACGCGAAGCACAACGCCAGCGGCGCCAGCACCAGATGCCACGCACTCACCCGCCGAGCACGGCGCGCAATCATCGCGCCCCTCCTTCCGTACGGCCCTGCCGCCGCCGTACGACCCGCAGCGCACCGCCCGCGACCAGCAGCGCCAGCGCGAGGACGTACGCGGAGGCGGCGCCGTAGCCCGCGGTGAACATCTGGAAGGCCTGCTGCCAGACGAAGTAGACGATCACCGTGGTCGAACCGAGCGGACCGCCCTTGGTCGTCACATAGATCAGGTCGAAGACCTGGAGCGAGGTGATGAACTGCCACAGCAGCAGGAACACCGTCACCGGCGTGAGCGCGGGCAGCGTCACATGGCGCAGCACCTGGGCCCGGCCCGCGCCGTCGATGCGGGCCGCCTCGACGAGTTCGGGCGGCACGTCCTGGAGCGCGGCCAGATAGACGACGACACAGAAGCCGACCCCGCTCCACAGCGAGATCAGCACCAGCAGATACAGCGCCTGGTCCGGGTCGGCGAGGAACCCCTGCGCGGAGATACCGAGATGGTGCAGCAGCGCGTTGGCGACGCCGAACTCCGGGTCGAGGATGAACGAGAACAGCACGCCCTGCGCGGTCGCCGACACCACGAACGGGATGAACACCAGCGTGCGGTACAGGCCGATGAGCCGGATCCGCCGGTTGAGCGCCAGGGCCAGCGCGAGTCCGCCGACCAGGCTGAGCGGTACGTACAGCGCCGCGTACAGCAGCGTGTTTCCCACCGCCGTACGGAAGTTGGGGTCCCGGGCGAGGGCCCGGTAGTTGTCGAGGCCGACCCAGCGGCCGGGCGTGACCAGGTCGTCGGCGCGGAACGACAGCAGCAGCGACCAGACGACGGGCACCACGCTCAGCCCGAGGATCACCACGACGGACGGGGCGATGAACGCCCAGGCGGTGGAGCGTTCTTGACGCGCCCGGCGACGCGCGGCCGGAGCGGTGACGGGCCGGGCCGGCAGGGTGAGGGCGCGGGGCAGTGTGGACATCGGGGCTCCCGGAAGGGGGGAAGGTCACCTGGGGATCAGCAGGGCCGCGTCGGCCTTCTCGGCGCAGGTACGGAGCGCCTTCTCGGGAGAGTCCCGGCCGAGCAGCACCGAGACGATCGCCTCGCCCAACGCCTGCGAGATCTGCGGATACGCGGCATGCACGGGCCGGACGCGGGCCGAGCGGAGGGTGTCGGTGAAGACGTCGAGGCCGACGGTAGAGGCACTGTGCTCCCGCCATTCCGGCCGCGCGGCGGTCCCCGTGCTCAGCGGCAGGCCGCCGGCCGAGATGTCCCAACGGACGTCATGGGCAGGCTCGTTGAGCCACTGGACGAACTGCACGGCGGCACGGGACCGCGCCGAACCGTTGTCGAAGACCGTCCAGGTGTCGGGCCCGGAGATGGTCACCGCCCGCCCGCTGTACGTCGGCAGGGGCACGACCCCGTAGTCGACCTTCGCGGTGACGATGTCGGGGAGTTCCCAGGGGCCGGTGGCGACCATGGCCATCCGGCCGTTGAGGAACACCTGGTAGAGCTGCTCGCTGCCGGGCTTGGTGTCCAGGTACACGCTCTTGTCGCGGCCGAGTTGGGCGACCGTCCGCAGGGCCTGGACGCCCTGGTCGGCGAAACCGATGTGCTTGCCGTCCGGCGCGACGACCTCGCCGCCCAGATCCCACAGCATCGGCCACAGCCGCCACACCGTGTCTTCGTCGCCGACGGCCGGCCATCCGGTGCCGAAGACGCCCCGGTCGTGGTCGGTCAACTGCCGTGCGGCGTCGGTGAATTGCAGCCAACTCCAGCCGGGCTTCGGGTAGTCGAGCCCCGCCTCCCGGAACAGCTTCCTGTTGTAGACGACGGCCAGCGAGTCGAGCACGGCGGGCGCGGCGCGCACCCGCCCGTTGACGGTGACCGCGTCGCGCACCGGCTTCCAGAACGAGTCCCAGGGCGTCGGACCCTCCCGCATAGCGGACGTCAGATCGACGACACGCGGGCTGCGCGCCACGCTCGCCAGGTCCGAGCCGAAGATGTAGGCGATGTCCGGGTAGGAGCCGGCGGCGAGCGCGGCGGTCACCTTCTGGAGCATCGCGTCGGCCAACACCCCACCCCCGCCCGCGTCCACGCGGATCCTCGGATGGGTCCGGTTGAACTCGGAGACCAGCGCCTCCACGGCCTTGCGGCCCGTGTCGGACTGCCCGTGCCACAGCTCCACGATCACCCGGCCGTCCGCGCCGACCCCGTCCGAGGCACCGCCCGCACACCCACTCGCGGCACCGATCGCCGCGGCCCCGAGCAGCACCCCGCGGCGCGACATTCCCTTCGTCATGGCGACCTCCTCACCGCACCTTGCGGACGTAGTCGGCGCTGCCGGGCGTCGACACGTCGACATCCCGGCGCACGATGCTGAGTCTGTTCCCGAAGTCCGAACGGGCCTTGCGCAGACCGGAGTCGGAGTACTCGATGACGATGACCCGGTCGTCGAAGGCCTTGGCGTACTCCCCGCACTCGTCGTACTCCGCGCACTCCTCCGCCACCGCGAAGTCGAGCCCGGTCCGCTTCCTGATCCCGGCCAGCTCCACCGTGTTCTTCTGGGCGATGGCGAGGTGACGGACGTGCGCGTGGCGGGAGAGGAGGGTGATGAAGGCGGTCGCGTCGTTCGCCGTCAGGAGGTGGTGGGAGCGGGTGTAGCTGTCGTAGTTGTCCGGCTCGACGGCGTCGAAGCCCTTCGCCGCGCAGCCGTCGATCCACCGCTCGACCCGGGCCGCGATCCGCTCCCGCTTCGCCGCCGTACCGATGTCGAGCAGCGCCTCGCCCCAGTCCTCGTCGACGACCACGTTGCCCTGCGCGTCGCGCAGCAGCAGGTCGGCGGGCCAGGAGGCGCGCTCGTCGGGCTGGGCCTGGAAGGCGTTGACGTAGCAGATGTTGTAGAGGCCGGGCGCGGGCGACGCCGTACGGTCGCGGCTGACGATCCGGACGCCGGGCGGCGGGGGATAGGCGCCGCCGATCTGGTAGTCGAAGTCGGCCTGCCTGGGCGGTAGTTGGACCCTTTCGGTCGTCGAAGCCGACGGGCTCGCAGGCGCTGAATCCGACGGGCTCTCCGGCGTGGAGCGGGACGGGCTCGGTGGCGACGTGCCGGTCGGCGCCGAGCGCGACGGGGCCTCCGACACCGGCCGCGAGGGTCGTTCCGGCGTTGCGCCGCCGGTCGAGGTTCCGCACGAGACCAGTACCGATGTGACCACGACGGCGGTGCTCAGGACCGCGGCCGTCCCGAGACCTCCGACGCGGGAGACACCCTTGGCGGGCATGTCCGGCTCCATCAATCGCGGGTACGACCCCGCCTCGGACCGGATGGCGTCGCGGTCCTGGCGACTGTGGCCGGGCTTGGAACCTGTCCGCTACCGGCTGGGCGCACCTCTGTGTACCGCGCCGCACGCGCGGGCACGTCCAGGATCAAAGCGCCCCCGACCCCACCCGTCAAGGGCGCCTGCCGCACGCGTGACATGGAGCACTCTTCAAGTCGTACGCTCCCCACTGGTACCGAATCCGAAGGCAGGAGCAGCAACGATGCAGTACGTGAAGCTCGGTTCGACGGGCCTGGACGTCTCGCGGATCTGTCTGGGCTGCATGACCTACGGCCTCCCGGACCGCGGCGTCCACGAGTGGACCCTCGACGAGGAGGCGTCCCGCCCGCTGATCCGGCAGGCGCTGGAGGCCGGGATCAACTTCTTCGACACGGCCAATGTCTACTCCGACGGCACCAGCGAGGAGATCACCGGCAGGGCGCTGCGCGACTTCGCCCGCCGCGACGAGGTCGTCCTCGCCACGAAGGTGCACGGCCGGACCCGCCCAGGACCCAACGGCGCCGGACTCTCCCGCAAGGCGATCCTGTCCGAGATCGACCTCAGCCTCAGCCGCCTCGGCACCGACTACGTCGACCTCTACCAGATCCACCGCTACGACCCGCACACCCCCATCGAGGAGACGATGGAGGCGCTGCACGACCTCGTCAAGGCGGGCAAGGTCCGCTACATCGGGGCGAGTTCGATGTACGCGTGGCAGTTCGCCAAGCACCAGCACATCGCCGAGCGGCACGGCTGGACCAAGTTCGTGTCCATGCAGAACCACTACAACCTCCTCTACCGCGAGGAGGAGCGCGAGATGCTGCCGCTCTGCGCTGACCAGGGCGTCGGCGTGCTGCCCTGGAGCCCGCTGGCGCGCGGGCGCCTCACCCGGGACTGGGGCACCACCACCGAGCGCAGCAGCAACGACAACTTCGGCAGCCGCCTCTACCAGGAGGGCGACCGCGGCATCGTCGAAGCGGTCACCCGCATAGCCGGCGACCGAGGCGTCCCGCGCGCCCAGGTCGGCCTCGCCTGGCTGCTGCACCAGAGCACGGTGGCCGCACCGATCGTCGGCGCGGGCAAGCCCCAGCACATCGAGGACGCGGTCGCCGCCGTCGAACTGGAGCTGAGCGACAAGGAGTTGGCGGAACTGGAGCAGCCCTACACACCGCACGCGATCAGCGGCCACTCCTGACGGACCGTCAATGCGGGCCGTGCGGGGCGAACTCCGTGCCGCACGGCCCCGCCCCGGCGCTCTCCGCCAGCGCCACCCGCTCGCCGCTCATCGAGATCGTGCGGTAGAACCTCCCCACGCGCTCGGCCGAGCGGCCCACGTAGTGCCCGATGAACGACCGGCGGAAGCGGACCGCGCTGCGGTTGGGCTGCGAGCCGTGCACCAGGCTGCCGTTGAAGAACAGGACGTCCCCGGGCGCCATGTCGACCGGCACGGCCGAGAGTCCGGGCGGCGGTGGCACGTACTCGCGCGCGAAGGACACCCCGGCATCCGCCTCCTCCGGACAGAACAGCCCATCCCTCCATGCGGCCACACAGGTGCCCGGCTCGGCCCGCAGATAGAAGTTGTCCTGGTGCAGCGCCTGGCCGCGCGCCCCCGGTGGCTTGAAGTAGAACATGCTCTGCGCGGCCAGCACCGCCTCGCCCAACAGGGTCTCCAGGACGCTCCGCAGCCGCGGGTCCAGGAGGAAGCGCAGGGCGAGAGGGTTGATTTCGTGCGGGTGCATCACCCTCGGGTGGGTCCGCAGCGGATCGCCCGAGGTGCGCGGTTCGAAGTGCCCGGGCACCGGACCGGACGCGTGCATGGCCGCGAACTCCGCGCGCAGCCGCTCGATTTCGTCGTGTCCGAACAGTCCGCGTGCGACGGTGAAGCCGGCCTCCTCGAACGCGCCGATGTTCGTGGCTGACATGCGCGACCTCCTCGACGTGGTGTCACGACCACCGTCTCAGGAGTCGGGGCACTCGCCTATTGGTTGCGCGCCAACTCCGTCATCGGCGAGGTCATGAAGTTGTCAACTCCTGCTATGGCACCGTCCCGCCCGGCAACGGTGTCATTTGCTCGAACATGACCTGGGAAGACGGCGGGAAGGGCGGTGTCCCGGCCCGGCCGGCCGGTGCTTCGGGCGGTCTCCGGCCAATGGTTTCTGGATTTCCGGTGCGGATACGGAGTCAATCCCATAACGGACCTGATTGACGAATCGTCAATTGGCGGGGGTCGGAACGTAAACCACAAAACCGTGGGAGACCTTGTTCCGTCTCGCTGACCTGTGCAAAGGTGTGCCTGTCGGTGCGCAGGCATATACATGATTCCCCTCTGCGCGCACGAGGCCGCTCCCGTACGCCACCCCCCTTGCTTCAAAAGAGCTGCCCCAGGCGGACGTTAGAGATGCCGTACATCGGACGGGCATGCCCTGTCGGCTCGTCGGCACGGCCGCATACCCATTGGTATGGACTAAATCCCGCGTTTCACCTGGAGGAATGCAGCCGTGACGGACTCAGGTCCCTCGAATTCCCCGACTTCCGCTCACCACTTCGAAGTGACCGACGAACAGCTCAGCGCCGAGCTGAAGAAGTGGACGGGGACGACACCAGCGCTGCAACCCGTCGGCGAACTGCTGGACCGGCACTGGGAAGCGGCCTTCGCCTATGCGGGGCTGTGCACCGACGGACCGCACCACGCCGGAATGCTCACCACGGCCGCTTTCACCCGGCTCTTCGGAGAATCCCTGCGGCAGTCCGGACCGAGCGCGGCCTGGCGGCCCCAGGTGCTGGTCACCGTGCGCCGTATCGCCGCCGAATGGGACACCGACCACCGGCAGGAAATGCTCCACCCCGATCTGCGCTCACCGTCCGGTGACGGTGGCCGGGTCGCGGCCCGGCTGCTGCCGGTGCCCGAACGGCGGCTGCTCTCCCGGGCGTTCCAGCGCTTGCCTCAGACGGCGCGCACCCTGCTCTGGCACCTCGAGGTCGAGTCCGAGCCGGTCTCCATAGCCGCCGGACTGGTCGGCCTGGACGAAGAGGGCGCCCGCATCGAACTCGGGCGCGCCGTCACGCGGTTGCGTGAGGAGTGCCTCCAGGTCCATCGCGAACTCGCCCACGACGACGAGTGCCAGCTCTACATCCGGCTGCTGGACGTGACCTTCCGGCGCGGTGGCGCGGAGGTCGACCCGGACCTCGCCATGCACCTCACGGTCTGCAAGCACTGCCGGCACACCGCCGACCAGCTCAACCAGTTCAACGCCGGACTCGGCGTGGCACTGGCCGAAGGCGTGCTCGGCTGGGGCGCACGGGCCTACCTGGAGGTCAGGGCCGGCAGCCGCAACCTGCCCGCCGAGATGTCGACCGCCTCGACCGACCTGGCCGTGCGGTCCGGACCGCGCCGCGGCGAACTCAGATCGGCCCACAAGGCGGCCCGCCGCGTCCGCCGCCGCAACCTCGCCGTGGCCGTGCTGACCGTGAGCGGACTCGTCGTCCTTCCGCTCGTCCTGTGGGCCCACGGCGGTTCCGACGACGCGAAGACCACGACCGGGAACCAGGCCGCCGGTGCCTCCGGCACCGGCAAGGAATCCGCCAACCCCTCCTGGGTCGGCAAGAACGACACCACCCAGGGCACGCTCAGCGGCCGTCTGCACAACGTCGAGTCCGGCCTCTGCATCGGCATCGTCGGCAACAAGCCCCTCGATGGCGCCGAGGCCGCACTGCAGACGTGCTCCTCGGCGGCCGGCCAGCAGTGGTCGTACGAGACCGACGGACAGTTGCGCAGCACGGCCGACCCCGGTCTGTGCCTCGACTCGCACCTCGCCTTCGAGGTACAGCTCGCCCCCTGCACCGGCGCGTCCTCGTCGACGGCCAAGAACATCCGCTACGACTTCACCCTCCAGGGCATCCTCGTACCGCGCTGGAACCAGGACCTGGCCCTGACCCCCGCCTCCACCGACGGCGGCGGCGCGCTCGTCCTGAAGACCCGGGCGGACGGCTCGGCCCAGCGCTGGGTCTTCGACACCTCGAAGGCCGACCCGCAGATGCAGGTCGTCAACTGGGACACCGACACCACCGGGTCACCGACTCCCACGACCAAGAAGGCCGCCCCGACGGCATCACCCACGCCGACGGCCACACCCACCCCGACACCGACGGCATCGACCCCGCAGTCCACACCGACGACGTCCGCCCCGACGCTCGACTACTGCGACTACTACCCGTCCTACTGCTCGGGCAACGGCCAGGGCGGCTGGGGCGGAGGCGGCGGGTACGGGGGCGGCTACGGCGGCAGCGGGCACGGCCGCTGACCTCAGTGCGGGCGGTGCGGCGGAGGCGGTGGCAGCGTGGCGATGCCCGGCGCCGCCTCCGGCCACACCAGCAGCACCGGACAGGGCGCGTGATCGACGGCGAACCGTACGGCGGGCCCGAGACTGTGCGGACCCAGCCGGGCACGGTCGCCGTCGCGGGCCAGCACCAGCAGATCGGCGTCCTCGGCGGCGGCCACCACCTCACGCTCGACCCGCCCGGCCCGCTCCATCGCGGTGCACGGCCGCCCCAGCCGGTCGGCGGCAGCGGCGAGCAGATCCGCCGCCGACGTACTGCCCAGATCCTCGAGGCGGGTCCCGGGATCACGTCCCGGAGCGCCCCGGCCGAGCAGCCCGGCGAAGGCCCCGTGCGCGAGACCGGGCACGTCCGGCCCGCTGACATGCAGCAGCACCACCTCGGAATCCTCCGGCGCATGCGTGCGGACGGCGTCCACACAGGCGGGCCATGTGCCCTCGACCAGCCAGGCGATCACACGCATTCGGCCTCCCTCGGGGTCAGAGAACCTGGAGCGACACCCACAGTGCCAGCACGGCAGGGACGAGCGCCGACGGCACGGCGAGCAGCCCCAGCTTCGTGAACTCCTTGAGATCCACGCCGTGTTCGTGCTGATGCACGATCCGCCGCCACAGCAGCGTCGCGAGCGAACCGGCGTAGGTCAGGTTCGGCCCGATGTTCACCCCGAGCAGCACGGCGAGCACGGCACCGGGCCCGGACTGCGCGGTCAGCGGCAGCAGGACCAGCACGGCCGGCAGGTTGTTGATGACATTGGCCAGTACGGCGGCCAGGGCGGCGATCCCGAGCAGGGCCGCGATGCCGGTCCCGCCGGGCAGCACGTGAGCGAGCGCGTCCGAGAGCCCGTTGTCCACCACGGCCCGCACCACGATCCCGAGCGCCAGCACGAACGCCAGGAAGGAGGGCGCGGCGGCCCGCACGATCGTCAGCGGGGTCGCCTGCCGCCGTAGGAGACCCCGGCCGGCCATGACGAGCGCGCCGGCGAGCGCGGCCCACGCCGGATCGATGCCGACCGCCGAGGTCAGCACGAACCCCGCGAGGGTGCAGGCGACGGTCGCCAACGCGAACACCGGCACCCCGGGCGTGTCCCCGGAGGCAGGCTGAGGCGCCGCGGCCGCGAGGTCACGGGCGAAGAACTTCCGGAACACCAGGTACTCGGCGCCGATCGCGACCAGCCAGGGCAACGCCATCAGCCCGGCGAAGCGGGTGAAGCTCAGACCGCTCGCGGCGAAGGCGAGGAGGTTCGTCAGGTTGGAGACCGGCAGCAGCAGCGAGGCCGTGTTCGACAGATGCGTGCAGGCGTAGATGTGCGGCTTGGGCCTGACCCCCATCCGGGACGCCGTCGCGAACACGACCGGCGTCAGCAGCACGATGGTGGCGTCCAGACTGAGCACCGCGGTGATCGCCGAGGCGAGCGCGAACACCGCCGTCAGCAGCCGTCCCGGGCTGCCCTTCGCCCACTGGGCCATCCACGCCCCGCAGGCCCTGAACAGCCCCTCCACATCGCAGAAATGGGCGAGCACCAGCACTGCGGCCAGAAAGCCGACCACCGGTCCGAGTTGCTCGGCCTCCGCCCGCGCGTGGTCGAGCGAGATCGCCCCGGTGGCCACGGCGATCCCGGCGGCCGGGACCGCCATCACCGCCTCCGGCCACCCGAAGGGCCGGACGACGGCCCACACGAGGACGGCGACGAGCAGGACGACGGACAGTGTCTCGGCGAGCGGGGTGTTCAGGGGACGGTCCTCCGGGGCGCGATCAGTGGTGCCCGCCCCATGAAACCAGGCCGTGCAGACACGTCCGCGGTCAGGCGCCCGTGCCCGCGCTGAACACCGACAGGCGCACCGAGGACGAGTTGCCCGACACGGGCACCGCGCCCGCCGTCCACGCCACCTTCAGCGGGTCCTTCTCGTCGGGCGGGGTCACCACCAGCGTGGTGGGGGTGGCCGTCTTCGCGCCGCTGATCTCCGGGTTGGAGAAGGTCAGGCCCGCCCAGGCGCTCTGCCCCGGCTTCAGCGTGACAGTGGTGGCGGTGCTGCCCGACTCGCGCTGGGGGTCCGGGCCCAACTGGGTGCCCGAGGCGTTCACGAACGCGGCGCCGGGAAAGCCGCGCACCGTGCAGGTACGGCCGGAGGTGTTGGTGAGCACGATCGGGAAGTTCTCCTGCCCGGCGCCCGGGTCGTTGCCGCCCACCTTCGCCTTCAGCTCGGAGGTGTGGCACCGGCTGCTGATGGTGGTGACGCCGCCACCGGAACTTGCCGACGAGGACGTGGAGGAACCGGACGAGGTCGAAGTCGAGTCGGACCCGGTGGCGGTGTCGCTGCCGCTCGACGAGGCGACCGGCGCGCTGGACCCGTCGGCCGAGGCGTCGCCGCCCGCGGGCGCCGCCGTACCCGACTCGGTCTGCGGGCTGCTCACCGTACCGCTGCCGTTGCCGCAGGCGGTCGTCAGGCCCAGGACAGCGACCGCGCTCACGAGCAGGGCCGCCCGGCGCAGGGACTGAGACGTGTTGACCATCTTCGACACTCCTGGAAGTTCACCTCACAGCGCCTCGCGCGCCGTCACAGAGGTCGGATGCGCGTGCGCGCCGAAAGGTTCGCGGGATCATGGGATTTTTTTCCGGCGGTGATTCCGACGGTGATCAGGTGACCCGGAGCGAGCGGAGTATGCGCGCGGTCGCGTCACCGCTGTGCTGCCGTATCTGTACGTAGACCTGGGGCTGCGCCGCGCCGCCGACCATGCGGAGCGCGGTCTCCGACAGGGTGCCCGTGCCGCCCGAGCAGTCGCTCCAGGTGCGGATCGTGCCGCGCCAGCTCGCACTCGAGTAGGCGTGGCTGCCGTCGTAGTGGCAGCCGGAGTGGCCGATGCCGTCCACCTTGGGCGTCACGCTGCCGTGCTCGCTGAGGCCGATGAAGACGCCATTCACGTCCGCCGAGAGGTCCGGCCACTTCGCGAGGTCGTCGGCGACCGCCAGCCCCGGCTCGTGCCCGGCCGTCAGCCCGATCGCGTGCGGATCCCAGCCCGAGTCGCGCAACTGACGGCCCCAGGCGGCGGGCACCTCGGCCACCACGCGCCCGGTGCTGTCCTTCACCCGCAGGTCCGAACTCCCGGACGACGACGGCAGGTTGAGCACCGCGACGGCTGTCCCGGCGGCCACGACGACGAACAGACCCGTCATCAGCGCGACGCCCCGGTGCCGGCTGCGCGGCTTCCGCACCGTGAGCTCGGCGGCCAGCCGCTCCAGCTCCTCCGCGAACGCGCGTGCCGTCGGCCAGCGCCGCTCCCGGGCCGGCTCCAGCGCGCGCAGCAGGGCCCGCTGGACCTCCGGGGGCACGTCCGGTCGCAGCCGGTCCGGCCGTACGACCTGACCGGGCGCCCCCGGAACAGTGCCGGTGACCAGCTCGTAGCCGACCGCGCCCAGGCTGTACACGTCGGCGCGCTCGTCGATGCCCGAGCCGGCCTGCGCCTGCTCCGGCGGCTGGTAGCCCGCCGACCCCGCGGCCAGGGTGAGGCCCGAGGCGTGCGCCAGGCTCTTGGCCAGGCCCAGGTCGGCGAGCAGGACCCGGCCGGTGCCGTCCGGGGCGGTGCGCAGCAGCACGTTGCTCGGCTTGATGTCCCGGTGCACGATCCCCGCCTCGTGCAGCGCGGCGGCGCCCCGGGCGGCCAGCGCGGTCAGCCGCAGCGCCTCGGGGACGGGCAGCGGACCCGCGGCGAGGACGTCGGCGAGGGTACCGGCGTCGGCGTACTCCATCACGAAGTACGGCCGTCCGTCGGGCAGCTCACCGATGTCGTAGACCTGCACCACCCGGTTCGAACCGGCCCTGCGCAGCAGCCGGGCCTCGGACAGGAAGCGCTCCCGGACATCGAGACGGTGCGCCCAGTTCTCGGCGAGGACCTTCACCGCGACCGGTGCTTCGAGCTCGTCGTCGTGCGCGAGCCAGACCGTGCCGAACGCGCCGCTGCCGAGGCGGCGTTCGAGGCGGTAGCGGCCGATCTGTTCGACGGAGTGCATGGGACTATCATGCCTGCTCGTAGATCGAGGCGGAGGAGTGGAGCCCGTGCGCGAAACGGCGCCGACCGAGGACCTGGCCCGACTCGCGGCGGCGGGTGACCCGGCCGCCCTGGACACGCTGCTGCGGGTGATCCAGCCGGAGGTCGTACGGCGGTGCGCGCGGTTCCTGCCGTGCCGTGAGGACGCCGAGGAGGCGGCGCAGGACGTCCTGCTGCAAGTCGCCCGGAAGATCGGCACGTTCGAGGGCCGCAGCCTGTTCAGCACCTGGCTGTACACGGTCGTCGCCAACGGCTCCCGGCAGAAGTACCGCGAGCTGAAGCGGCGGGCCGCCGAGCAGCCCGCGGTGATCGACGTGACGCAGCAGGTCGACCCGCGCACCACGAGTGTCATCGCCGGGTCGAAGATCGACCTGCTTGAGGCGCTGGAGCGCCTTGAGCGGGAGCATCCGCACCTGGTCGCGCCGCTGGTCTACCGGGACATCTGCCAGCTCGAATACGCCGACGTCGCCGAGCGGATCGGCATCCCCCTCGGCACGCTCAAGTCACGGCTGCACGAGGCCCGCCGCCAGGTCAGGCCCTGGCTGACCGACGCCTCCTGACCCGGCTCGGTCCTGGTCGAATCACTCCTGGTCGAAGAGGGACAGCTCGGCCCAGATCGTCTTGCCGTCGGCCGTGTGCCGGGTGCCCCAGCGCTGGGTGAGCTGGGCGACCAGCAGCAGTCCGCGCCCGCCCTCGTCCCAGGTCTTGGCGCGGCGCAGGTGCGGCGCCGTGTGGTTGGTGTCGGACACCTCGCAGATCAGCGTCTCCTCGTCATGGATCAGCCGCAGCCGGATGGGGCGGGCGCCGTACCGGATGGCGTTGGTGACCAGCTCGCTCACCACCAGCTCGGCGGTGAAGCCGGCCTCGCTGAGGTTCCAGGTGTCGAGCTGCTCGACGACCTGCTTGCGGATCGGGGCGACGAGCGAGGGGTCGGCGGGGATGTCCCAGGTCGCGACCTGTTCGGGCGGCAGCCCCTGGGTGCGGGCCAGGAGGAGGGCCACGTCGTCGGCCGCGCCGCCCGGCGGGAGCACGGCGTGCAGGATCCGGTCGCAGCGCTCGTCCAGCGAGTCCGAGGGCGCGTACAGGGCGTCGAACAGCAGCCGGTGGCTGTCGTCGAGGTCCCGCTCGCGGTTCTCGACCAGCCCGTCGGTGTACAGCGCGAGCACGGTGCCCTCGGACAGCTCCAGCTCGGCCGACTCGAAGGGCAGTCCGCCCAGGCCCAGCGGCGGTCCCGCGGGCAGGTCGACATGCTCGGGCGGCCCGCCCGGCCGGAGCATGATCGGCGGCGGATGTCCGGCCCGGGCCAGCGTGCAGCGCCGGGACACCGGGTCGTACACCGCGTACAGACAGGTCGCGCCGACCTCCCCCGGGCTGCCGTCGTTGCCGGCCTCCGCGGAGAGCCGGACGACCAGGTCGTCGAGGTGGGTCAGCAACTCGTCGGGGGCCAGGTCGATGTCGGCGAGAGTGCGGACGGCGGTGCGCAGCCGGCCCATGGTGGCGGAGGCCTGGATGCCGTGGCCCACGACGTCCCCGACGACCATGGCGACCCGCATCCCGGACAGCGGGATCACGTCGAACCAGTCGCCGCCGACCCCGGCGCGGGCCGCCGGCAGATAGCGCGAGGACGCGTCCAGGGCGGCGGTGCGCGGCAGTTTGCGGGGGAGCAGGCTGCGCTGGAGGGCGAGCGCCGTCTCGCGTTCGCGGGAGAAGCGGCGGGCGTTGTCGATACAGACGGCGGCGCGGCCCGTGACCTCCTCGGCCAGCAGGACGTCGTCGTCGGTGAACGGGTCGATGCGCCGGTACCGGGTGAGGACCGCCACGCCGAGGGTGACACCGCGTGCCTGGATCGGTACGGCCATCGAGGAGTGGATGCCGTACTCGTGGACCCGCTTGGTCCGGGCGCGGTCCCAGGCGAGCCAGAGCTCGAGGTCCCGGCCCGAGGCGACGAGGGGGCGGCCCGCGACCAGCGCATCGGCCTGCGGGGACTGCTCGGGGTACAGCTCGAACTGGCCGGGTTTGACGACGGCCTCGGGGTTGCCCTGCTGCCACGACCGGTGGGCGGTCCGGCGCAGTCTGACCGGCGCGGTGATGGCCGTCGGCAGCTCGCCGCCGTGCTCCTGCGGGTCCAGCAGGTCGATGCTGACGAAGTCGGCCAGCGCCGGCACACAGACATCCGCCAGCTCCTGGGCCGTACGGGTGACGTCGAGGGTGGTGCCGATGCGCACGCTCGCCTCGTTCACGATCTGCAGCCGCTCGCGCGCCAGGTAGTTCTCGGTGAAGTCGTGCGCGGCCAGACACACGCCCCGCACCCGGCCCTCGGCGTCGGTGAGCGGCGCCATCCGGGCGAGCCAGGCGTGCGCGGCGTCCTCGCCGCCGGTGCGCATGTAGATCTGGAAGTCCTGGGCGGTGCCCGCGGCCAACACCTGGAGCATGTACTGCTCCAGCAGCTCGCTCTGCGTCTTGCCGCCGATCTCGGTGACCCGCAGGCCCCGGATGCGTTCCTCGGGCAGGCCGATCACGTCGCCCATCGCGTCATTGACCCGGCTCAGCCGCAGCCGCTCGTCGTAGACCGCGATGGCACACGGCGACTGGGTCAGCGCCGCGGTGGCGAGGGGGTCCTCCTCGGAGTCCGGGCCGCCGCCCTCCAGAGGCGTCACGACGAGCCATCGGCCCGGGCCGCCCTCCAGGGGATGCTGGCGGTGGGCCAGCAGCCACACGGACATGGTGCCGCCGTCGCGGTGGCGCAAGGTGACGGTGCCGTCGCAGCGGGCGCCCGCGATGTCCGGCAGCTCCTCGGCGCCGTCGGCCAGCAACCGCACGGCCGGTCGGCCCACGACCTCGTCGGCGGTGTGGCCGAGGAGCCGCCGTGCCCCTTCGTTCCACTCCAACAGAGTGCCGGCGTCGTCGATGACAGCCCGCGCCGTCGCGGCATCGTCGAACGGGTACACCGGTCTCATCGTCGCCACTCCATCGCGCACACTCACAGTGAACAAACACGTCACTTGTGTTCCAGCCTAGTGCGTCACGGTCCCGCGCGGACGAAAACCCCCAGAGCCGGGGGCAGTGGTGGTCAAGGGTGAAATCCGGTCGAAGTACCGCGCGGGACGGCCGTCCTCCGCCGCACTCTTGACGGCCCGGTGTGGCACTCCGTCAGAATCTGTTCGGTCACGATCAGTTGTGAGTACTTCTGGGCCCTGATGAGGGAGAGCCGCCATGACGGTCACTCGCAGATCGGTTTTGATCGCCTCTACGGCCGCGCCGACGGCCGCATCACTCCTGGCCGCCCCGGCCGCACGCGCCGCCGGGACCGCGGCGGGCACGGCCGGCCGCCACACGGTCGCGCTCCGGGACGGCTGGCGCTTCGCGCTGGTCGACCCCGGCGGGATCACCGACCCGACCGGCGCCTACGCGGACGCCGCCGCACCGGACTACGACGACTCGGCCTGGCGCCAGGTCGCGGTCCCGCACGACTGGAGCATCGAACAGACCCCCACGACGGCCTACGGAACGACCAGCGGCACCGGGTTCTTCCCCGGCGGCCTCGGCTGGTACCGCATCGCCTTCACCCTGCCGCCCGCCTTCGCGGGCAAGCGGATCTCGGTGGAGTTCGACGGCGTCTACATGGACTCCCACGTCCACTGCAACGGCACCGAGGTGGGCCGCCACCCCTACGGCTACACCGGCTTCGCCCTCGACCTCACCGACCTGGTGCACACCGACGGCAGTACGGAGAACGTCATCGCGGTGAAGGTCCAGAACCAGCTCCCCAGCAGCCGCTGGTACTCGGGCAGCGGGATCTACCGCGAGGCCCGGCTGGTGATCACCGACCCGGTCCACGTCGAGCGCTGGGGCACCTACATCACGACCCCGGACATCACCGCGCAGCGGGCCGTCGTCCGTGTGCGGACGTCCGTGCTGAACGAGTCAGGCGCCCCGAGCGAGGTAGAGGTCCGATCGCGGGTCGTCGACCCCGGCGGCCGGACGGCGGCCCGCGCCACCACCACCGTCACCGTCGCCGACCGCGCCACCGAGATCCATGAACTCACCGTCCCCCAGCCGAAGTTGTGGGACATCGGCAGCCCCGGCCACCGCTACACCCTGGAGACCGAACTGCGCGTGGCCGGCCGGACCGTCGACACCCACCGCACCACGTTCGGCATCCGCACCTACCGCTTCGACCCGGACGAGGGCTTCTCCCTCAACGGCACCCCCACCAAGATCAAGGGCGTCGACCTCCACCACGACCAGGGCGCCCTGGGCTCCGCGATCAGCATCGACGCCGTACGCAGGCAGTTGAGCATCATGAAGTCGATGGGTGTCAACGCCTTCCGCACCTCCCACAACCCGCCCTCGCCGCAGATCGTCCAGGCCTGCGAGGAGTTGGGCATCGTGATGATGGTCGAGGCCTTCGACTGCTGGCACACCGGCAAGACGACCTACGACTACCACCGCTTCTTCGACGACTGGTGCGAACGGGACGCCACCGAGATGGTCCTCGCCGCCCGCAACTCGCCCGCCGTGGTGCTGTGGTCCATCGGCAACGAGATCCCCGACTCCACCTCCACCGCCGGACTCGCCATGGCCGACCGCATCATCGGCGCGATCAAGGCGGCGGACGACACCCGTCCGGTCGTCATCGGGTCGAACAAGTACCACGGCGTACCCGCCAAGGGCTCCGCCGCCGACCTGATGCTCGCCAAGCTCGACGGACTCGGCCTCAACTACAACACCGCCAAGTCGGTCGACGCCCTGCACGCGGCCTATCCGAACCTGTTCCTCTTCGAGTCGGAGTCCTCCTCGGAGACCTCCACGCGCGGCGCCTACCAGGAACCGGAGCATCTCAACACCGGCGAGAATTACACCCCGGGCAGACGGGACACCTCTTCGTACGACAACAACCTCGCCTCCTGGACGATGAGCGGCGAGTACGGACACAAGAAGGACCGGGACCGGAAGTGGTTCGCGGGACAGTTCCTGTGGTCGGGCATCGACTACATCGGCGAGCCCACGCCCTACGACGTCTTCCCGGTCAAGGCGTCCTTCTTCGGCGCGGTCGACACGGCCGGCTTCCCGAAGGACATGTACCACCT
Source organism: Streptomyces sp. NPDC005492 (assembly GCF_040605995.1). Lineage (NCBI taxonomy): Bacteria > Bacillati > Actinomycetota > Actinomycetes > Kitasatosporales > Streptomycetaceae > Streptomyces > Streptomyces sp. NPDC005492. The sequence goes on from NZ_JBEXDX010000028.1 coordinate 53,297, forward strand.
CTTCCGCAGCCAGTGGGTCGACGAACCCATGGTCCATCTGGTGCCGATGAGCTGGAACCACGAGCCGGGGCACACCGTCGAGGTCTGGGCCTACGCCAACGTGGACACCGTCGAGCTGTTCCTCAACGGAAAGTCCCTGGGCACACGGACGTTCGACACCAAGAAGACCATCGACGGCCGCACCTACCTGGAGACCACCGAGGCCACCGGCGACGACAAGACCTTCACCACCGGCCCCTACCCGGGCAGTTACACCAGTCCTAACGGCAGCGCGGGCAAACTCCACCTGACCTGGCAAGTGCCGTACAAGCCGGGTGAGTTGAAGGCGGTCGCGCGCAGCGGCGGCAAGCAGGTGGCGACGGACGTGCTGCGCACGGCGGGGGCCGCACACGCCGTGCGCCTCACGGCCGACCGCGACTCCCTTGCCGCGGACGGGCGTTCACTGGTGTTCGTGACCGCGGACGTGGTCGACGCCCATGGTGTGGTGGTGCCCGACGCCGAGCATCTGCTCGCCTTCGAGGTGAAGGGCGGGTCCCTGGCCGGGCTGGACAACGGGCGGGAGGAGAGCGCCGAGCGCTATCAGGCCGGCACCCGCACCGCCTTCCACGGCAAGGCACTTGCGATCGTACGGTCCGGTACGGAGGCGGGTGCGCTGAAGGTGACGGCGCGGGCGGCGGGGCTGCGGACCGGCACGGTGACCGTGCGGACGACCCCGGCCCGTTCGGCGGCCGGGACCCCGGCGCCGCACTTCGCGGCCGACCACCCGGCGCCGCCGAACTACCCCTACGCCGACGCCAGTTACTCGGGTCGCCCCGACACGCTCCCGGCCGCCATGCTGGACGGCGAACCGGCCACCGGCTGGTCCAACGCCTTCGCCAAGTCGGCCACGGCCCTGCTGCCCGCCTTCAGCGGTGCCCGTGCGAAGGACTGGGTGTCGGTGGACTGGGGGAGGACGCGGTCCTTCGACCGGGTGGAGGTGTCGTTCACCGTGGACACGCTGCACAGCCTGCCCTCGGCGGTGACGGTCGCGGTGTGGGACGGCCGCGTGTGGGTGCCGGCCGAGGGGACGGCCGTCGACTGGGCCACCGCCTCGGACGCCCCGACCGTCATCACCTTCGACGCCGTGCGCGGATCGCGGGTACGCCTCACGCTGACGAGCGCGCATCCGGGGACGGCCCAAGGGGCGGTGCGGATCGGCAAGTTGGAGGCTCCGGCCGGATAGCGCGGTGGGAGGCACCGTCCGCGTGGGCCGGTGCCTCCCACGTTCCCCCTACTTCAGGTGCCGGGTGAAGAACTGGCCCGCGCTGTCACCCGCGAACTGCGGGACACCGGTGTGGCCGCCCATGTTGGCGTGCAGGGACTTCTCCTTGGAGCCGAAGGCGTCGAACAGGTCCAGGGCCGCCTGCCGGTCGTTGCCCTCGTCGTCCCACTGCAACAGGACGTGCAGGGGGATGGTGATCTGCCGGGCCTCCTCGAACATGGAGCGCGGCACGAGACTCCCGGCGAAGAGACCGGCGGCCGCGATGCGCGGCTCGACCAGCGCGAGCCGGATGCCGATGGAGATCACTCCGCCCGAGTATCCGACCGGACCGCCGATCTCGGGCAGCGCGAGGAGGGCGTCCAGGGCGGCCTGCCACTCAGGGACAGCCTTGTCGACCAGTGGGAGGACGAGGGCTTCGACGATGTCTTCGCCGACCGGTTCGCCGGCCTCCATCGCCCGGCGCAGGTCGGCGCGGGCCTGCTCGATGGCGGGCCAGCGGGGCCGGTCGCCGCTTCCGGGCAGCTCGATGGTGGCCGTGGCGAAGCCCTCCGCCGCGGAGTGCAGGGCCCGGCCCACCAGTCGGGGGTACATCCTGCGCAGCCCGAGGGGAGGGTGGCCGAGGAGGATCAGCGGCACCGGTGCGGACGCGGACGCCGATTCGGGCGTCCACAGGGTGCCGGGGATCTCGCCGAGGGTGAAGTCGCGTTCGAGGACGCCGTCGTCGATACGCCGTTCAGAAGTGAACTGCATGGTCGTGCCTTTCGGGAGAGCTGCTGTACGGCGCTCCCGGACGACCTAGCGTCCGACCGTGACCCCGGAGGAGAGCACCCATGTCGATTCTGTGTTCACGGGTACCACCTCCTCGTTCTCTCGCACGGCCTCCGGAAAGGTAGCAGCGGCCGCCGTGGCCCACCAACGGGTTTTCGCGGAGGCGCCGGCAAGCCGCCGCAACTCTGTCCGGTCCGGACCGTTGACGGAATGTCATGTCTCGAACAGCATGGCCACCGTCCGCACTTGGGAGCGCTCCCATCGCGTGCGTCGCCGGAGCACGCCCCACGTCCACGAGGAGTCCAGACGTGAAACGACGCAGAACGACCCTGCTCGCCGCCACGGCTCTCCTCGCGGCCGCGCTCACCACCCTGCCCGCCGGCCCGGCCGGGGCCGACGAGGTCGAGCAGGTCAGGAACGGCACCTTCGACACGACCAGCGAACCCTGGTGGACGACCAGCAACGTCACCGCCGGCCTGTCCGACGGGCGGCTCTGCGCGGACGTGCCGGGCGGCACGACCAACCGCTGGGACGCCGCCGTCGGCCAGAACGACATCACGCTGGTGAAGGGCGAGTCGTACAAGTTCGCCTTCACGGCGTCCGGTTCGCCCGAGGGGCAGGTGGCGCGGGCGATCGTCGGGCTGTCCGTGTCGCCCTACGACACCTACTACGAGATCAGTCCCGAGCTGAGCGGGTCGGGCAACTCCTATGCGTACACGTTCACTTCGCCCGTCGACACCACACAGGGGCAGGTCGCCTTCCAACTCGGCGGCTCCAGCACGGCCTGGCACTTCTGCATGGACGACGTGTCACTGCTCGGCGGGGTGCCGCCGGAGGTGTACCAGCCGGACACCGGCCCGCGTGTGCGGGTGAACCAGGTCGCCTATCTGCCGGGCGGCCCGAAGAACGCCACGCTGGTGACCGCCTCGACGGCCGTGCTGCCCTGGCAGTTGAAGAACGCGGCGGGTGCGGTGGTCGCGCACGGGCGGACCGTGCCGCGCGGTACCGACGTGGCGTCCGGGCAGAACGTGCAGTCGATCGACTTCGGCTCCTACCGGGGGCGCGGCGAGGGCTTCACGCTGGTGGCGGACGGGGAGACGAGCCGTCCCTTCGACATCGGGACCGCCGCCTACGAGCGGTTGAGACTGGACTCGCTGAAGTACTACTACACACAGCGCAGCGGCATCGCGATACGCGAGGACCTGCGCCCCGGCTACGCCCGCCCGGCCGGTCACCTGAACGTCGCCCCCAACCAGGGCGACGCGAACGTACCCTGCCAACCCGGCCTGTGCGACTACACACTTGACGTCACCGGCGGCTGGTACGACGCGGGGGACCACGGCAAGTACGTCATCAACGGCGGTATCTCCACCTGGGAGTTGCTGAGCACCTACGAGCGCTCGCTGCTGGCCCGCACCGGACAGCCGGGCAAGCTGCGCGACGGGACGCTCGCCATCCCGGAGAGCGGCAACAAGGTGCCGGACGTGCTCGACGAGGCCCGCTGGGAGCTGGAGTTCCTGCTCAAGATGCAGGTCCCGGACGGGCAACCGTTGGCCGGCATGGCGCACGACAAGGTCCACGACGAACAGTGGACCGGGCTCCCGCTGCTGCCGAGCCAGGACCCCCAGAAGCGTGAGCTGCACGCGCCGACCACCCAGGCGACCCTGAACCTTGCGGCCACGGCGGCGCAGGCGGCCCGCCTGTACCGGCCCTACGACCGCGAGTTCGCGGCGAAGGCGCTGAAGGCGGCACGGAAGGCATGGGCGGCGGCGCTGGCCCACCCCACGGTGTACCCGGACCCGAACGACGGCATCGGCGGTGGCGCCTACCCCGACGACAACGCGACCGACGAGTTCTACTGGGCGGCCGCCGAGCTGTATCTCACCACGGGGGAACGGCAGTTCGCGGACCACGTCGTCAACTCCCCGCTCAACACGGCGGACGTCTTCGGCAGCCTCGGCTTCGACTGGGCCCGGACGGCGGCACCGGCCCGCCTCGACCTCGCGACCGTCCCCAGCCGACTGCCGGGCAGGGACCGCATCCGCCGCTCGGTGACCGAAGCCGCGGACACCTACCTGGCCACCCTCCGCACCCAGCCCTACGGCATGCCGTACGCACCGCCCGGCAACCTCTACGACTGGGGCTCCAACAGCCAGATCCTCAACAACGCCCACGTCATCGCCACCGCGTACGACCTCACCGGCGCCACGAAATACCGCGACGGCGCGCTCCAGAGCATGGACTACATCCTCGGCCGCAACGCCCTCAACATGTCGTACGTCACCGGCTACGGCGAGGCCAACTCCCACAACGAACACAGCCGTTGGTACGCCCACGAACTCGACCCGAACCTTCCCAACCCGCCCCCGGGCACCCTTGCCGGAGGCGCCAACTCATCCATCCAGGACCCGTACGCCCAGAGCAAACTCACCGGCTGCGTCGGCCAGTTCTGCTACATCGACGACATCCAGTCCTGGTCGACCAACGAGACGGCGGTGAACTGGAACGCGGCGCTGGCGTGGATGGCTTCGTTCGTGGCGGATCAGGGATGATCCGTGGATGGGCAGATTCGCCGAGGTCGTCGTGCTGGCCCTCAGCGCGCACGAGGTGATGGAGCCGCTGACCCGGGACGATCCGGGGCGCACCTGGCGGGGCCGCTTCGTGCCGATCCGGAGCCAGTGGGGTACGTCGTTCGGAGTCGGCTGGGCCGTGGAGTTCGAGCGCATGCGCCCGAGGGAAGGGCCACCTCCGGGATCCGCGGCCCGCCTGGTAGCGGCCGTCAGGGCTCACGCTCGACCAGTTCCCTCGGCCGCTTGTGCGCGGTCAGGGTGTGGAGTTCCGCCTGGTCGAGTGGCTCGTGCACCTCTACGTACTCGCCGTGTGGCAGGCGTTTGATCACGCCGGTCTCGCGGCCGTGCAACACCAGTTCCGTGTCGCGGAGTTGGAGGCCGAGGCAGATGCGGCGGGTGATCGCGAAGGCGAGTGCGGGGACGGCGAACACCGCTACCCGTACCGCCCACGTCACGGTGTTGATGGACAGGTGGAGGCGGGTCGCCACGATGTCGTTGCCGCCGCCGGCCAGGAGGACGAGGTAGAGGCTGATCCAGGCGACGCCGATGCCCGTGCGGGTGGGGCCGTTGCGGGGGCGGTCCAGGAGGTGGTGTTCGTGTTTGTCGCCCGTACGCCAGGACTCCAGGAACGGGTACACGCCGATGAAGACCAGAAGGAGTGGGAAGACCACGATCGGGATCAGCACCCCCAGCACCAACGTGTGGCCCCACAGCGTGACTTCCCAGCCCGGCATGACACGGACCAGGCCCTCCGCGAAGCCCAGGTACCAGTCGGGCTGGGCGCCGGTGGAGACCTGGTCGGCGCGGTAGGGGCCGTAGGACCAGACGGGGTTGATCGACGCCACCGCCGCGACGACGGTGATGGCGCCGAAGACCAGGAAGAAGAAGCCGCCCGCCTTGGCGAGGTAGACCGGCATGAACGGGGCGCCCACCACGTTGCGTTCGGTGCGGCCGGGGCCCGCGAACTGGGTGTGCTTGTGGTAGACGACCAGGAGGATGTGGACGACCACCAGGGCCGCCATGATGCCGGGGATCAGGAGCACGTGGAGCGAGTAGAAGCGGGACACGATGTCGTGGCCGGGGTACTCGCCGCCGAACAGGAACATCGACAGGTACGTTCCGACGATCGGGACCGAGAGCAACGCGCCGTCGACGAAGCGCATCCCCGTGCCCGACAGCAGGTCGTCCGGCAGTGAGTAGCCGAAGAGGCCCTCGAACAGCCCGAGGAACAACAGGGTCCAGCCGAACAGCCAGTTGATCTCGCGCGGCTTGCGGAACGAGCCCGTGAAGAAGTGCCGCATCATGTGCGTCAGCATCGCGGCGATGAAGACCAGCGCCGCCCAGTGGTGCAACTGCCGGATCAGCAGCCCGCCTCGCACGTCGAAGCTGAGATGCAGCGTCGAGGCGTACGCGTCGGACATCCGGATGCCGTTCAGGGGGACGTAACTCCCGTGGTACGTCACCTCGTTCATCGACGGATGGAAGAAGAGGGTGAGATACACGCCGGTGAGGATCAGCACCACGAAGCTGTACAGGCAGATCTCGCCGAGCAGGAACGACCAGTGGTCCGGGAACACCTTGCGCAGGTACTGCTTGCCGAGGGAGTAGATGCCGAGCCGGCCGTCGAACCAGTCGGCGACGCGCTCGCCCCGCGACGGGTCGGGAGTGGCGGTCATGCCTCGTCCTCCTCGTCCGCGTCCTTGTGCACATGCGTGAGCTTCTCGGGGTTGGTCACGATGTACACCCCGGACACCTGGTCGCCCTCGGGCGTGAGGTCCATGACCATCACCGCGTACGGCGAGTCGCCCTCGAACAGCACCGCCGCGTCGTCGCCGTTGACCCGCCGGAACCGCAGCTCCAGCTCCTGCGGCCGGTGCCTGGCCGCGAAGGAGTTGATGAGGCGGACGGCCTTGTCCCGGCCGTGCACCGGGCGCAGTCCGGCCGGCCTGCGCTTGCCGCCGCTGTCGGTCCACACCGTGACGTCCGGGGCGAGGATCTCCATCAGCGAGGCGATGTCCCCGCCGACGGCGGCCCGCACGAACCGTTCGGTCGCCTCCCGCCGTACCCGCGGATGCGCCTCGTACAGCGGCCGCCGCGCGTGCACATGGTCCCGCGCCCGGTGCGCGAGCTGTCGTACGGCGGCCGGGGTGCGGTCGAGGACCTCCGCGATCTCGGTGTGGGCGTACCCGAACACCTCGTTGAGGACGAAGACCGCCCGCTCCAGCGGGCTCAGCGACTCCAGGACGACCAGCATGGCCAGCGACACGGACTCGGCGCGCAACGCCGGGTCCTCGGTGTCGTCGGCCTGGTCGACCAGCGGTTCCGGCAGCCACGGGCCGACGTAGGTCTCGCGGCGGCGGTTGACCGTCGCGCGGCGCTGGAGCGCGTGATTGACGGCGATCCGGACGAGATAGGCGCGCGGGTTGGCGACGCTGTCGAGCGGGGCGCGCCGGGCGCGGGACGTCCAGGACAGCCAGGTCTCCTGGAGGACGTCGTCGGTGTCGGCGACGCTGCCCAGCATGTTGTAGACGAGGCCGAACAGCAGCTCCCGATGGTCCATGAAGACATCGGTCGCCTCTTCGGTGACAGCGATCTCGGACATAGGTGCGCCTCCCCAGTGGCGTGCTCACTACTGCGAGGGGTGGCGGGGGCCGGAATGTGACAGCCGACGGGCGGAATGTGACGTACGTCTCGGTGAATGGGCGCGGTGTCACACCGGCCAGTCGCACCGCCCTCTTGAACGCGAGTCCTACGCAAGGAGACCGACATCGTGTTCAAGAAGTGGCACGGCAACCCCTGGGCGATCCTCGTCACGCTCTCGCTCGGGTTCTTCATGACCCTCCTCGACCTCACGATCGTGAACATCGCGATCCCCCAGCTCGGAGCCGACCTCGACGCCTCCCTCGACGAGATCCTGTGGATCGTCAACGCCTACACCCTGGCGCTGGCCGTCCTGTTGATCACCGGCGGACGCCTCGGCGACCTGCGCGGCAAACGCAATCTGTTCGCAGCCGGAGTCACCCTCTTCACCCTGGCCAGCCTCGCCTGTGGCCTCGCGCAGGACCCGGCGCAGCTCATCGGGTTCCGCGCGGTGCAGGGGTTGGGCGCGGCGCTGCTGATGCCGCAGACCCTGTCGATCATCGCCGAGGTGTTCCCGGCCGACCGGCGCGGCGTGGCGACGGGCATCTGGGGCGCCGTGGCAGGAGTGTCCGGCGCGCTCGGCCCGATCCTCGGCGGGGTGCTCATCACCCATCTGTCCTGGCGCTGGATCTTCTTCGTCAACCTGCCGATCGGCGCCCTGGTGCTCGTGCTGACCATGGCGATCATCCCGGGCACCCGACGCACCGTACGGCGCCGCTTCGACACCCTCGGCGTCACCCTCGCCTCAACTGCCCTGTTCTGCCTGGCCTTTGGGCTGACGGAGGGACAGCGGTACGACTGGAACGCCGGGATCTGGACCCTGTTCGGCGTGGCCGCCGCCCTCTTCGCCGGCTTCCTGCTGCACGAGCGCGGACAGCAGGACGGCGAACCCCTCGTCCCCTTCTCGCTCTTCCGGGACCGCAACTTCAGTCTCATCAACTTCGTCGGCGTCACCGTGTCGTTCGGCGTGGTCGGGATGTTCCTGACGCTGACGATCTACCTCCAGTCCGTGCTCGGCTTCAGCGCCCAGAAGGCGGGTCTGGTCCTGCTGCCGGTGGCGCTCGGCTCGTTCGTCATGGCCGGCCCCGCCGGAGCGCTCGCGGACAAGATCGGCGGCAAGTTCATCCTGATGAGCGGGCTGCTCGCCTGGGCGGGCGGCCTGGTCTGGGTCGTCGGCGTCGCGGACGTCGGCACGCACTGGCCGGCCATCGCCCTGCCGCTGTTCCTCACGGGTCTCGGCGTCGGCTGCACCTTCGCCCCCATGGCCACCGAGGTCATGCGCAACGTCCCGCCCCGGCTCGCCGGCGCCGCCTCCGGGGTCACCAACGCGCTCCGCCAGGTCGGTTCGGTACTCGCGGGCGCCGTCATCGGCGCGGTGCTCCAGGCCCGGCTCGCGTCGACGCTCACCGACCAGGCGCAGGCACGAGCAAGTCAACTCCCCGCCGCCTACCGGGAGTCGTTCGTCTCCGGCTTCGCCAAGTCGGAGTCCGACATCGGTGCAGGGCAGCAGGGCGGCTCGCCGTCCGGCGTCCCGCACGACATCGCCGAGCGGATGCGCGCCCTCGCCGGACAGGTCTTCGGCCATGGCTTCGTCGACGCGATGGGCTCCGCCGTGTACGTCTCCGCCGCCGTCCTGCTCACCGGCGCGCTGGCCTGTCTCGCCGTACGACGACACAACGGGCCGTCCGCCAATCCGCACGCTCTGCCCGTGTCCGAGCCCGAGTTGAAGGAAGCCGCGCGATGACCATCGACTTCACGCCCATGTACGCCTCCCACGACGCCTTCCGGCGCGACCTGGAACGGCTCGCCGCGGCGGTCGCCGAGGACCGGGCGCACACCGCTCCCGTTCTCGCCGGGTGGGAGAACTTCACGCACCAACTGCACATCCACCACACCGCCGAGGACAGCGACCTGTGGCCACGCGTCCGCACGCGGATCGAGGGGCGTTCGCGGGACCTCGGGATGCTCGACGACATGGAGGCGGAGCACGGCCGTATCGACCCGTTGCTGGCCGCGGTGGACGCCGCGCTGGCCGACCGGGCGTCCGAACTCCCCGATCTCGTACGGGCGTTGCGGGCCACCCTCGACGACCACCTCAAGCACGAGGAGGACAGCGCGCTGCCGCTGATGGGGGAGGTGCTGACCGACGCGGACTGGGCGGCCTTCACCGGACGGCTGCGCGAGACCCAAGGGCTGCGCGGGGCCGCGGTGTTCGTGCCCTGGCTCGTCGACGGGGTGCCGACGGCGGACCGGGACCGGTTCCTGGGGGCGTTCCCGCCGCCGGTGCGGGTGCTCAACCGGCTGTTCTGGGAGGGGAGTTACCGACGCCGGGGGCTGTGGGCCGTCCGATAGGGCCGCCGGTCGCTAGGTGGCGTCGTGGAACACCAGCCCCAACGCGTGCCGTCGGCCGGAGCGGACGGTGCTCACCCCGTGCCGCATCGCCCCGGCCGACCAGCCGCGCTTCGTCCGCACCGGCCGGTCCCGGGTGGTGAACACCAGGCCGTGGCCCTGCCGCAGCGGGGTCGCGGTGCCCCGGGACTGGGCCCGGGGCCGCTGCTCGACCATCAGGAACTCGCCGCCCGTGTAGTCGGTGCCGTACTCGTCCAGGCCGATCACCACCTGGAGCGGGAAGACCAACTCGCCGAACACATCGCGGTGCAGCGCGTTCCAGTCGCCCTGGCCGTAGCGCAGCAGGATCTGCGCCGAGCGGTCCTGCCCGGCCCGGTGGCAGCGCTCCAGCCACTCCTCCAGCGTGTCCGGCCAGGGGGCCGGGCGGTCGAGCCGGGCCGCCCAGTCCCGGGCGATCGGCAGCAGGCGCGGGTAGAGCGCGGCGCGCAGGGCGGCTACCGGTGAGGGCAGGTCGTGCGTGAAGTAGCGGTACTCGCCGGAGCCGAACCGGTGCCGGGCCATGTCGACCGTGGTACGGAACAGCTCGGGCTTCTCGTACAGCGCGGCCAGCTCGCGGCACTCGGCCGGCGTCAGCAACCGCGCGGTCGGCGCGCTGCCGTAGAGGTCCAACTCCTTAGCCAGAGCTGACCAGTTGGTGCGATCCATGACTACTCCCTCCTCGTCCCGGCCGGCCATCAGTCGAGCATCGGCTGCAACGCGCCCTCGTGCGTCAGCAGCCGCACCTTGCGCTCGACCCCGCCGGCGTACCCGCGCATCGAGCCGTCCGCGCCGATCACCCGATGGCACGGACGCACCAGCAGCAGCGGGTTGGCCCCGATCGCCGCGCCCACCGCCCGGACCTCGCCGCGCGGCACCCTGAGCCGCCCGGCGAGCACGCCGTACGTCGTCGTGGTGCCGTACGGGATCTCGTCCAGGGCCCGCCACACCCGCTGCTGGAACTCCGTTCCCTCGGCGGCGAGCGGGAGTTGGAAGCGGGTGAGGTCTCCGGCGAAGTACGCGGACAGTTGCCGGGCGACGTCGGCGAAGGCCGGGTCGTCGTGTCGCGGGTCGGCACCCGTACTCGGGCGGTCGGTCATGGAGAGGGAGGTGAGCGTGGTGCCGTGTGCCGAGGTCTTGCCGGTCAGGAGCAGCTCGCCCAGTGGACTGTCGATGACTGTCTGGATGGTGGTCATGTGGTCGAGTCTGCTCCGGTACGGCGGCCGGGTCCGGCGGGATTCGGACATGGTGTTGGGACTCTCTTGGTACCGCACGGAATGCCTCTTGACCTGGTGATATTTACGGGTGAGTACCCGAGCGGTACGGTGTGGGCATGCCAGCTCTCAACGTGGAGTTCAGCGAGCGCGAGCTAGAGGACCTGCGGCAGATCGCCAAGGAGCGCGGTACGTCGATGAAGGCGCTCGTGCGGGAGGCGGCGGCGGCCGACATCGCCAGGCACCGGGCGCTTCAGGAGGGTGCGGAGGCCTTCCGCCGGTTCTTCGCGACACACGCCGACGAATTCGCCGCCGCGTTTCCCGACGACGAACCGTCGGCCAAGGGCGAGGGGCGGGTCGCCTGACGTATGCCCGCCGCTATCCATATCGACGTGCCCTGGCTGCTCCAGCGCCATGAGGAAGTCCTCCCGGACCAGCCCACCATCAACGACTTCTCCGCGTTAGTGGCAGCGGTCGCCCGGCACCGGGTCGATCCGCCCCGCCTCGGCGTCGACTCCGACCCGGCCTGGCGGGCCACCGCCCTGCTGCACACCCTCGCCCTGCTCAAGCCCCTGCCCTCGGCCAACGCCCGGTTCGCCTGCGCCACCGCGGTCGCCTATATGTTCGTCAGCGGCGTCGGCATCGATCCGCCCTACGGCGCCCTCGTCGACCTCACCCGCGACCTGATCTCCGGCAAGACGGATGTCTACGGCGCGGCCGACCGGCTGCGGTCCTGGCAGATCTGACAGAGCCGAGGTGTCACGGCTCCTCGTCGAGGCGGGCGGCCTCCTCGTGGGCCCGCGGGTTCTCCTCGCGCGGTCCCTCGCCGGACGCGGCGAGGCTGCCCAGCAGACCCAGCAACTCCGCGCTGCGGCCGGCCGGTTCGGCGTGGAAGACGACCACGTTCAGCCCGTCCGTGCCCGGGATCTCGAACTTGTTCGACCGCAGCTCGAAGTCGCCGACCATCGGGTGGTGGAGGAGGCTGGTCCGGCCGAGCATCGGCCGTACCTCGTGCCGGCTCCACAGTGACCGGAAACGGTCACTGCGCACGGACAGCTCACCCACCAGCTCCACCAACCGCGGATCGTCCACGTCGGGACCGATGTGGCCGCGCAGGGTCGCCACGCCCTCGGCGGTCAACTCCTCCCAGTCGCGGCGCAGTTCACGCTCGGCCGGGTCGAGGAACACGGCCCGCAGCAGGTTCACGCCCGGCATGTAGTTCGGTGACAGCGCCCGGCACAGCGCGTTCGAGGCGAGGCAGTCCGTGAACCGGTTCTGCACATACGCGGGATGCCCGGTCCAGGTGTCCAGCAGCTCACGGACGCTCGCCGGCACCGCCTCGGGCCGCCTGGCCCGTCTGCGCGACACGGCCGGCCGCTCCGGCCGCGCCAGGCTCAGCAGGTGGGCGGTCGCGGAGGCGTCCAGGCGCAGCACCCGGGCCAGCGCCTCCAGCACCTGCACGGACGGATTGCGGTCCCGGCCCTGCTCCAGACGCAGGTAGTAGTCCGAGCTGATGCCGGCCAGCAGGGCGACCTCCTCCCGGCGCAGCCCGGGGACTCTGCGCAGGCCACCGCCGCTCAGGCCCACGTCCTCGGGCCGGACCCGCTCACGGCGGGCCCGCAGAAACTCACCGAGCGCGTTCTTGCTGTCCACACCCACCACCGTAGATCCGAATCCGCGCAGGTGGGTGTCCCTGTCGCTCCCAGGAACATCCGGGTACTGCCTGTCAGGCCGGGACCGGCGCAGAGTCGGTGACAGGACCCCACCTACCCATCGAAAGGCACGCCATCATGGCCGACACCGTTTCCGGCGGCACCCTCACCCTCGCCGACGACCTCACCATCACCCGCATGGGATACGGCGCCATGCAACTGGCCGGCCCGCACGCCTTCGGACCGCCCAATGACCGCGCCGAAGCGGTTGCCGTCCTGCGGGAGGCCGTCGAGCGGGGCATCACGCACATCGACACCAGCGACTTCTACGGCCCCGTCGTCGTCAACGAGATCATCAGGGAGGCCCTCCACCCCTACCCGGACGACCTGCACCTGGTGACCAAGGTCGGCGCCCGGCGTGGCCCCGACAGCAGTTGGATCATGTCCCGGCATCCGGAGGACCTCAAGGCGCAGGTTTACGACAACCTGCGCAACCTCGGACTCGACGCACTCGACGTGGTCAACCTCCGGGTCGGCGGGCTCGACCGCGCCGACGAGGAGTCGATCGGCGACAAGTTCGGCGCCCTGGCCGAGTTGCAGAAGGCGGGGCTGATCCGGCACCTCGGGCTCAGTACGGTCTCCGCCGACCAACTCGCCGAGGCCCGGGCCATCGCCCCGGTCGTCACCGTGCAGAACCTGTACAACCTGGCCAACCGGCAGGACGACGCCCTCGTCGAGCGGTGCGCCGCGGAGAACATCGCGTACGCCGCGTACTTCCCGCTCGGCGGCTTCACCCCGCTCCAGTCGCAGGTGCTCTCCGACGTGGCCGCCCGCTTGGACGCCTCGCCCCAACAGGTCGCCCTGGCCTGGCTGTTGCAGCGCTCGGCCACCACCGTCCTCATCCCGGGCACCTCGTCCCGCGCCCATCTGCGCGACAACATCGCCGCCGCGGACCTGGTGCTGCCGGCCGACGCGATCGCCGAACTCGACACCATCGGCTGAGATGAGGGCGGGGGTGGGCCACCCCCGCCCTCGGGGCCGCCGACCGAGGGCGGGAGGAGCAAGGTCGGCGGCCGTTTGGCGCGGGAGAGCCGCCGTCCAGCGCGAGGCCTTCGAGAAAGGCCGGTTCAAGTGGAACGCGCAGTGGTGTGCGCCGGGAGCGTGCGTGAGGCACCGGCGTGTGCGTGCGGTTCACACGGGGCGCATGGAAAGTCGAAAGCCGGTGCTGGTGAACCGAGTTGTCACCGGGGTCTGACTTTCTTTCAACGATGTGGATGTTACCCAAGTGCCTTGTTGGGTTCGGTGGGTTGTGCAAGGGTGAAACACCCGCGCGGGGGTAAAGCCCGGGGCTCATTCGCCTGTTGATGAACCGAATCCGAGGAATCCACTCCGTGTCCATCCCTCACCCCCCTCGCCCTCCTTACCCTCCGCCGGACGGCGGGGCCCCCGAGGAATCCGACGAGACCCTGGCCGCCCGGCTGCGCGGCCGTCCGGAGGGGGAGGCCGTCCATTCCGTCGCGCTACTCATGGCACGGCACTGGCAGCCGGTCCAGGATTACGCGGGCGTCTGTCTCGCCGCCACCGGCAGCGCCCCCGTGATGGCCACCGCGGCCGCCTTCCACCAGGTGTTCGACCGGCTGACGTTCGGCGAACACGGCGTGGCCCTGCGCCCCCGACTGCTGCTGACCGTGCGGGACACGATCCGCGAGTGGACCTCGGAAGAGCGAATAGCCGGTGTTCTGCCGGACCTGGAGAAACCCTCCGGGGGCCGCGCCATGCGGTCCGCCAAGTCCATGACAGCCGAAAATCGCAAGCTCGCCGAGCGCTCTTTCCAGACCCTTCAACCGCTCGCCCAGTGTCTGCTGTGGCACACCGAGGTCGAGGCGGAGCCGATAACCGTTCCGGCCGCACTCCTCGGGATGGACACCGACACCGCGTCGGCCGCACTCCGACAGGCACACGACAAATTCCGGGAGGGCTGTGTACGCGCCCACCGGGAACTCGCGCCGACCAAGGACTGCCGCTTCTACAACCGGCTCCTCGACGTACCGATTCGACGCGGTGGCGTACTGCTGCCGGATGTCCAGCAGCATCTGGCCCAGTGCCGCTACTGCCGTTTCGCCGCCGAACAACTGAGTTATTTCGAAGGCGGGTTGGGCGTCCTGCTCGCGGAGGCGGTACTCGGCTGGGGAGCCCGCCCCTACCTCGCATCGCGTCCCGGCCGCGCCCGGCCCGACACGCGAACGAGGACCGCCTCCCGGCACGGCGCGCACAGCGCCGGCCCCACGGGGCGGCACCGGCTGCTCTCCCGGCTCCCCGCACCGGGCCGCCGGATCGTGGACGCGGCCCGGTCGGCGCGCTCCGCGAGGTCGTCACGATCGCTCATGGTCGGCGTCGGCCTGATCGGCTCAGGCGTCGTCGCGCTCGTACTCGCCGTCAGCCTCTGGCCGGACCACGACGGCACCGCCGACCCGGTCGCCTCCGGCAGCGCCAACGGCGGCTCCGGACACGTCTCGTCCTCGGCGCCCGGCACGGCCCGGCTCCCCGCCGCACCGCAGCGGACGACGCTGCGCAACGCCGCCGCCGACCTGTGCCTCGACATCAAGGGCACCGTCAAAGCCGGCGCCGGCACCAGCCTGGCCGTGTGCTCGTCGGCCACGACCCAGGAGTGGTCGTACGAGACCGACGGGCTGCTGCGCAGTGTGGCGAACCCCGCGCTCTGCCTGGACTCGCACGCGGACGCCGGTGTCGTCGTCCTCGGCACCTGCGCCGACGCGAAGGCCGGGCGTGGCAACGATGTCCGCTACGACCTCACCGTGCAGGGCGAGTTGCTGCCCCGCTGGCAATCGGGGCTCGCCCTGACCTCGACCACGAAGGACCCCGGCGCCGACATCGTCCTGAAGGTCCGCGACGGTTCCGCCACGCAGCACTGGCTGACCGACTCGGTGTCGGCCAGCCCCGGTTCGCTGTCGACCTCCGGTACGGGAAGCCCGTCACAGCGCCCCGCGGAGATCGCGGACCGGCTCAGTTGACGACATCGCCGGGCGGCTTCCCGGTCAGGAAGTCCGCGGCGTTCTGTACGGCGGCCAGGGCGATCCGGATGACGGTCTCCCGGGTGACGCCGCCGACGTGCGGCGAGAGCACCACGTTCGGGGCCTTGAGCAGACGCAGGGCAGGGGTCGGCGGTTCGGGGTCGAAGACGTCGAGACCCGCGCCCGCGAGGGTGCCCGCATCCAGGGCGTCCGCAAGGGCGTCCTGGTCGATCAGGGCACCCCGCGCGGTGTTGATCACGAACGCGGTCGGCCTGAGCAGCGCGAGCCGGTCCGCGTCCAGGAGATGCCGGGTCTCGTCCGTGAGGGGCGCGTGCAGGGTGACGTAGTCGGAGCGGCGCAGCAGTTCGTCGAGGGGGAGATGCCGTGCGCCGCCGAGCCGGGCGGCCGTCTCCTCGGGCACGGCGCGCCGGCCGGCGTAGACGACGGCCATGTCGAACGCGGCCGCGCGGCGGGCCACTTGCTGCCCGATGGAGCCGAGACCGACGATGCCGAGGGTCTTGCCGGACAGCTCGGTCAGCGAGCCCTGCAGCCGGGGCAGCGCCCAGTCGCCCGCCGCGAGCGCGGTGTGCGCGGGGACGACGCGCTTGGCGAGGGCGAGCATCAGGGCGAAGGTCTGCTCGGCCACGTTCTGTGCCTCGGCGCCGCTGGAACCGATGGTGCAGACAAGGACGCCCCGGGCGCGCGCGGCATCCAGGTCGACGTAGTCGAAGCCGTGGCTCGCGCACTGCACCAGCTTCAACTCCGGTGCGGCGGCGAGGTGTTCGGAGGTCACCGGGGAGAGCGCGGTGATGACGACGTGTGCCGCGCGCAGGGCCGTAAGGTCCTCGTCGACGGTCTCCACGACGGTGACGTCCACCCCGTCGGGCAGCAGTGTCGCGAGTCCGGCTCCTGCCGTGCGGCCGCCCATGTGGGGTGGGACGACGGCCAGGACGTTCTTCGTGGGGGTCATGCGGGATCCTCGTCGAGGTGGGGGAGGCGGGTACGGATCCGCACGCGCGTCAGGAGCGGGCGGCCGAGTCGGCCAGGACGCGGGCCAGTTCACGGGGACGGGAGAACATCGGCCAGTGGCCCGTGTCCATCCGGACCAGCTCCCAGCGTCCGCTGTCGACCAGTTCGCCCACCGGGTCCATCAACTCGTCGCCGTCGAGCAGGCACTTGACGTAGGTGGCCGGCAGTTCGCCGAGCGGGCGGGTCAGGATCGCCGGTTCGGTGAGCGTGGCACCCGGGTGCGGGGTCCCGTCGGTCACGATGCGGGCGATCTGCTCGTCTGTGAGGTCCTGTCCCGCGTAGTCGGCCGGGTCCAGGGGTGGCCAGTCGCCGTCGTGCTCGTCCAGCGACTTCCTGATGTGGTCGCTCGGGAAGCCGTCCAGGAACGACGTGCCGTCGACCGGCACATTCGCGTCGACGAACACCACCCGGGCCAGCCGGTCACCGATCCGCTCGGCCGCCTGACCGACGGGCACACCGGAGTAGCTGTGTCCGACCAGGACGACCTCCCGCAGATCGAGGCGCTCGACCTCGTCGACGATGTCCTGCACATGGGTCCGTTGTCCGGCCGGAACCCCCTGCTTCTCCGCGAGCCCGGACAGGGTCAGGGCATGCACCTCGTGGCCGTCCCCGCGCAGTTCGGCCACCACCTCCTCCCACGCCCACGCACCGAGCCACGCCCCTGCCACCACAACGAATCGAGTCATGCCGCCCAACGTAGCCGCCGGGTCTGACAACGACCCCGCGGAACGATCAGATCGCCTGCACCGGAGGGCACACGGGGGCGACTCGACCGAAGTCGGCTGTCGCGTGCTCGCGTTGGGGCGTCGGATCGACACTCAGCGCGCCGCCGACCGCTCTGAGGACCGGTGGCCGCGAGCCCCTGCCGGAAGGAGGGGCCGAGGTCGATCGGGAAGGCGCCCAGCACGCCGGTGGAGAGGGTGTGGGCATCGCCGAACGCACCCGGCACAGCTCGAGCGAGGCCGAGGTGAGGTCCGCGCCGGAGAGGCGGTCACATCCTTCGTGCCGCGGTCGGAGGAATCATCCACCGCTGTTCCTAGGCGCTGTCGCCCGTCGCATCCTCAGGCTCGGCGTCCGGCCCCTGGGCGCGGACCCGTTGGACGTGTTCGAGGGAGTCGCGGAGTTCGGTGAGCCAGTCGTCGGTGTGGCGTTGGACGAGGCGGACGCACCAGGCCAGGGCGTCGCTGCGGCTGCGGGCCACGCCGGCGGCGATGAGGGTGTCGAGGACCTGGCGCTCGGGCTGGCGCAGCCGGGTCATGACGGGTGCGGAGATGTGGGTGAACAGGGAGCGTTCCCCGGCGCACTCCACACCCCACGAGACCTTCCTGCGGAACCGGTGCTCCGCCTCGCGTGCGACCGCGATCCGAGTCTCCCGGGTGCGCTCGCGGAACTCCTGGACCCGGCCCTGGACGGCCGCCTCCTTCTCGGCGTCCGACACGTCCTCGGCGAGCCGGGGCGCGGGGATACGGCCGATCACGGTGACCTCCTCGCGGTCGACCGTGACCTCGACCAGCTCCTCGAAGAGGTCGTCGGGCAGACGGCCGGTGAACCAGCCGCGAAGCTTCTCCTGCTGCTCTGTCGTAATCATGTAATGACCATTACTCGCGAGCGCGGCGAACGCAAGGGGCTGCGGCGGAGTGCGCCGAGAGCTGAAGCGGAACGTTTCGGGACTGTTTCAGGACGATTGGTGAGCACGGGTAAACCGGCCATCCGGCTCGATCCGGCGATCGTCGGGCCCACCGTTCCGGGGCCCACACGTTCGAATTCTGTGACTTCGCGCCACTGATTCAACACGCAAGGTTACTGAAACCTGTGGGTCGGATGTGAGTTTCGGCGGCGGACTCGGCAGAGTGGCGCCCGCCGGTCCGGCACCGACCGAGCGGGACCGGCACCACGTCGGACCGACCACGAACCGATGGTTCGTCATCGGTCCGCATCGAGCGGAAGGATGCACACAATGCGGAACACCGCGCGCTGGGCAGCGACTCTGGGCCTGACGGCCACCGCCGTCTGCGGGCCCCTGACCGGGACCGCCCTCGCGGCCCACGGCACCGGCCCGTCCGCGCTCTACGCCCCCTCGGCCCTGGTGCTGACCATGGGTCACGGCGACGATGCCGCCCTCGCCACACCGGAACGAGCCGTGACCCTCACCTGCGCGCCGACCTCCTCGGGCACCCACCCGGCCGCCGCCGAGGCCTGCGCCGAACTGCGCGGTGTCCGGGGCGACTTCGACGCCCTGGCGGCCCGGGACGACGTGCTCTGCAACAAGCTCTACCGCCCCGTCGTCGTCACGGTCGACGGTGTGTGGCAGGGCAGACGCGTCTCCTACGAGCGCGTCTTCTCCAACGAGTGCGTGAAGGACTCCTTCGGATACGGAGGCGTCTTCACGTTCTGAGAGACCGGGATCGCACGATCTCCGTGAGCACCAGGGAGGGTCCGTAGCTGGGGAGTGCGTGCCCCTGTCACGGAGGACTGCGATCCCGCACCAGGGGTCGGCCGGGCGGTGTGGGGTCGCCCGCCGGCCCCTGGCATCATGTGTGCCGCCTTAGTCGGCGCAACCGGAAGGCGCCGGAAGGGCGCGGAGCGGTGGGAAACGGCCGGACAGGCCCGAGGCGCGCAGCAGGCGGTCGATGCGCGGCCCGTCGGAGACGATGCGCAGCCGGCCGCCACGCTCCCTGGCCCGCCGCTCGGCCCGGCACAAAACGCGCAGCCCCGAGCAGTCGAGGAACTCGACGGGCCGCAGATCGACCAGGACGTCGGGCTCGGCGACCGCGGTCGCCGCGTCCAGATGCTCGATGACGAAGTCGGCGGTCGCCATGTCGATCTCGCCGGAGACCTCGATCACGGTGAAGGGGCCGCTCGACCGGGTCCGGGCACAGGAGTTGGCGGCGGGCCTGTCGCGTTCGTCCGCTTCGGCAGTCATGGCCGCTCCACCTCGGCACGGGGCGCTTCGGGTCTCGGTAGTTACCCCGCTGAGGTCCCGGGCATCCCTGAACTCGCCGCCCGCAAGATCTAGTTCACTCGACATGGTGAATTCCGGTCTGAAAGGTTGACTTTCTGTCGGTAGTTCAGGCGTCCGGTCCGCCGGAAGTGAAGAGGGGCCGCCGTCTCCCTGCGGACGGCGGCCCCTCGATCCGTGCGGCTCAGGCTGAGGTGCGGCGGATCACATGTGGACGACCGGGGCGGCGTCCGCGTCCTGCTGCGGGACGCCGCGGCGGTAGAGCCCGAACGCGATCAGGGCGCCCGCGGCGAAGAAGCCGGCCGACCACCAGAAGGCGGTGGTGTAGCTCTCGATCGTCGCCTGGGCCTGGACCAGCTTGCTGGTCGCGTCCTTCCCGGCCAGGTAGTCGGTCGCGGCGCTCGCGGCCAGCGTGTTCAGCAGGGCCGTGCCGACCGAACCGCCCACCTGCTGCATGGCGTTGACCGTCGCGGAGGCGACACCCGCGTCCTCGGCGGCCACACCGCCCGTCGCGAGCTGCATCGCCGGCGGCATCACCATGCCGAGGCCCGCACCGATCACGATCAACTGGGGCAGCACATGGCTCGCGTAGGAAGAGCCGACGCCGATACCGGTCAGCCAGGCCATGCCGAGCATGGCGATCGCGAAGCCCAGCGGAATGATGGTCTTCGGGCCCAGCCGCGGCACCAGGACGGTGGTGCCCACCTGCGCCATCACCATCAGCGCACCGATCATCGGCAGGAACGCGACACCGGTCTTGGTGGGGCTGAAGCCGAGGTTCAACTGGAGGTAGTAGGTCAGGAAGAGGAACACGCCGAACATGCCCGCACCGGTGATCAGTACGGTGATGAACGAGGCGGCCCGGTTGCGGTCGAGCAGGATGCGCAGCGGCAGCAGCGGGTGCTTGGCACGCGTCTGCCACCAGGCGAAGGCCGCGAGCAGCAGACCACCGGCGATCAGGAAGCCCCAGGTCTGGGGTGAACTCCAGTCGTGCGTCTCGGCGTTGGAGAAGCCGTAGACGACGGAGAAGAGACCACCGGCCACCAGTGCCGTGCCCGGCACGTCCAACTTGGAGCCCGCCGCGTCGCGGTGGTTGGTGAGCAGGACCCAGCCGCCCGCGAAGGCGACGAAGGCGATGGCGACGTTGACGTAGAGCGTCCAGCGCCAGTCGAAGGCGTCGGTCAGCACCCCGCCGAGCAGCAGACCCACCGCACCGCCGGCGCCGGCGATGGCGCCGTAGACACTGAAGGCCCGGGCGCGCTCACGGGCGTCGGTGAAGGTCGTGTTGAGCAGGGAGAGCGCGGCCGGTGCGAGCAGCGCGCCCGCGACACCCTGGAGGGCGCGTGCGGTGACCAGCATCTCGAAGCTGGTGGCGGCTCCGCCGAGGGCGGAGGCGGCGGCGAATCCGACGACACCGACGAGGAAGGCGGTCTTGCGGCCGAACAGGTCGGCGATCCGGCCGCCGAGGAGCAGCAGGGAGGCGAACGCGAGGGCGTACGCGGTGACGATCCACTGCCTGTTGCCGTCGGAGAAACCGAGGTCCCTCTGGGCCGACGGCAGGGCGATGTTCACGATGGTGGCGTCGAGGACGACCATCAACTGCGCGACGGCGACGATCGCGAGGATCCACCACCGCTTCGAGGGGGCCGCGGACTGCGCCTCCCCGGCACCCGACCGGGTGTCTTCGGTCAGAGTCTTCTGGGACATCGGGAACCACTCCAGGGAAGTCGTTCGGGGTTTACCAAAACGTAAACGAAACGGTTTCGTACACATCGACACTAGAGCACTTTCAGCGAAACGGCAACGTTTCGCTGGGGATGGGATCAGGCATGCGTAGTGGCGTGTGCGAGGCCGATGGGGCCGGGCTGTACTACGAAGTGCGCGGCACCGGACCGACGCTGCTGCTGATCAGCGGGGCCGGGGGAGACGCCGGGTACTACTCCGGCATCGCGGAGTTGCTCTCCGACGCCTTCACGGTGATCACCTACGACCGACGCGGCAACTCGCGCAGCACCGGCCGGTCAGGGGCGCCGATGGATCTCGCCGTGCAGGCAGCCGACGCCCGAGCCCTCGTCGACGGCCTGGCCGGCGGGCGGGCCCTGGTGTTCGGCAACAGCGGAGGAGCGATCATCGGGCTCACGCTGGCCGCGCTGCACCCGGAGGTGATGGCGGGCCTCATCGCCCATGAACCCCCCGCCGTGAACGTCCTGCCCGACGGCGACCCCGACTGTGGCTTCTTTGTCGAACTGGCCGCACTGTACGAGCGGGGCGGGGCGCCCGCGGCCGGCCGCCGGTTCGCGGAGACGACGCGCGGCGAGGGGACGTACCGCTGGCCCGGTGACCTCTGGACACGGTTCCTCGGGAACCAGGAACACCTCTTCGGCGCCGAGTGGTCCGGCTTCGCCGCCTTCCGTCCCCACGAGAACGCGCTCAAGTCGGCCCCGTTCCCCATCGTGTTGGGCGCGGGATCGGAGGACCGGGGCACGTACTACGCCCGCCCGTCGATCGAGATCGCCCGCCGGATCGGAGCACCGTGGGTCGAATTCCCCGGTATCCACATGGAGTTCCTGCGCGACCCGGCCCGATTCGCGGCGGCGGTCAGGGTGTTGGCGACCCAGATGCACAGCCGTGGCGGGGATGTTCCGCCACTCTGGGAGGGCGTCAGCCAGTGAGGACCGAGCAGCTCTCTGACCAACGCCGGCCGCGGCCGTGCCCGGTGGGCCTCTGGTGAATGCCTTGACCGGCATATAACCGAAGAGGCATATTGGACTCATGTCCGATGCCCCGCTCTGGACCGCCCTCGCCGATCCCCACCGGCGGGCCATCGTCGCCCTGCTCCTGGAGCGGCCCCGGCCCGTGGGTGAGATCGTGGAGTCCTGTGGTCTGAGTCAGCCCAGCACGTCGAAGCATCTGCGGGTACTGCGGGACGCGGGCCTGGTCCGGGTGCGGCAGGACGCGCAGCGCCGGGTCTACGCGCTCGACCCCGCGCCGATCGCCGCACTCGACGCCTGGCTCGCCCCCTACCGCGAGCTGTGGAACCACAGCCTGGACAGGCTGGGCCGCCGCCTCGACGAGGCGGCGGAGGACACCCCGCACCCCACCCCGAAGGACTGATCCGCCATGTCCGTCGACCTCACCGGAACGTATCTGACCCTCGACGACGGCCGCCCCGCCGTCCGGTTCAGCCGCACCTACGACCAACCGGTCGACCGTGTCTGGCAGTTCGTGACCGACCCCGACGAACTCGCCCAGTGGTTCCCCTCGCGCGCCGAGTTCGAGCTGCGCCCAGGCGGCACGGTCACCTTCAGCGGCGACCCCAACATGCCGGAGTCCAGCGGCCGCGTCCTCGCCGTCGAAGCGCCCCGGCACCTCTCCTTCGAATGGGGCGGCGACGAGCTGCACTTCGACCTGGAGGAGATCGAGGAGAAGCGCACCCGCTTCACTCTCACCAACGTCCTGAGCGCCGCGGACACCGCGTCCCGCAACGGCGCCGGCTGGGAGGTCTGCCTGGCAGCCCTCGACGCGAAGGCCCGCGGCGAGCGGTTCGAGGGCCCGCACGCGGGTGCCGGCGCACCCTGGAAGGAGTTCTACGACGGCTATCTCGCGGCCGGCGTCCCCTCCGGCGCGCCGGTCCCCGGCCTGGACTGACCCCTCAGGCCATCTGCCGCCGCACCAGCTCGTGCAGTCGGCCGCCCGTGTCCGCCAACAGCTGGGCGGGCGGCCCCTGTTGGGCGACCTTGCCGTCCTCCATGACGATCACGCGGTCGGCGTCCAGGACGGTCGAGAGGCGGTGCGCGATGACGATGCGGGTGGCGTTGAGCGCCTTGGTGCTCTCGATCACCGTGCGCTGGGTCTCGTTGTCCAGGGCGCTGGTCGCCTCGTCGAAGAACAGGATGCGCGGCCTGCGGATCAACGCCTGCGCGATCATGAGGCGTTGACGCTGGCCGCCCGAGACCGCGCCGCTGCCCGCGACGATGGTGTGCAGGCCCATCGGCATCCGCTTGATGTCCTCGGCGAGCCCTGCCATCTCGGCCGCCGCCATCGCCTCTTCCGGCGTGAACGGCTCGGTGCCGCAGATGACGTCCAGGATGGAACCGGTGAACGGCTGCGCGTGCTGGAGCACCACCCCGCACTGCCGCCGCACCGCCGACTGGTCGAGGGCGCCGAGGTCCTGGCCGTCGTAGAGGACGCTGCCGGAGACCGGCTTGTCGAAGCCGATCAGGAGGCGCAGCAGGGTCGACTTGCCGCAGCCGCTGGGGCCGACGATCGCCACGAACTCGCCCGCGCGGACTTCGAAGGACACGTCGTCGAGGACCAGGGGGCCGTCGTCGGCGTAGCGGAACGACACCCGGCGGGCCTCGATCGCGCCGGAGAGCTGCCCGGGGCGGGTGCTCGCGGTGCGGACCTCGGGGGCCGCGTCGAGGACCGGCCTGATCTCCTCGAACAGCGGCAGCGCGGACACCGCGGAGACGAAGGCACCGGTCAGGCTGGTGACGGAGGTGAGGACCATCGTCACCGAGGTGTTGAAGGTCAGGAAGGCGGCGGCCGACATCGAGCCGCGCGCCGGGCCCGCGAGGAGCATGAACATCAGCAGGGTGCAGACGGGCAGGTACACCGCTCCCATGACCGTGGTGAGGTTCTTGATCCGGCCGACCTTCTGCTGGAGTTCCCGGCTGCGCGCGAACTCGGAGGCCCAGGCCGCGTAGGCGTAGTTCTCGGCCGCGGCCACCCGCAACTTCGGTAGGCCGCGCAGGGTCTGGAACGCCTGGTTGTTCAGTTTGTTGTTGAGGACGACGAGGCGGCGCTGCCAGCGCACCTGCCACAGGCCGAGGCCGAGGAACACGGCCGCGATCACGACGAGCATGCCGATCGCCGCCAGCGCCATCGAGGAGCTGTACCAGAACAGCAGCCCGAGGTTCATCAAGCCGACCGTCACCGACTGGGCGACCACGGGCCCAACTCCGGCCAGGAGACGGCGGATCGAGCTGATGCCCATCGCCGCGCTCGCCAGCTCGCCCGTCGAGCGTTCGGTGAAGAACTTCGTGGGAAGTCTCAACAGCCGGTCCCAGACGGCCGGTTGGAGGGTGGCCTCGATACGGCCCTCCAGGCGGAGGATGGTGAGGTTCTCCAGCAGCATGAAGGCCGCCGCGACCACGCTGGTGACCATCACGGCCAGACAGACCTGGACGATCAGTCCCGTCTGGGCCTTCGGCACGAACTCGCCGAGCACCTTGCCCGTGGCGATCGGCACCAGCGCCCCGATCGCGACCGTGACCAGCCCGCTGATCAGCAGGTTCGACAGGTCGCCGCCGGTGCCGTGCATGCTGAACCGCAGCAGCCTGAGCGGACTGAGCCGCCGCTCGGGCAGCGGGCGGTAGAACATCACCGCGCGCGGCTCGAACTCCTCCGCGTTCGCCTTCTCGATCGGCGTCTCGCGCCCGGTCGCCGGATGCACGGCGACATAGCCGCCGCGCCGCCACAGCAACGCGACCGGCGCCCCCGACAAGGCCCGGTGGCCCACCAGCGGACCGACGTTGTCCCGCCACCAGCGCCCGTCGAGCCGTACCGCCCGCACTCGGACCCGGGAGGCGAGGGCGATCCGCTCGACCGGATCGAGCCGCTCGCTCTCGCTGCCACTCTGCGCGGGCTCGGCCAGCGTGATGCCCGCCGCCTCGGCGACCACTTTGCAGGCCGCGTACGACGCGTCGGCGTCGGCGGCCGTGGTGCGCCGCGCCGAGGACTTGCCGATCGACGCCAGCAGTGTGCGGTCGGCCTGGGCGCGCACCGCCTCACCGGCCTTGATACCGGCGGCCGTTCGTGTCTCGTGGGTGCGCTCCACCTGCTCGATCCACTTGTCCAGCGTGGACAGCAGGCGGTACTGCTGGTCGACCATGCCCTGCCAGACACCCGGGTCCATCAGCAGGTCGGCCGCCGCCTCCGCGCCGTACATCGACCCGTACTGCACACTGCCCGGCGGCACCTGCATCCAGAACACGTCGTCGTCGGTGAGCGCGGCGGCCCGATCGCCGGCCATCGGTGCCTGGAAGAGGATGGAGAGCCCGCGGCCGACACCGAGGGCCAGAGCGTATTCGAGCGGGCTCGAAGTCGGCGGCACGTACTGGGGGTTGCCGTACTCGTCGTACGACCAGGTCTGGGTGTTCGCGGGCTGGTACAGCTCGCGCAGACCGATGCGGTGCACCACGCAGTCCCGCAACGGGCGTGCCACCAGCGTGTGTTGGGGCCCGGCGACCGGGCCGAGCAGCAGCGAGCCCGCCTCCAGGCGGCCGAGGTGGTGCCAGTGGCCCTGCTGCACGGCGTCCACCGCGAACAGGTCCATGGCGCCCGACGCGACCAGCCACAGCACCTGCGGGCCTTCGAGGTCGAGTCGGTTGAGTCCGGCGCAGTCGATCGGCGTGCCCAGGGATCCCAGCGCGCCGAGGACCAGGTCGCCCTCGTGAACGGACGTCATCTCACCGCTCCTTGACCAGCGTGGCGTACGCGCCGCCGGCCGCCACCAGGGCGTCGTGCCGCCCGCGTTCCACGATCGTGCCGTGTTCGAGCACGACGATCTCGTCGCTGTCGCGCACGGTGCTGAGCCGGTGCGCGATCACCACACAGGCGCAGCCGCGCTTGCGCAGGTTGTCCATCACCACCTGCTCGGTCTCCGCGTCCAGGGCACTGGTCACCTCGTCGAGCACCAGGATGCTGGGCCTGCGCACCAACGCCCGTGCGATCTCCAGGCGTTGACGCTGGCCGCCGGAGAAATTCCGCCCGTCCTGCTCGACCCGGCTGTGGATGCCGCCGGGCCGCCGCATCACGACGTCGTACAGGGCCGCGTCCCGCAGTGCGTCCGTGACGGCCTCGTCCGGGATCGACGGGTCCCACAGCGCCACGTTGTCGCGGACCGAGCCCTCGAAGAGGAACACGTCCTGGTCGACGAAGGAGACGGAGGCGGCGAGCGCGCCGCGCGGGATGTCCTCCAGTCGGTGCTCGTCGATGCGGATCACGCCCTCCCAGGGCGTGTAGAGACCCGAAATCAGCCTGGACACCGTCGACTTGCCGCTGCCGGAGCCGCCGACCAGTGCCACCTGCTGACCCGGGCCGACCGTCAGCGAGAAGCCGGTGAGCAGCGGCTTGTCGAGGGGGCTGTAGCCGAAGGTGATGTTCTCCAGCTCGACGTGTCCTTGCAGCCGGCGCGTCGAATCGCCGCCGCCCCCACGGGAGTAGAGGGGATCTGCCTGGAAGTTCTCGACGTCCTTGAGGCGGGCCACGTCGGCCGCGAAGTCCTGGATGCGGCCCGCGACACCGTTGAGCCGGGTGATCGGCGCGGTGAAGCGGGTGACGAGCGCTTGGAAAGCCACCAACAGGCCGACGGAGATGTGCCCTTCGACCGCCCGCATACCGCCGATCCACAGGATCAGCGCGCTGTTGAGCGAGGCCAGCGTCGGCGCGACCACGCCCAGCCAGGCGCTCGGCACGCCGAGCCGCTGCTGCTCCTCCAGGGTGGTGGCGTGCTGTCCGGCCCACTTGCGGAAGTAGCCGTCCTCGCCGCCGGTCGCCTTCATCGTCTCGATCAACTGGAGGCCGGTGTATGCCGTGTTGGTGAGTCGGGCGGAGTCGGCGCGCAGTTTCGCGGTGCGGGTCGCGCGCAGCCGGATGACGACCCGCATCGCCACCACGTTCAGCAGCGCCACCCCGATGCCCACATACGTGAGTTGGGGGTCGTAGGTGTAGAGGAGCAGCGCGTACAGCACCACGACCACCGCGTCGACGCCCGCCGCCGAGAGGTCGCGGGCCAGGGTCTCCGCGACCGAGTCGTTCGACTGGAGGCGCTGCACCAGGTCGGCCGGGCTGCGCTGGGAGAAGAACGTCACCGGCAGCCGCAGCAGATGGCGCAGGAAGCGGGCGCTGGAGAGGGTGGAGGAGATGATGCGGCCGTGCAGCAGGTTCGTCTGCTGGAGCCAGGTCAGCAGCAGGGTGAGCAGGACGCAGGTGCCCATCGACGCGAACAGGACGCCCAGCAGGGAGGTCTGACCGCCGATCAGGAACATGTCGATGTAGGTCCGGCTGAGCGCGGGCATCGCCGCGCCGACCAGGACCAGCAGCAGACTCGCCAGGACGGCGGCCGGCATCGTGCCCGCGGTGCCGCGCAGTCGGGCCGGCATCGCGCCGAGGATGCCCGGCTTGCGGCCGCCCTTCTCGAAACCGTCGCCCGGCTCCATGACCAGGACGACTCCGGTGAAGCTGGAGTCGAAGTCCTCCATGGGCACGAACCGGCGGCCCTTGCCGGGGTCGTTGATGTACACCCCGCGCCGGCCGAGACGCCGGCCCATGCCGTCGTAGACGACGTAGTGGTTGAACTCCCAGAACAGGACCGCCGGGGAGCGCACCTCGGCGAGGGCGGCGGTGTCCATCTGCATGCCCTTGGCCGTGAGGCCGTAACTGCGGGCCGCCTTCAGGAGATTGCTGGCGCGCGAGCCGTCCCGGGAGACACCGCAGGCGATGCGCAGCTCCTCCAGCGGGACGTGGCGGCCGTAGTGGCCGAGGACCATCGCGAGGGAGGCGGCGCCGCACTCGACGGCCTCCATCTGGAGCACCGTGGGTGAACGGACCGTCTTCGCACGGCCCTTGGGCACCGGGCGCTTCGGCGGGGCGGAGCGGCGCCGCGAACGGGTGTCCTGTGCGCGGCTCACGGCAGCAGCCAATCGAGGGGACGCTGATCGGCCAGCCGGATCGAGGCCGAGGCCATGGTCATGGAGGTGAGGGCGAAGGGCGGTCCGTCCTGGGACGACCACTTGTAACCGCTCTTCGTGCGCGCCGACTTGTCGAGCTTCACCAGCACGGCCACCGGTCTGCCCTTCTTGGTGAACTGCTCGCCCAACTGGCTGTCCCCGAGGAACGCGGAGATCTGCTGCGCCGATTGGGCCGACCGGTCCACGGCCTTCACCTGGCCGCGCAGCACGCCGTACGTCTGGGTCGGCACCGAGGAGACGGTCAGGTCGACGGCGGCGTTCGCGGGGATCGAGGCCGCGTTCTCGGCGGGGACGTACACCGTGGCGTAGAGCGGGTCAGTGGCGTGCGCGACCTTCTCCACGGCGGCGACGTTCGCGCCGGTCTGGATGATCTGGCCGATGGTGGCGGCGAGCGCGGTGATCCGGCCCGCGGCGACCGTGCGCACGACGGAGTCGCCGTCGGCCGTACGGACCTTCAGGACCGGGGAGTTGGCGGGCAGCCGTTCGCCCTCCTGGGCGAGGACCGCGGTCACCTGCCCGGCGACGGGACTCTGCAGGATGTAACTGCCCTCCCCGTGCGTGAGGATGGCGGACGCCCCGACCGTGGACGCCACGGAGCCGGTGACCGCCCACACGGAGGCGGCGGCCACCACGATCACCGTCACGGAGAGCACGAGCCAGCCCTGGGGACGCGCGAAGCGCACCGGAAGATCGAGCTCCTCGGGCGACTGGAGCTTGGCGAGGGCCTGTTGGCGGAACTGCACGGGACTTCCCTCACCTGTGGGAGAGATCTTTTACGGCAACCCGAGAGTCCCGGAGCCGGGAAACGGCTCCGGGACTCGGTGGAACAAGGTGCGATCAGAGACCGGCGACCAGGTTCGTGACGGGGGTCACGTTCAGGCCGGTGACACCCTGGACGGTGCCGACGACCGTGTCGACCAGGCCCGAGACCGGGGCGACGCCGTCCACCAGGCCGGTGACGGTGCCGAGGGCGTTCACGGACAGACCGCCGGAGACGTTGTCGAGCTCGGCGTCGGAGATCTCGACGGTCTCAACCTGGGGGGTGGAGTTCATGATGGAACTTCCCTTCATATGGATATTCACAAGGGGGGAGCGGCCCCCTCTGGGGACAGAGCGACGGCCGCGGCCGCAGGCGCCGGGCGCCGTTCACCGGAGCCGTGGTGGCTCCTGCGGTGCGATGGATCAAAGCACGCTGCGGGTGGACGCAGCCAATCAAACATCCGTCTCACCAGGGCACTTGAGCCCCACACGTGGCGAACCGTGCAGGCGCGCGCACCGCATGTCGGCGACTTCTTCACACCCTGCACGTCATCGCTGCGCGACGACCCCTTGCCGACCCGACGCGGAATCAGGCACTCCGTACCAAAGGAGTCCCTGGGTGTGTGCGCATGTGCAGATACGCCGCAGCCGGTGACTTCGTTGGGTACGCGCTGTGCAGATTCCCTGAAGTGAGGATTCCGCTCGCTGTTCTCGACCGACCGTTGCCGACCGATCGCGTTCCGTGTCGGTTCGGGGGTGTCCGGGCCGGGTCGGTGTGCGAGCAGGCCGGGGCGGCCGTTGCGCTGTGGGTCATGGCCGATTCGCTGTTTTGCAAAGGAAGTTGGGAAACGGAATTGAACGCCCCGTGTGACGCGTGCGTATCAACGGGCATCCAGGCGCCCCCATCGGCCGCCGCACAGCGGCCACAGACCCCGGTCCCCAGGAGGTCGAGAAGTTTGAGTCACAAGCGAATTCCGAAGCGCAAGGCCGCGATAGCCGTCGGCGGTGTCGCTGCACTCGGAGCGGCGGCGATCCTGCTGCCGAACGCCAACGCGTCCCAGGACAACTCGGCAGGCGCCGCCACCCCCAAGACCCTCAAGGCGACGGGCGCCGCTGACCTTTCGTCACAGATCGCCGGACTGCTGGGCGACGCCTTCGCCGGGTCCTACTACGACAGTGCCTCCCAGCAGCTCGTCGTCAACGTGGTCCCGGGCGACAACAACAACGTGGTCGTCCAGGCGAAGAAGGCCGGCGCCAAGGTGCGTGAGGTGCAGAACAGCACCGCCGAACTGACCGCCGCCGCAAAGGTGTTGAAGACCAAGGCCACCGTCCCCGGCACGGCCTGGTCGGTCGACCCGAAGACCAACAAGATCCAGGTCCTCGCCGACAGCACCGTCACCGGCTCCGACTGGGACACCGTGCTGTCGACGGTCAAGAGCCTCGGCACGAACATGGCCACCGTCAAGAAGACCGCCGGCTCCTTCAAGACGCTGGTCTCGGGCGGCGACGCCATCTTCGCCCAGACCGACCAGGGCGGCGTCCGCTGCTCCCTCGGCTTCAACGTCACGGCGAGCGACGGCACCCCCGCCTTCCTGACCGCCGGACACTGCGGTGTCGCGGCGAAGGAGTGGTCCGACACGCAGGACGGCCAGCCGATCGCCACGGTCGACCAGGCCACCTTCCCCGGCAACGACTTCTCACTCGTGAAGTACGACGACCCGGCCACCCAGACCACGAGTGACGTCAACGTGGGCAACGGCCAGACCGTCCAGATCACGCAGGCCGAGGACGCCACGGTCGGCACGCAGGTCTTCCGGATGGGCTCCACCACCGGTCTGCACGACGGCACGGTCACCGGACTCGACGCGACCGTCAACTTCCAGAGCGAGACCGACCCCAACGGTGTCGACACCGTCAACGGCCTCATCCAGACGGACGTGTGTGCCGAGGCGGGTGACAGCGGCGGCTCGCTCTTCACCCAGGACGGCGGCGCGGTCGGCCTCACCTCCGGCGGCAGCGGCGACTGCACCAGCGGCGGCGAGACCTTCTTCCAGCCGGTCACCGCCGCGCTCACGGCGACCGGGGCCACCCTCGGTGACGCGGGCGCCGGTGCCGGCGCGGGCGACGACACCGCCACGGCGGACCCGTCGGCGACCGCTGCCGACCCGTCCGCCACCGACGGAACCGGCGACCAGTCCGGAGCCGTGGACCCGTCCGCCACCGACGGCACGGGCGACCAGTCCGGAGCGGTCGACCCGTCCGCCACGGACGGCACCGGCGACGGGACGGGCACCGGAGCCGACGACGGCTCCTCGCTCACCTCAAGCCACTGACCCGACCCCTTCCAGCGGTTCAAGGTCGGCGGTGGATCGGTCCGGCCCTCCGGCGGGAGGGCCGGACCGCCCTGCGTTCAGGTCAGACAGGCCCCAGGGCCCGCAGCAGCAACAACGCCACGTCGTCGATCCGCTCCCGGGCCGCCGCGCTGTTCCGCACGAGCGCGTCGGCGATCTCCTCCAGCGGCAACTCCCCGGCATCGGCGAGGCGTTGACCCAGTTCGGCCAGGGCGTCCTCGATGTCCACGCCGGGCGACTCGATGAGCCCGTCGGTGTAGAGGGCCAGCACGGAACCGGGTGCGAGATCGACCTGGGTCGTCGGATAGGTCGCCTCGGCGTCGATGCCGAGCAATGGGCCACCGGCCAGGTCGAGCACCCGCACCCGCCCGTCCGGACGGCGCAGCAACGGCGGCGGATGCCCGGCCCGCGCCATCACGGCCGTTCCGCGCGCGGGATCGAGCCGTAGATACAGACAACTCGCGAACAGGTCGGAGCCGAGGTCGATCAGCAGCCGGTTGGTGCTGCGCATGACCTCCTCCGGGGCCTGGCCCACGGTCGTGTACGCGCGGACGGCGGTCCGGATCTGCCCCATCAGCCCGGCCGCCGTCACGTTGTGCCCCTGCACATCGCCGATCACCGCCGCCAGGCCCGCGGTGGTCACCAGGTCGTAGAAGTCGCCGCCGATCTCCATGCCCTGGGTGGCCGGCAGATAGCGGGCGGCGGCCTCGATGCCCGGCAGCGGCGGCAGCGAGTGCGGCAGCAGCGCCGCCTGCAAGCCGTGCGCCAGCCGGTTCTTCGCGTCGTAGAGCAGCGCACGCTCCAGCGCCTGTGCGATCAGCCCGCCCAGACTCGTCAGGACGGCCCGCTCGTCCGCGGGGAACGTGTGCGGCTCCGCGTACGCCAGCACACAGGTGCCGACCGGCCGCCCGGACGCGATCAGCGGCAGATACGCCCAGGCCGCGAACCCGTCGGGCGTGGAGTGCCGGTTCGGATACAGCCGTTCCAGCTCCTGGCGTGAGTCGAAGAACGCCGGCACCCCGCTGTTCAGTGCGGCCGTCCCGGGCGTCGACTCGGTCAGCGCCATCCCGTCGAAGCGCTCGACGACCTGCGGGTCGGGATAGCCGCGGTGCCCCAGCACATGGAGCCGCCCGCCCCGCGAACCGAGGACGACCAGCGCCTGGCTGCCCACCGCCGGGGCGACCTCGTCCGCGATCAACTGCACCACGTCCTCCACCCCCACCGCCTCGGTGAGCGCCCCCGCCAGGCTCAGCACCTGCGAGATGGTCACCAGCCGCGAGGGCCCGTCGCCGGGCTGCGGCCCCGCCCGCGCCAGCTCCGCGACCGCCCGCGCCCGGCTGATCCGTACGCTCAGCCCGGTCGTGTTCGGATACAGCCGGAACGACA
This sequence comes from Streptomyces sp. NPDC005492, assembly GCF_040605995.1. Taxonomy (NCBI): domain Bacteria; kingdom Bacillati; phylum Actinomycetota; class Actinomycetes; order Kitasatosporales; family Streptomycetaceae; genus Streptomyces; species Streptomyces sp. NPDC005492. The sequence continues at coordinate 86,056 of NZ_JBEXDX010000028.1, forward strand.
GCCACTCTCCCGGCGGCCGCAGCGCCACGAACGACGTGACCTGCTGACTGAGCAGCGCGGCCCGGTAACGGTCCTCGTACACCGGGTCGTTGAGCCAGGGCACCGCCGCCCACAACTGGGTGCCCAGCAGTCGGCTCACCGACATGCCGAGCAGCTCTCCGGCCGCCGCGTTCGCGAAGCCGACCCGCCCGTGCAGATCCAGCGAACACAGCCCGTACGGCAGCCGGGCCACCATCCGGGCCGCCTCGACCGTGCCCAGCGTCCCGGCCACACTCGTCGCGGGTCCCGTCGCGAACAGATCGGGCTCCGCGCTCACCGGACGCCGCTCCTCCACGGCCCGCTCCAGCCGGACCGCGAGCCGCTCGCAGGCGGCCGTGAGCTGGTCCCGGTCCCGGTCGGACAGGACCGGCGGATGCGAACCGGGCCAGGTCACGAACACCGAGCCGTAGACCCTGGACGGGGTGGCGATCGGCACCGCGGCCAGCGCGAAGGGGTAGGGCAGGACGACCGCGATGCGGGGATAGCGGCGGGCCATGTCCTCCTCGCCGCCGATCCAGATCAGCCGGCGCTCGCGCGCGGCCTCGGCGACCGGGATCGGCGCGCTCAGCCCGACCCGCTCCCAGGGCGCCGCGAAGGCGCGCGGCAGCCCCGCCATCACCGCCATCTCCAGAACCGGCTCGTCGGGCGTCAGCAGATACACCGCGCCGGAGTGCGCGTGGACGCCGTCCATCATCGCGGCCAGCGCCAGGGACAGCATCGGCCGGCCGACCGGCATCCCGGCGACCGTCGGCGTCTGCCCGTCCGACACGCCGACCACCTCCTCGCCCGGCGCCGCGTCTCTCAGGGATCAGGCTCCACCCTGGGAGCCCCACGCGCACGGCGAGCACCGTCGGCCCGGGCGGTGCGGCGCGTCGCCGTACCCCCGGAGCCTCGACCCAAGCCTCCCCGATAGAAGCGCGCGGCGGTGTACGGGCGCCCCGCGTGCGCCCCCGCGCACCCTGTTGGCCGGTTCTCCAGGCTCGCTGACGGTCGCGGTCGCGAACAATGGGTTGGCGCGAAACCACCTGGGACCGGCGAACGGCGAGTCGAAGGGGCGGCAGTGATCCGGCTACTTCTGGTGCACGACGCGTGTCTGGTGCGATCGGTCCTCGCGGAGTGGCTCCGCAGGGAACCCGACCTGGAGGTCCACGACACCCCGTGGCGCACCGCACCCGGACGCGTCCGGTCCGGCCGGCCGGACATCTGCGCGGCCGACCTGGACTGCTCCGACACCTACGGCCTCCCACCGCTCGGCGAACTCTGCCCGCGCGGCGCCGGCCGCATGCCGCCGCGCCTCCTCGTGCTGGCCACCGCGCACCGGCCCGGCCTGCTGAGACGGGCGATCGAGGTGGGCGCGCTCGGCTATGTGGACAAGGCGAGCCCCCCGGAACACCTGGTACACGGAATCCGGCGCGTCGCGGAGGGGAAACGTTTCGTCGACGATTCGCTGGGTTTTGGTTTTCTGAAGGCCGCGGAGATGCCGCTGACCCGGCGGGAACTGAGCGTGTTAACCCTGGCCGCCGAGGGCGCCTCCATCGCGGAGATCGCCGGGAGTCTGCACCTGTCCCACGGGACCGTGCGCAACTACATGGCGGCCATCACCCGCAAGACCGGGGCCCGCAACCGCGTCGACGCGATCCGCATCTCGCAGGGGGAGGGCTGGCTCTGAGGCCCAGGAGCCGACCAGGTCCCGGTAGAGCGGGGAGCGGCGCAGCAGTTCGTCGTGCGTACCGAGGGCGGTCTCCCGCCCGTCCATGACGAGCACCCGTTCCGCCCGGCGGGCCGAGCTGATCCGGTGGGCCACGACGACCAGCGCGCCCCCTGGCCGCGCCCGCCCGGCGAAGGCACGCTCCGCGCGTTCCTCCGCGTCCGGGTCGAGATGGCAGGTCGCCTCGTCGAGGAGGGCGAGCGGGGCGTACGACAGATAGGCCCGGGTCAGCGCGATCAACTGCCGTTCACCGGCGGACAGTTGCGCAGGTTGGACCGGGGCGGCGGGCCCGCCGAGGGCTTCGAGGAGCGGGGTGAGCCCGACCGCCTCGGCCGCGGCCAGCAGCTCCGCCTCGGGCACCGGGTCCGGCCGCAACTGCCCGAGGTTGTCGGCGAGGCTGCCACTGAACACATACGCCTCCTGCGGAATCAGCACCCGAAGGGCACCCGCCTCGGCCACCGACCGCCCGTACACCCGGACCGCGCCCCCACTGGGCCGGAGCAGCCCGGCGACGAGCGCGGTGAGCGTGGACTTCCCGATACCGCTCGGCCCTACGACGGCCAGGTGGCCGCCGCACGGGAGGTCGAGGTCGAGACCGCGCAGGACGGGCTCGCTCGCCGGGCCGTAGGCGAAGGTGAGGGAGGTGAGGGAGAGGGCTGGGGGGTTGTCCGGTGGGGGTGTGAGGGGGGAGCCGCTGGTGCTCGGGCCGTGGAGCAGGTTCTGGGTGACTGCGGCGGGGGACGGCTTCGGGGGATTGTCGGGTGGTGGGGCGGGCAGCGGGGGCGCTAGGTCAGAGCCGGTGGTGCTCGGGTCATGGACCCGGTTCTGGGGGGTGGGCAGGGGGTGGGTTGGCGTGTTGTCGGGTGGTGTGGCGGGCCGGCTCGGGCGGGGAGTGGCCGGTGGCTGGGGGGTCAGGCGGCGTAGGACGACCGCGAGGCGGGAGCCGTTGGTGCTCGGGTGGTGGGCCCGGTTTCGGGGGGTGGGCAGGGGGTGGGTTGGCGTGTTGTCGGGTGGTGTGGCGGGCCGGCTCGGGCGGGGAGTGGCCGGTGGCTCGGGGGCCAGGCGGCGTAGGACGACCGCGAGGCGGGAGCCGCTGGTGCCCAGGCCGTGGACCAGGTTCTGGAGGGCGGGCAGGAGGGACTGGGTGACATAGGCGAGGGCTCCGAGCAGGGCGCCCGGGGTGACGCCGTGGCGGAGGAGCCAGGGGGCCGTGGCGAGCAGTAGCAGGACCGGCAGTTGGCCGCCGATCGCCAGGGACGCCACGCGCGGGACGCCCCAGCGGGCCAGCGAGCGCGCGGCCCGCAGTTCGGCGTCGACGAGGTGCCCGGTGTCGGAGGCGACCCGCTCCTCGGCGCCGGCCGCCGTGATGTCCCGCAGTCCGGGGCAGACGCTGCCCAGCCGGTCGGCGAGGGCCTCGTCGGCGCGCAGGAAGACCTCCTGCCGCCGGGCCAGCGGACGCAGGGTCGCCGCGAACAGGGCCACTCCGGCGACGAGCGGCGGCACCACGACGAGCAGGAGCAGCGGGGCGAGCGAACACAGCCCGGCGAGTGCGCCCACGGCGGTGAACAGAAACGACCGGGACACCATCACCAGCCCGGCGAAGGTGTCCCGGGCCAGCTCCACCTGCTGGGTCAGCCCGGACAGGGCACTCCGGTCGGCCTCCGCCACGCCCCGCGCGACCACCCGCTCGACGAGCCGGTCCCGCAGCGGTTCGACCAGCGCGGCGACAGCCCCGTACACCCGCCCGGTCCCCACCGCACCGACGGCGACCCCGACCCCCGCCACACCGAGCCACCCGAGTCCGACCATGGCCCGCCCGGCCAGAAACCCGGCGTCCAGCGATCGCGCGAGCCCGTACCCGACCAGAAAGGTCTGGCCGGTCTCCAGCACCGACCAGCCCCCGAGCCGGACGAGAACGCGCCATCGTGCGGCGAGGAAGCGGAGGCCGCGTCGAGGGAGACCGCGGTCGTTGGGCGGTTGGGTGCGCTGCGTGGGTTCGTTGTGGGGCGGGGCGGGGGTCTGCCGTCGTTCATGGAGGTTGTGTGGCTCGGCGTGCTGCGTGGGTTCGGCCGAACTGCTGCCGGGGCTCACTGGAGTCGGCCGTCGTCCGTGCGGCAGGGGTAGGTCGTCGCGACGGACGGCGCCGTCGACCTGGCCCTCGCCATGCCTCCCGATCCGGGCCGCGCCCCTGCGCCGACGCCGCCACGCGCCTCTGCCTGTCGGCGGGTTCGCCTCGGGGTGACCGCCGGTCTCGTCGTGGCGGTCAGGTGGCTCATGGCGTGCCCGATCGTCCCCGCGCGCCATCGGTACGGTCCGCCGTGGGTCCGCCCGGTCCTCCGCGCCCGGCTCCCTGTCCGGCTGCGTATGCGTCATCGGCCCGCCCCGCTCTCTGTGCGTCGCGGCCTGTGTGCGCCATTGCTTCGGGAATCCGTCGGCTTCGTGCCTGGCTCGGTGCTCGTCATTGGTCTGGCTCGCTTTTCGTGTCTCGCGGCGCGCACGCCATCGCCCCCGGAATTCGTCGGCTCCATGCCTGTCATCGGCCCGACCCGCTCTCTGTGCGTCGCGGCGCGCGTACGCCATCGATCCCGGAATCCGTCGGCTCCGTGCCCGTCGTCGTCCCGGGCTCGTTCTCTGTGCCGCGCGGCTCGTGTGCGCCGTCGCTCCCGGAATTCGCCGTGCCGCCCAACGCCCCCGGGCCCCCCTTCCGTACCCCCGCCGGGGCGCCGTCGTCCCCGCCCCCGAACACCGCCCGATAACCCGGCGTCCCCCACAACTCCGCATGGGTCCCCACCGCCCGCACCCGCCCCCCGTCCAGCCAGAGCACCCGGTCCGCGCGGGCCGCCGTCGCCGCGCGGTGGGCCACGAGGAGGCGGGTGCCCGGTGTGGTGGGGTCGGTGAGGGACTTCGTGAGGTGGTTTTCCGTGACCGTGTCGAGGCTGGAGAGGGCGTCGTCGAGGATCAGGAGGCGGCCGGGGTGGGCGAACGCACGGGCCAGGCCGAGGCGTTGGGCCTCGCCGCCGGAGTGGGGGGCTTTGGCGCAGGGAGTCTCGTAGCCGTGGGGGAGGCGGTGGATGAAAGTGTCCACCTGGGCTGTGTGCGCCGCCGCACGGACGGTCGCGGGGGAGGGGGTCGGCACGCCGAAGGCGATCGTGTCCTCGATGGTGGTGCCGAGGAGCGCCGGGCGGTCGAAGGCGTAGCCGATCGCACCGCGCAGGTCGGCGTGGCGCAGGTCGCGGAGCGGGATTCCGTCGAGGAGGACCTCACCCTCGTCCGGGTCGGTCAGCCGGCCCGCCACCGCGGCCAGCAGCGACTTGCCCGCACCCGAGCGGCCCACGACCGCGAGCGTCGTGCCGCCGGGAACCACCAGGTCGATCCCGTCCAGTACGGTGCGTCCGCCGCGCCGCGCGGTCACTCCGAGCAACTCCAACTGCCCTGAGCCGGAGGGGAGTTGACGGCATCCATAGGTCGGGGCGGGTTCCGTCAGGACCTCGGCCAGGCGTCCTGTCGCGGCCCTGGCGCGCATCAGGCCCGCGAGCTGTCCCACCAGCACGCCGACGCCGGTCGCCAGCACCGCGTACCGGGAGGCGGCCAGTACGTCACCCACCGTCAGGCGGTGCATGGTCAGCAGGCAGCCCGCCACCGCCACGACGGCCAGTTGAAGGAGCGGCGCCACGGTCACCGCCTGCGCGGCGGCGCGCCCCTGCACCCGCCACATGCGGTGCCCCGCGCGCGAGAGGTCGGGCAGTGGCCGCAGAATCCGTGCCGTCTCCCGGCCCGCCGTACCCGCCGCCCGGATCGTGCGGGATCCGTCGATCGCCTCCGCCAGCGCCGCCGCGATGAGCCCCTGCGCCCGCTGGTACCGCGTCACGCACTCGGTGGTGTCCCGGGCGAGCGCGCGCAGCAGCAGGGCGAGGACCGGTGCCCCGGCCAGGAACACGGCCGCCAGCCACGGATCGATCAGCGCCAGCGCGACCACACCGCCGACCGGGCCAGCCAAGGCCGCCAGCAGCGCGGCCAGCGCACCCGGCGCCGTCCCGGCCTGCGCGGCGTTCCCCACCAGCCGGGCGACCAGCTCACCGGAACCGAAACGGGCGCCCGCCCGCGGTCCCACCGCCAGCACATGTCCGCCAACCAGCCCGCGCAGCCAGGCGGTTGAGCCCGCCGTGACCGTGCCGCCCAGCACCGTCCCGCACGCGTCCAGCAGCGCGGTCAGCAGCACCAGCCCGGCGCACGCCCCCACCCAGCGGCCGGCCGGGGCGTGTGTCAGCAGCAGGTCCAGGGTCCGCCCCAGGACGGCCGGCAGCACGAGCGCCGCCGCCGTGGCCGCCGTACTCACCCCGCACAGCGCCACACAGCGCGGCCCGCTGTGCCGGAGCGCCGAGCGCAGCAGCGCGCGGGTCGCCGCGGCCCCGGGGTCGTCCTCGGCGCGAGTCGTCATACGGCAGCCCCTCGCAGAGACATGACGGGGGCCCCGGGCGGCCCACCCCTCGTGGGAGCGGGCCGCCCGGAGCCATGGGCTCACCGCTTCGTCAGAGACAGAGCAGAACGCTCGCCGCGCTGACGCAGGAGAGCAGGCTGACGGTGCTCGCGCCGCCGCCGTCGTTGTGCTCGTCGGATTCCATCGTCTGCAGGTCGAGAAGTGCCATGAGGTGTCCTTTCGTTGTGGGGACGGGGTGTTGTTCTTGGTGTCACGACTCCGTCAGATCTGAGATCTGGGATTTCAGATCGCGGAGCCGCGTTGTGTGGGCCGCCCGGACGGGGGCGGCAGGAAGGGCAGCCCGGCCGGGACCTCGGTGTCGCCGAGGGCCGCGCCGAGCGCGAGCAGGCACCCGGCCGTGCCGGTGCCCAGGTCCATCGACAGGCGCATCATCTGGTGCCCGGGGAAGGCGAGTTGGCCCTCGTAGGCCATGGCGAACCAGCCGAGGCCGGCGACCTGTTCGGTCAGCCTCCGCCCGTCCGCGCCCGTCCTTGCGAGGTGCAGGATCATGCCCGCGCGGCCCTGGAAGAGACCGGGCTGCGCGTAGAAACGCGAGGTGGCGGCGGTGCGGATGCCGGCGCGAGCTTGCTCGAACTCCTCAGCCCCGTCCGGTAGATGGGCCAGCAGCTCGTCCACGACCATCCCGATGCCCACGCTCCCGTCGCCGAGGTACGGCAGCGTCCGCCAGCCCTCGTCGACCTCCAGCCCGCCGCCGCGCTGCACGACACAGCACTCCAGGTCGCGTCGCAGCGCTCCGGCGGCGGCGTCCAACAGCCGCCGTTCGCCGGTCAGTTCGTACTGCCGGAGCAGGAACAGCGCGGGCCCGCTCGCTCCCCGCAACAGCCCGGCCCGCCGCCGGGGCGTCGCGGGGCGCGGCTCGGCGAGCCGTCGTACGACGATGTCCGCGGCCTCGGCCGCCCGCTCGCGCAGCTCCGACTCACCGGTGTCGGCGGCCAGTTGACCGAGAACCAGGCCGAGTCCCGCGAGCCCGCCGTGCAGATCGGAGGACAGGTTCTGCCAGCGCTCCCGGAGGATGCCTTCGATCAGGTCGAGGGCCCGCTGCCGGTGGCCGAGCCGGTCCAGGACATGGGCGACGCCCGCGAGACCGTCGTACAGACCGAGCGGGGTGCCGACCGGTGGCGGGGCGGTGTGGTTCAGGAGCCAGCGCTCGCCCTCCTCGTGGCGGTCGGCCCCCACCGCGTCGAGCGCGTACAGCACACCGGCCGCGCCGTGCGCCAGACCGAGCCCGCCGCCGTCGGAGAACTGCGCGACGTCGCCGGGGAAGAGCCGGTCGGTGCGCTCCGGAGTCGCCGACGCCCAGATCGCCTTGACCATCGAGTCACGGCTGTAGGGCCAGTCGCCTGGCTCCACGAGACCGACGGAAGCACGCGGACCCGGCGTCGGTGCTCGGCCCTCGCTCACGTCACGGGTGATCTCCGTGACCGCCTCGTCCAGGAACTCCCTTGGCACGTCCGGGAATTGACCGGCGATCACCTCGGCCAGATGGGCCGCCTTGGCGCGGTCGACCACGAACAGGGTGGTGACGGGCAGGAACAGGGCGAGCCGCAGACAGGCCAGCGCGTACCGGTCGACGTCGACGCCTCTGCGGTCCGGCGGGGCGAAGAAGCCCGGGTGGGCGACGACCTGCCGGCCGTTCTCCTCAGCCGGTGCCGCCGCCTCGAAGTCGATGAGGAACACCGACTCCTCGTCGGGCGCGACGATCACGTTGAAGATGTGCAGGTCGTTGAAGACGATCCCGCGCGCGTGCACGGCCTCCAGCGCCCGCTCGACCGCACGGTGGATCTTCAGCGCCCACGCCGTGTACGCGGCGACCGCGGCCGGGTCGGGGTCCGGGGTGAGCAGCGGGTGGCGCTGCGCGAAGAAGGAGTTGAGCGGTTGCCCCTCGACGAAGTCCATGACCAGGAACCGGTGCTCGCCCAGCATGAACCAGTCCCGCACCTCCGGCACGACCCCGGTCCCGGCGACCCGTTCGAGCGCCAGCTTCTCCCGCTCCAGGCGGGTGATCGCGTCGGCACCGTCCGAGGCCAGCCCCGCGTGCGGGCGTCCCTCCTTGAGGACGACCTTGCGCCCGTCCCGGGTGTCGGTGCCCGCGTACACCCCGCCGCCGTTGGAGAAGTGCAGCGCCTTCTCGATGCGGTACGGCAGTTCGCCGACCGTCGTGGTGTTGCGGGCCGCGAGATGGGGCTCCAGGAACGCCGGCAGCGTCACCCACTCCGGGACCTGGAAGGACGGCGCCCGCCGGTCCGGTACCAACCGCCCCTCGCCGTCCCGCACCGCCGGCACCAGAGAGCTCCGCTCGTCGACGACGAAGCTGCGCGCGAAGGCGCCGTAGCGGACGTAGAGCGGACCGTCGTACCAGCGCAGATCGGTGAGGATGTACGGCCCCTCGAAGCCCTCAAGGAGCTTGCCCAGCTCGCGCAGGATCTGGTGGAGCTGCTCCTCGTCGGAGGGGTAGACGGTGACGAACTTGCCGCTGGTGTCCCGGCCCGCGTACTTGGTGTTGCGCAGGTGCAGCAGGTGCGGGCCCGGTACGAACTTGAACGGGATGCGGCGCGGCACGCAGTACTCCCACACCAGGGTGGCGATCTTGTCCGCGTTCGCCCGGGTGGCCGAGGCGTGGATCTTCCAGCCCTGGGCCGGTCCAGGCGACGGGTTGCCGTCGTCGTCCAGCGGGGTCAGGGTCAGCCAGTCGCCGATCCTCGCCGAGGTCCAGCCGTCGGGGACCTCGCGGCGCGCGGTCCCGTACAGGGTGGGGGCGGCGTTCGGACCGGCCGCGGACAGGCGGTCGGGTGTCTCGTAGAAATGCCGGTCGGCGAGCGCGTACACCTCGTACCGCTTGTCCATGGTCGTCCCCCTCCGTGGCCCGGCTCGAATCTCCCAGCCGGGCCGAGGCAGCGGACAGTCACGGCTGTCACGAGATCGCCGTGCGGAACGCACGCGTAAAGATTTGTTCGGCGTGTTTCGAGCAGGCCGAGGGCCATCCGGTCCCTCATCTCCACGGAACGGTCACAGGGGCTGCGCAGTCGCTGCATAAGCGCTGTAATTACGGACGTGGTCAGTGAGGGCGCTGTTGGACGCAGAACGAGAACGCTGCGTGCCGAACTTGCCCTCAAGACGCTCACGACCGATCTCGACGCCCGCGAACGGCTGCGTCGGATCCTCGAACAAACCCTCGTCTTCGCCGGTGCCAGCTTCGCCGGGGTGTACACGCCCGGTGACGACGCCGACCTGCTGTGTCTTGTCGAGTCGGTCGGTGTGCCGCGAACGCTGTACGGGCTGCGGGACAGCTATCCGGCCTCCGGTGGATCACCGGCCGCCGAGGTGCGCCGGGCCGGGCACGCGGTGTGGCTCGGGCCCGAGGAGCTCGCGGCCGGCTGCGACTCGCGCCGGCTGCCGTCGGGGGAGTTCCATCTGGCGGCGCTGCCCGTGCGCGGGGAGCGGGGCGGGGGCTGTCTGCTCGCGGTGAGTGAGCGCCAGGACGGGTTCGACACCGAGGACCGCGCGTGCCTCACGCTGATCGCCGAGGCGGTCGCGATCCCGGTCCCGGCCGAGGCCGTGGCGGGCGGGGAACTGCCCGCGGGCTCGTTCGACCTGGCCATGGACACCGGGCGGGTCGAGGTCGGCGGAGACATCCTGGCGCTGTTCGGGCTCGGCCCCGACGACTTCGACGGCAAGGTCGAGACCCTGCTCGGACTGACCGTGCCGGAGGACCTGCCCTCGCTGATGTCCGTCGTCGAGCCCGACCACATGGCCATCGGCGACCGCGAGCTGGAGTTCCGCGTCCTGCAGCCCTCGGGACCGCCGAAATGGCTGCGGCTGCGCGGCAGGCTGCTGCCCGGCGGTGACGGCCGCCCGGCCCGCCTCGTCGGTACCGTCGGAGACGCCTCCCAACTGCGCTCCGGCGTCAACGACGTGGCCCGCGTCCAGCGCCTCGCCGCCGCCCTCGCCATGGCCCCCACGGTCCACGACGTCAGCCAGGCCGTCGTCGCCGCCCTGCGCAAGCCGCTGCGCGCCGACCGGATCGCGCTCGCCGAACTGGAGGGCGACCGGCTCGTCGTCACCGTCCTCGATCCGCCCGAACCCGGGGCCTGGCCCGAGCTGTGGCGCCAGGAGTGGCGCAGCGAGTGGCCCGACGCACCCGTGCGCGCCATGCCCACCCTCGCCGCCGCCCTGCGCGAGGGCCGCGCCGTGATCCGGCCCGCCGGAACCGACCTGGAACCCGCCCTCGCCGAGGTCGGCCCGGGCGGCCTCGCCGTGCTGCCGCTGTCGGCCGGCGGCCGGGTGTCCGGGGCCTGTCTGATCGGCTGGGACGAGCCGCACGTCTTCGGCCCCGACGAACGCGCCCTGCTCACCGCCTCCGCCGGCCTCGCCGGACAGGCCCTGATGCGCGCCCACGCCTTCGACGCCGAGCACGAACTCGTCGGCATGCTCCAGCGCCAACTGCTGCCGCGCAGGCTGCCGAAACTGCCCGGCGGGGTCGCCGTCGCCCGCTATCTGCCGACCACGGCCGGTCTTGAGGTCGGCGGCGACTGGTACGACGTCATCCCGCTGCCCGACAACCACGTGGCCCTCGTCATCGGCGACGTCCAGGGCCACAACGCGGGCGCCGCCACCCTCATGGGCCAGATGCGCACCGCGCTGCGCGCCTACGCCGTCGAGGGGCACCCGCCGGACGTCGTCGTCTCGCACGCCAACCGGCTCCTCATGGACCTGGAGACCGATCTCTTCGCCACCTGCTGCTATGTCGACGTCGACATGGAGGAGGGCTCGGCCTGGTATGTGCGGGCGGGCCATCTGCCGCCCGTCCTGCGTCACCCGGACGGCGGAACCGAGGTCCCCGAGGCGGACGGCGGCCCGCCGCTCGGCGTGGTCACGCAGGCCGACTTCCCCATGAGCCCGCTCCGGCTCCAGCCCGGCACCGTCATCGCCCTGACCACCGACGGCCTGGTGGAGTCCAAGGAGGCCGACATCGACGAGGGCATCGACCGCCTCGCCCACGGCCTCGCCGTCTCCGACCCCGCCCACCTCGGACTCGTCGCCGACGCCCTGCTCGGCAACGCCCGCCGCGACGACGACGTCGCCCTGCTCCTCATGCGCTACGACGGCCTCGCCACCCGCCCCCGGCGGGAGAACTGGACGGTGTGGCGCGTCCCCGAGGCGGCCCGGCACGCCCGCCGCTTCACCAAGCGCACCCTGCGTCTGTGGGGCGTCACCGAGGAGACCGACGTCATCCTCCTCATCGTCTCCGAGCTGGTCACCAACGCCCTGGTGCACACCGACGGACCGGTCCGCCTCGACCTCACCCTCGTCAACCACCGGTTCCGCGTCTCCGTGGCCGACTCCTCGCCGCGCACCCCGGTCAAACCCACCAGCATCGGCTGGGAGGCCACCGGCGGCCGCGGCATCCTCCTCGTCGAGGCCATGTCGGCGGCCTGGGGCACCGTGCCGGTGAGCGGCGGCAAACAGGTGTGGGCCGACATCGCGCTCGACGCGTAGACCGCCGCACGGGTGCCTGCCCGGCGCGTGACGGCAGGTCGGGGCCGCAGCGCGCGCCCGCCGTGATGGGGTGCGTGCTTGTGGCACACACCTTCGAAGAACTGGTCGAGAAGCAGCGCGCGGCCCAGGAGGCACGCGCCCGGGTCCAGGAGATGCGGGACACCCTGGGATCCCCCGCCCACGAACCCTGGACCGAGGCCCAGACCGACGTCTACGAGACCGCCTGGCGGGCCTGGCGCGACCTGGCCCGGGACGTCCAGGCAGCGGTGAACGAGTACGCCAAGGAGCAGGGTCTCGACCGGGCGGAGGTCGAAGCGGACGTACAGCGCAGAGCGGGCGATATGCCCGGTCAGGACGCCCTCTAGACACCTAGGCGCCCACCTATCGTTGGACTGTCGTAACAAATGAACGAGGGGAGGAATGATGAACGTGCAGGTGTGGCGCTAAGGTGAAGCGATGAAGGCTCTCGTTCTCTCCGGCGGCACTGGATCCCGCCTGAGGCCGATCACACACACATCGGCAAAACAGCTCGTCCCGGTGGCCAACAAGGCCGTCCTTTTCTACGGGCTCGAATCACTCGCCGACGCAGGCATCACCGAGGTCGGCATCATCGTCGGCGACACCGCGGCGGAGATCGAGGAGGCGGTGGGCGACGGGTCGAAGTTCGGCCTGCAGATCACCTACATCCCGCAGGACCGTCCCCTCGGACTGGCCCACGCCGTCCTCATCGCGCGCGAGTACCTCGGTGACGAGGATTTCGTGATGTACCTCGGCGACAACTTCATCGTCGGCGGCATCACCGGACTCGTCGAGGGCTTCCAGGACAACAAGCCCGACGCGCAGATCCTCCTCACCCACGTGCCCGACCCCCGCTCCTTCGGCGTCGCCGAACTCAGTGACTCCGGCCAGGTCATCGGCCTGGAGGAGAAGCCCGAGCACCCCAAGAGCGACCTCGCCCTGGTCGGTGTCTATCTCTTCACGCCCGCCATCCATGACGCGGTACGCGCCATCAAGCCGTCCTGGCGCGGCGAGTTGGAGATCACCCACGCCATCCAGCACCTGATCGACGAGGGCGCCGACGTGCGCTCCTCCGTCATCCACGGCTACTGGAAGGACACGGGCAACGTCGTCGACATGCTCGAGGTCAACCGGACCGTCCTGGAGAGCATGGACCGCCGTATCGACGGCGAGGTCGACGACGTCTCCGAGACCATCGGGCGCGTGGTGATCGAAGAGGGCGCGCGCATCGAGAAGTCGCGCATCGTCGGACCCGTCGTCATCGGGTCCGGAACCGTGGTGAGCAACTCCTACGTCGGACCGTTCACCTCGGTCGCGGAGAACTGCCGGATCACCGACAGTGAGCTGGAGTTCTCCATCGTGCTGCAGGACTCGTCCATCGCAGGGGTGGGCCGGATCGAGTCCTCGCTGATCGGCAAGCACGTCGAAGTGACCCCCGCTCCGGGGGTACCCAGCGCCCACCGCCTCGTTCTCGGAGACCACAGCAAGGTGCAGATCCGTTCATGAATCTCCTCGTCACCGGCGCCGCCGGCTTCATCGGTTCCACGTACGTCCGTACGCTCCTCGCCTCGGACGCCTCTGACGCGCCCCGCATCACGGTGCTGGACAAGCTCACGTACGCCGGCACGCTCGACAACCTCGAACTCGACCATCCGCGCCTGGAGTTCGTCCAGGGCGACATCTGCGACGCCGAACTGGTCGACAAGCTGATGGCCGAGGCGGACCAGGTGGTCCACTTCGCCGCCGAGTCCCACGTGGACCGCTCGATCAACGGCGCCGCCGACTTCGTCCGCACCAACGTGGTGGGCACCCAGGTCCTGCTGGACGCGGCCCTGCGCTACGACGTGCCGTTCGTGCACGTCTCCACCGACGAGGTCTACGGCTCCATCGAGACCGGCTCCTGGCCCGAGACCCACCCGCTGGCGCCCAACTCGCCGTACTCCGCGTCGAAGGCCTCCTCCGACCTGCTCGCCCTGGCCTACCACCGCACCCACGGCCTGGACGTCCGCGTCACCCGCTGCTCCAACAACTACGGGCCGCACCAGTTCCCCGAGAAGGTCATCCCGCTGTTCGTCAGCAACCTCCTCGACGGCAAGAAGGTCCCGCTCTACGGCGAGGGCCTCAACGTCCGCGACTGGCTGCACGTCGAGGACCACTGCGACGGCATCGAGCTGGTCCGCACCAAGGGCCGCGCGGGCGAGGTCTACAACATCGGCGGCGGCACCGAGTTGAGCAACAAGGAACTCACCGGTCTGCTCCTCGAGGCCTGCGGCGCGGACTGGGACCGGGTCGAGCGCGTCGAGGACCGCAAGGGTCACGACCTGCGCTACTCCGTGGACTGGTCCAAGATCCACGACGAGCTCGGCTACTCCCCGAAGCGCGACTTCGCCTCGGGCCTGGCCGACACCGTCGCCTGGTACCGCGACAACCGGGCCTGGTGGGAGCCCCTCAAGGCCAGGGTGGAGCGCGCCTGATGAAGTGGCTGGTCACCGGTGCCGGCGGGATGCTCGGCCACGATGTGCTGGAGGAACTCGCCCGGCGCGGTGAGCAGTTCGTCGGTCTCGGCCATGGCGACCTGGACATCACCGACCCCGATTCGGTGGACCGGGCGTTCGCGGAGCACCACCCCGACGTGGTGGTGAACTGCGCGGCGTACACCGCCGTCGACGACGCCGAGACCGACGAGGAGCGGGCCCTTCGTATCAACGGCGAGGGGCCCCGGCTCCTGGCCCGCGCCTGCGCCACCTCCGGCGCCCGCCTGGTCCACGTCTCCACCGACTACGTCTTCGACGGCGAGGCCCGCAGCACGCCGTACCCGGAGAACCACTCCACCGCCCCGCGTACCGCCTACGGCCGAACCAAACTGGCGGGCGAACAAGCCGTGTTGGAGGAACTCCCGGTTAACAGCGCGGTTGTGCGCACGGCTTGGCTGTACGGCGCCTGTGGGGGTAACTTCGTCCGCACGATGATCGAGCTGGAGGCACGTCGCGACACTCTCGACGTCGTCGACGACCAGCGCGGTCAGCCGACCTGGACCGCCGACGTCGCCGTGCGGATCGCCGATCTCGGCGCCCGTGTCGGCCAAGTCGAGGGCGCGCACGGGGTGTTCCACGCGACCAGCTCCGGTGAGACCAGTTGGCACGGTCTCGCCCAGGAGGTGTTCCGGCTCATCGACGCCGACCCGGAGCGCGTCCGCCCCACCACGAGCGCGGCCTTCGTCCGTCCCGCTCCCCGCCCCGCCTACAGCGCCCTCGGGCACGAGCGGTGGCGGGAGGTCGGCCTGGAACCGCCCAGGGACTGGCGGTCCGCCCTGCACGAAGCACTTCCGCATATCCGCAAGGAGATTTCTTCGTGAAACGTCATGAGTTCCTGCGGGGACTCCACAAGTCAACCGCGAACCGCAACTACCTGGAGATCGGCGTCAACGACGGCCGCAGCCTGACGCTCTCCCGGGTGCCCAGCGTCGCGATCGATCCCGCGTTCAAGGTGGTCACGGAGATCCGTTGTGACGTCCACCTGGCCAAGGCGACCAGTGACGACTTCTTCGCCCGGGACAACCCGCTGGTGCACCTGCGGGGCGGCCGTCACCCGCTGCGTCAACTGGCCCGCAACCGCAGCCCGTTGGGCTGGTGGCGGACCACCACGCTGGACCTGTCGTTCATCGACGGCATGCACCTCTTCGAGTACGCGCTGCGCGACTTCATCAACGTGGAGAAGCACTCGGACTGGGCCAGCGTCATCGTCTTCGACGACATGCTGCCGCGCAGCATCGACGAGGCGGCCCGGGACCGGCACACCGACGCCTGGACCGGCGACGTCTACAAGCTCGTCGAGATCCTCGCCCGCTACCGTCCCGACCTGGTGACGGTCCTGGTCGACACCCAGCCCACCGGGCAGTTGGTCGTCTTCGGCGCGGACCCGAGCAGCACCGTCCTCAAGGACAAGTACGACGAGATCGTCGCCGAGTTCGAGGTCCCGGACCCGCAGAAGGTGCCCGAGGCGATCCTGGAGCGCACCACCGCGGTGCAGCCCGAGGCGCTGCTCGGCGCCGGCTTCTGGGGTCCTCTCGCCAAAGCCCGTGACCGCGGGACCAAGCGGTCCCGCGGCTGGGAGCCCCTGCGCCGCTCGGTGGAACAGCTCAGCGTCAGCCGCTGACCTGCCCACCCCGCAGTCGCTCGTAGTAGGCGGAGCAGTCCGCGTAGGACGGAAGAAGTCCTGACTGCTCCGCCTCTGCCAATGTGGGCGCCTCGGCGTCCTTCTCGGACAGCACCGGCTCGAAGCCCTCGGGCCACTCGATGCCCAGCGCCGGGTCGAGCGGGTTGATCCCGTGCTCACGTCCGGGCGCGTAGCCCGTCGAACACAGATACACGACCGTCGCGTCATCGGTCAGGGCCATGAACGCGTGCCCCAGCCCCTCCGCGAGGAACACCGCGTGCTTGGTGTCGTCGTCCAGCCGGACGGCCTCCCACTGACCGAACGTGGGAGAGCCGACGCGGATGTCCACGATCACGTCGAGGACGGCGCCGCGCACGCACTTCACGTACTTGGCCTGGCCCGGCGGCACGTCGGAGAAGTGCACTCCGCGCAGCACACCGCGCCGCGACACCGAGCAGTTGGCCTGCGCCAGATCCAGGTCGTAGCCGGTGGCCTCGCGGAACTCCTCGCCCCGGAACCATTCGTGGAAACTGCCCCGGTCGTCAGGGAAGACCTTGGGCTCCAGGACCCAGGCGCCTTCTATCCCCAGTGCTCGCACGTTCTTCCGTCCTCCATGACTTGCTCGGGCAGTGCTGTTTCGCTGTGGCGGTGCTACTTGTTCAGGGCGCGCTTCAGCTTGCGCGCCACCCGGCGGGCCAGCCCGGGCTTGGGCTTGGCGGCCACCGGCTTGGAAGCGGGCTTGGGCTCGGCGGGCTTGGCCGACTTGGGCGCCGCCGACACCCGGATGCCACCGGCCTCACCGCTCAGCCGCACCGGCAGCGCGAGGAAGCGCTTCCCCGTGGCGGCCGGGGTCAGGCACACCGACGCGGTCCACGCCAGGTCCTTCAGATCGGCGGCGGGCACCTCGGCGGCCAGCCGTGCGCCGGAGGACTCGGGGGAGACCGTGCCGGGCACGTCCAGGGTCGTACCGGACGACTTGTGGGTCAGGCGCAGTAGTACGTCGGTGGCGGCGGCGACATGGAAGGGGAGCAGCACGCCGACGCGGGAGCCGGTGACCGTGAAGTCCCCGGGCTTGAGATCGCCGAGGCCCAGGCGCTTGCTCGCGCGGTCGACGTCCAGGGAGAAGTTGCCGTGCGGCTCGGTGTAGTACGGCAGCATCACCTGGCCGACGACGACACCGGCGTGGCCTGCGTTCTCGCCGTGCTGGGGGACCGGGCCGAGGCGGCACTCCTTGTTCCAGGAGCCGATGACGACGCGGACATAGGTGTCCCAGAGGCCGTCGCTCAGCGGGACGCCGCCAGCGGCGGTGGCGGGGTCGACGGTGGCCGTGGCGTGCAGCACCAGGCGGACGCCGTCGCCGTCGGCGACTGTCTCGTGGGTGATCTCGACGGGCTGGAAGTGCGAGGCGGCGCTGGCGCGTTCACGGACGACGAAGTCGGCCGTCGCCTTCTTGAAGAGGTGAGTGGCGTCGGCCGTGAGCATGGCCGTCGCCTCGGCGAGGTTCTTCGGCTCCGGGTGCTTGGGGCAGGGGGCGCCCTTGGCGGGGAAGAACGCCGGCTTGCCGTCGATGACGAACTCGGCCTGGTAGTGGACCAGCAGCTTGCCGTCACGCCACTCGATCTCGCCCGGGATCGCCTGCGGCTTGAGCGACGCCTCCCACTTGGCGAGGTCGACGAGGTCGTCGTAGCGGTCGGCGGCGGCGAGAGCGGCGACGACCCGCAGTCGCGGAGCGAGACCGGCCGCGACACCGGGGCCGAAGCGCTCGGTCATGACCCCGCGGATCTCCTTGAGGAGTTCGCGGCGGTAGTCGTCGGGGGCCTTGAGGAGCCGGCCGCCGCCGAGGCGCTCCATCATCTCCACGCGCAGCCAGCGGCGGTAGATCCGGTCGCGGGCCGGGCCCGGCTCGGTGTACTTCTCGACGACGTCGAGGGCCTCGCGCAGGTTCTTGAAGTAGCCGACGGGGTCGAAGCGCTGGAAGCCGGCGTTCGAGGCGTCGTCGCGCTTGATGTGGTAGTAGCAGACGTAATCGCTGAGCACGGCGACGTTGTCGGCGGCGAGGTAGGCCTCCGTCACGAAGACGTGGTCCTCCAGGCGGCGACGCCCCTCGGGGAACCGCAGGTTGATGCGGTCGAGGAAGGAACGGCGGAGCATCTTGTGCGGGGTGAGGCTGTCCATCAGCGGCACGGTCTCGACCGACGCGCGCGGGTGGTTCTGACGGAACAGCTCCACGGGGACGCCGCGGCCCTTGCCCGCCATCTTGCCCACGATGACATCGGCGCCGTTGGCCACGCCGTAGTCGTACATCCGCTCAAGGGCCTCGTCGCCGAGGTAGTCGTCGTTGTCGACGAACATGACGAACTCGCCCCGGGACGCGGCGATGCCGACGTTCCGGGGCTTGCCCGACCAGCCCGAGGCCTCCTGGTGGATGACCCGGATGTGGGGGTGCTCGGCGGCGACCTCGTCGAGCCGCGCGGGTGTGCCGTCCGTCGAGCCGTCGTTGACGAAGATCGCCTCGTACTCGTCGTTAGGCAGGGACTGCCTGAGGAGAGAGGAGATGCAATCCTCGATGTAGGGCCCTGGGTTGTACACAGGGACGACGACACTGACCTTGACCGACATCCGGCTTCTAGCCCCCTTGTTTGCGCTGCGTTTGCGCTGCCCGTTTCCCGATGTGGAACGGCGCGGTGGGGTGATGCTAACCCGGTCCGTCTCGATGCCGCCCATTGGGCTGGTGTTGGGCAGGGGTTAACCCGACGTGGACCGACGTCAGCTCACGTCGTGCGTCTTGGCCAGAAGTTCCAGGATTTCTGCGGACGTACCCGTTTCACCCAGACGGGGAAAGATCCGCTCGATGCTGTGGGCGTGCGACACGGGGTCCAGGTCGCTCATCGCGTCCGTGGCGAGGGTCACGTGATAGCCGTGCTCGTGGGCCGCGCGGGCGGTGGACTCGACCCCGATGCTGGTGGCGATGCCGGTCAGCACGATCTGCGTGATGCCGCGGCGGCGCAGTTGGACATCGAGGTCGGTGCCGTGGAAGGCGCCCCAGTTGCGCTTGACGATCTGGATGTCGCCGGGGTGCCCGGCCAGTTCGTCGACGACGACGTCCCAGCCCTCGGGGCGGGCCCCGCCACCGGCGCGCTGCTGCTCGGTGCGGCCGGGGACCGCGTCCGCGCCGTCGGCGGCGAAGGATACGCGGACCAGGACCACGGGAAGGCCGGCGGCGCGGAAGGCGTCGGCGAGTTCGACACTGCGGGAGACGACCTCGGGGCCGCTGTACGGCTGGGTCGGGGCGCCGACGATGCCGCCCTGGAGGTCGATCACGACGAGGGCGGTGCGCGGGTCGAGGGTGGTGAGTGCCATGAGGGGAGGCCTTTCAGGAGGTAAGGGGGCTCAGATGGTCTTCGGGGTGAGAGTGCGCAGGGAACGGTCGGGCAGGGTGATCGCCAGGAGCAGCGCCGACCCGGCGGCCATGAACAGGGCCAGGTCGTGCAGTCCCGGGGTGTCGGCGCGGTGCGGGAAGAAGGCCGCGGTGGCCGCCGAGGCGGCGAGCGCGCCGAGGTACATGAAGGTGCGCAGCAGTCCGGCGGCGGACGCGATGCGTGCGGGCTCGGCCTGCCGGTACAGGGCGTTCTGCCCGGCCAGACCGAGCAGGCCCTGCGGTACGCCCAGCACCGCGCCGACGGCGAGCAGCAGCCAGACCGGGCTGTGGGAGCCGACCAGGAACAGCCCGGCGCAGCCGACGACCTGGACGGCGCTGCCGATGAGCAGCTTGGCGCGGATCGCCTCACGGCGGCCGGTGAGGGAGGAGACGGCGAGCGCGCTGACCGACAAGGGGAGCAGGACGAGTCCGGCGCCGGCGGCGTGCAGCCCGCGTCCCTCCTCCAGCCACTGCGTGTAGCCGTAGAGGAAGGCGTACGAGGTGGTGTAGCCGAGGAACTGGCGCAGGTACGTGGTCACCAGGGGGAGGTTGCCGCCCAGCACCCGCAGGTCGACGAAGGGCTCGGGGACGCGCAGTTCGCGTATGCCGAAGCCGACGGCCGCGGCGAGGGAGAGCACCGGCAGATACCAGTGGTCGAGTCGCGGGGCGGTCAGGAAGATCATCAGTGAGACCAGCATGACGGCGAACAGGAGCATGCCGGGCGGGTCGACATCGCGCCGGGTACTCGCCGTGCCCTTACTCGTTATGGGCAGGCGCAACGCACCGAGCACCAGACAGGCCACGGACAGAGGCACGTTGACGGTGAAGATCGCGCGCCAGCCGCCGACGCCGATCAGGAAGCCGCCGAGCGTGGGCCCGATCACCGACACCGTCTGCGCGGAGACGGCGAGCGCGGTGAGGACACCCGCAGGACTGTCCTGCCCGGTGCGCTCCGCCTCGCTCCGGGTCAGTTGCATCGCGGCCGGATAGGCGGCCGAGGTGCCGAAGCCGAGCAGCACCCGGGCGGCGATCAGCACCCCCAGTGACGGCGCGAGGGCGCCCATGAGTCCGGCGATGCCGACCAGGGCCGTACCGATGAGATAGAGCCGGCGCGGACCGTACGTGTCGACGAGCCGCCCGATGACCGGCTGGCCCACGGCGGTGGCGAGATAGAGCGCCGAGACCAGCCACACCGTCTGCGAGGGCGGGGCGCCGAAGGCGATGCCGATGGGCACGAGGGCCACGGCGATCATCGAGGAGTTGATCGGGTTCAGTACGGAGCCGAGGACCATCGGCGCGATCAGGCGCCGGTCGAAGCCGGTCGGTGCGGGGCGGGCGGTCCGTGGTGCCTGGGTGAGCTTCGGTATCACTGCTCCGACAGCCGTTCCATCAACGTCAGCGCGTCGAGGATGGTCCGCCGCTCCCGCTCGGTGTAGCGGTCCTCGAAGGCGCGGGCCAGCCACTCCTCGCGGACCTGCCGGTTGTCCTCGATGCGCTCGCGTCCGGCCTCGGTGAGGGTCACGAGCTGTCTACGGCCGTCCTCGGGGTCGGGGTTGCGGCGGATCAGCCCGTGCTGGTCGAGGGCGGCGAGAGTGGCGGCCATCGACTGCGGCCTGACCCCCTCGGCGGACGCGAGGGCGCTGGCGGTGGCCGCGCCGTGCTTGCCGACCAGGGTGAGCGCCGACTCCTGCGAGGGCGTGAGGTCCTCGTCCGTCGCGACCTCACGGATCCTGCGCCGCAGCCGGCTGAGCACCACGCGCAGATCGCGCGCGGAGCGGGCGGCGGAGTCCGAGATGCCCGCGGGTGTGCCGGTGCGGTGCTGATCCATGGCCCCACCGTAAATCCGTCAGTGGAAACTGTCCAGTCGGAACTGAACAGCCTGACCTGAAGATCTGGCCCGCCTAGGCTGGTGGCGTGCGACTGCTGCTGATGTCCGACACCCATCTCCCCAAGCGCGCCAGGGAACTGCCCGCGCAGCTCCTCGCCGAACTCCCGCGCGCCGACGTCGTGTTCCACGCCGGCGACTGGGTCGACACCGCGACCCTCGACCTGCTGGAGAGCCGCAGCCGCCGACTCGTCGGTGTCTACGGCAACAACGACGGCCCCGAGCTGCGCGCCCGGCTCCCCGAGGTGGCGTACGCCGAACTGGGCGGCCTGCGTTTCGGCGCCGTCCACGAGACGGGCCCCGCCCAGGGCCGCGAGGCGCGCTGCGCCGACCGCTTCCCCGACCTGGACGTACTGGTCTTCGGGCACAGCCACATCCCCTGGGACACCACGGCCCCCACCGGCCTGCGCCTGCTCAACCCAGGTTCCCCGACCGACCGCCGACGCCAGCCGCACTGCACCTACCTCACGGCGACCGTCACCAAGGGCACCTTGACGGACCTCGTGCTGCACCGGCTGCCGCCCAGAAGCTGACCGGGATCGCCGGCGCCCAGTGGGGTACGCGAGACAGCATGGCCGATACACGAGAGGCCCGGCCGCTCGCCGCCCGCCGGGACGCCGCGCCCCGGACCGTCCTGCTCGTCATGTGCGCCGGCTACTTCCTGGTCCTGCTTGACGTCACCGTCGTCAACGTCGCCCTGCCCCGCATCGGCTCCGGCCTGCACACCGACATCGGCGGCCTCCAGTGGGTGGTCGACGGCTACGCCCTGGCACTCGCCGCACTCATGCTCACCAGCGGCACGACGGGCGACCGTTACGGCCACAAGCGCGTCGTGCTCGCCGGGCTCGCCGTCTTCGGCGCGGGCTCCCTCGCCTGCGGGCTGGCTCCGGACGTGGCCGTTCTGGTCGCCGCCCGGGTGGTGCAGGGCATCGGTGCCGCGCTGCTGCTGCCGGGGACGCTGGCCATCATCAGCCGCGCGTTCCCCGAGGACGCGGCACGCGCGCGTGCCATCGGCGTCTGGGCGGGCGTCGGCAGCCTGGCCCTGCCCGCGGGACCCCTGCTCGGCGGGGCACTCACCGACTGGCTCGGCTGGCGGGCGATCTTCCTCATCAACGTGCCCGTCGTCCTGTTCGCACTGGTTCGCTCGGCGGCCGTAGTCCAGGAGAGCCGGGAGGCACGAGCCCGGCGGCTGGATCCGCCCGGACTGCTGCTGGGCGGTCTGCTCCTGCTCGCGACGACGTACGCCTTCATCGAGGGCGGACGCAGGGGAGCCGGTTCCCCGAACGTCCTGGTCGCCGCATCCGTCGCCGTCCTGGCCCTCGTGGCGCTCACGGCGGCCGAACTCCGGCGCGGCGACGAGGCGATGCTGCCGCCCGCGCTGCTGCGCAGGCCCGCGTTCGACGCGGCGAACGCCACCGCCGGGATCATGAACCTGGGCACCCTGGGCACCTTGTTCGTCCTGATGCTGTACCTGCAGTCAGTGCAGCACCGCTCGGCACTGGTCGCGGGACTGGCCGTCCTCCCGCTGTTCGCGCCGCTCGCGGTGATCGCCCCCTTCGGCGGCCGGATCACCAGCCGCATCGGATCCCGGCTGCCGGCCACGACGGGCCTGCTGATCGCCGCGACCGGCCTCGCCCTGCTGACCCGCACACAGCCGCACTCCGGCCTCCCGGCCCTCCTCCCCGCCCTCCTCCTGTGGGGCATCGGCTGCGGCCTCCTCACCCCGGCGGTCGTCGCCGCGGCCATCGCCACGGTCCCCGCCGACCGCGCCGGCCTGGCATCCGCCGTCAACAACACCGCACGCCAAACGGGCGGCGCGATCGGCATCGCGGTGGCGGGTGCGGTCGCGGGGGCACCGGAGGACGCGGGTCGCTTCTTGCGGGGGTTTCATGCGGTCGCGTTGGGTTCGGCGGGGCTGTACGGCGGGGCGGCGGCGATGGCGGTGACGTTGTTGCCGGGGAGGTTGCGGTTGTTCAGGGGGTGAGAACTCCGGGGGAGTGTAGGGGAGTTGAGCCGGTGTCGTGGTGGCGGGAACGGTTCCCGGGCCCACGGAGGATGCGGCTGGTTTCCTGCGCGGGGTTCATGTGGTCGCGCTGAGAACTCCGGGGAGTCGTCAGGGAGTTGAGCACCTGCGCCAGGCGGACTGCGCGCTCGTTCATGGGTGCTCCGGCCGCATGCAGGCTCTGGCCGCGGGCCACCTCACCGCCCCCGATGGATCGCCCCCGCCCCCTCCGTCAGCGCGACCCCCGTCCCGCCCCACCGCAGCGCGACGATCTCAGCCGCCACGGACACGGCCACCTCCTCGGGAGTGCGGGCGCCGAGGTCGAGGCCCACCGGTGAGCGGAGGCGCGCCAACTCGGCCTCGCTCAGGTCGGATTGGAGAAGGCGCCGCATCCGGTCCTCGTGCGTGCGGCGGCTGCCCATCGCCCCGATGTACGCGGCCGGTCGGCGCAGGGCCTCCTCCAGCAGTGGTACGTCGAACTTCGGGTCGTGGGTCAGGACGCAGATCACCGTCCGCTCGTCGGTGTCCGTGCCGCGCAGATAGCGGTGGGGCCAGTCCACGACCACCTCCACGCCCGGCGGGAACCGCTTCGGCGTGGCGAACACCGGGCGGGCGTCGCACACCGTGACCCGGTATCCGAGGAAGTCGCCGATCCGGGCCACAGCCGCCGCGTAGTCGATTGCGCCGAAGACCAGCATCCGGGGCGGTGGCGCGAAGGAGTGCAGGAACACGGTGACGGAGTCCTCGCGTCGCTCGCCGCGCGGGCCGAAGTGCCGCAACCCCGTTGCCCCGAGGGCGAGTTCACCACGGGCGTCGGCCGTGACCGCCACGTCGAGGCCGGTCGTGCCGAGGGTGCCGCCGACCCGGTCCGGCCAGACGGCGAGGGTGGCACCGCGCGCGGCCGGACCGTCGATCACGGTCGCCACGGTCACCGGTTCACGGGCGGCCACCGACCGCGCGACCGCCCCGAAGGAGGGATCGGCCTCGGGCGTGACGGGCCGTACCAGCACGGTGATCTCTCCGCCGCAGGTGAGCCCGACCGCGAAGGCGTCCTCGTCGCTGTACCCGAAGGTCTCCAGCCGGGCCTCGCCGCTCGCCACGACCTCCCGCGCCAGCTCGAAGACGGCGCCCTCCACACAGCCCCCGGACACACTGCCCACGACCTCGTCGTCCGGGCCCACGGCCATCGCCGCACCGGGATCGCGCGGCGCGCTGCGGCTGACCGCGACGACGGTGGCCAGACCGAACGGATCCCGCGCCGCGTACCAGCGGCCGAGCTCCGGGAGGATCTCCCGCACGATGCGCTCCTCTCATCGCCGTAGTTCCCTGTACGGACGTTAATCCGTTGGCAGCGCTCCCGCCGCTCTGCTGCACTGAGGGGCGTCAGTCACCGACGACCGAGGAGCCCTGAGATGCGCGCACCGTTCATGTCCGCCCAGGAAGGAAGGCCCCCCTCATCGAAGGACATGACACCAGGTGCACTTGCTCAACCTCGGAATCCTCGCGCACGTAGACGCGGGTAAGACCAGCCTGACCGAGCGGCTGCTCCACTCGGCCGGTGTGATCGACGAGATCGGCAGCGTCGACGACGGGAACACCCGCACCGACACCCTCGCTCTGGAGCGGCAGCGGGGCATCACCATCAAGTCGGCCGTCGTCTCGTTCCCGGTCGACGACGTGACCGTCAACCTCATCGACACCCCCGGCCACCCGGACTTCATCGCCGAAGTGGAGCGCGTGCTCGGCGTGCTCGACGGCGCCGTCCTGGTCGTCTCGGCCGTCGAGGGCGTCCAGCCGCAGACCCGCGTACTGATGCGCACGCTCCAGCGGTTGCGCATCCCGACGCTCCTCTTCGTCAACAAGATCGACCGCCGCGGGGCGCGATACGGGGATCTCCTGTCGTCGATCTCCGAGCGGCTCAGGGCAGCGGTCGTACCGATGGGCTCGGTCGAGGACCTCGGCACTCCGGAAGCCGCCTTCCTGCCGGGCCTGGGCCCGGACGCGGCGGCCGTCCTCGCCGACCACGACGACGAACTGCTCACCGCGTACGTCGAGAACACCGTGTCCCGCGACCGCCTGCGCGCGGCCCTCGCCGCCCAGACCTGCCAGGCCCTCGTGCACCCGGTCTACTTCGGCTCCGCCATCACCGGCGCCGGCGTGGACGCGCTGATCACCGGCATCAGGGAGCTGCTCCCCGCCGCCGACGGCGACCCCCAAGGCCCGCTCTCCGGCACGGTGTTCAAGGTCGAGCGCGGCCAGGCGGGGGAGAAGGTCGCCTACGCGCGGATCTTCTCCGGCACCCTCCGCACCCGCGACCGGATCGCCTTCGGTGACGCGGGCGCGGAGGGCAAGGTCACCGCGGTCAGCGTCTTCGACCGCGGCACGGACATCGGCTCCGACTCCGTCCCGGCGGGCCGGATCGCCAGGCTGTGGGGCCTCGGCGAGATCAGGATCGGCGACGCGATCGGCGTACCGAGGAAGGCGTACGACCATGTCTTCGCGCCGCCGACCCTCGAAACCGTCGTCGTCCCGGGCCTCGGCACCGACCGGCGCGCCCTGCACCTCGCGCTCACCCAGCTCGCCGAGCAGGACCCGCTGATCGGCCTGCGCCACGACGAGGTACGCCAGGAGACCGCGGTCTCCCTCTACGGCGAGGTCCAGAAGGAGGTCATCCAGGCCACGCTCGCCGAGGAGTTCGGGGTGCACGTCACCTTCCGCGAGACGACACCGCTGTGCGTCGAGCGGCCGGTCGGCACGGGCGCGGCGGTCGAGTTCAACAAGAAGGGATCGAACCCGTTCCTCGCCACGGTCGGCCTGCGCGTCGACCCGGCCCCGGTCGGCTCGGGTGTGCGGTTCGCTCTCGACGTCGAGCTGGGCGCGATGCCGTACGCCTTCTTCAAGGCCGTCGAGGACACCGTGCGCGAGACGCTCGGCCAGGGTCTGCGCGGCTGGCGGGTCACCGACTGCGTGGTCACCATGACGCACTCCGGCTACTCGCCCCGGCAGAGCCACGCCCACCAGGGCTTCGACAAGAGCATGTCGAGCACGGGGGCCGACTTCCGGGGGCTGACCCCGCTGGTCCTGGTCGAGGCGCTGCGGCGGGCGGGGAGTCAGGTGTACGAACCGATGCACCGGTTCCGCGTCGAGGTCCCGGCCGACACCCTCGGGGGCCTGCTGCCGGTGTTCGCCGCGCTGCGCGCCGTACCGCAGACCACCGAGACGCACGGGTCGCGCTGTGTGCTGGAGGGGACGGTGCCCGCGGCTCAAGTGCACGGGCTGGAGCGGCAGTTGCCGGGGCTGACACGCGGGGAGGGTGAGTGGGGATGCGTCTTCGACCACTACGCGCCCGTCGCGCACGGCGCCGTTCCGGAGCGGGCGCGCACCGACCACAACCCGCTGAACCGGAAGGAGTACCTGCTGAACGTCACGCGCCGGGTCGCCTGATGTGTCAACAGGGCAGGTAGAGGGCAAACTTACTCATGAGTCAGCAGTGTTGACAGTGTCAGGAAATCACCGGACTGTAGTGGACATGACGAATATCCGGGCGCGTTTGATCGTTGTCCTGGTTGTCCTCTGCGGATTCCTGTCGGTGGCGGGCGGTCGGCTGCGCGCTGCTGACGCCGTTCACAGCCGTCTTCGCGTACGCGGCCGTCGTCATCGGATACGTCTACGGCGTCCTGCT